>JAJECW010000061.1 GCA_022821865.1 Pseudomonadales bacterium
GGCCGGGTCGAGACCCCGGCTCAAGGCGAAATCACCGAGGAAAAAGGGCCGGTTGATCATGCCGTTGCGATGCGCGGAGAGGATGATGACGAAACCGGTGGCGACGAGCAGCACTTCGATGATCCCGCCGGCGCTGCTGCGCACCGCCAGTACGCGCACGGCGCCGGTCAGGGCGAAACTGAAACACAGCCATTTGACGCCTTCCGCCAGATGGAAGGCGGCCACGGGCCCGAATAGCGTGGCGGCCAGATTGCTGCCGGTAATCAGGTTCCCGGCAATCATGCCAGTGATCGCAAGTAACGCCGCCGCGATCAGAATCACCGGGGTGCGCAGCCGCTTGAGCGGATTTTCGCGCTCGGGCAATCCGGTCAGGACGCAGGCGGCGATACAGCCGGCGACCGCCGCGAAAGAGCCGGTGGCGACCGTAAGCGACAGACTCAGCAGCCAGTAACTGCCGGCGATAATCGCCGCCCGCGCGAGCGCCGCCGGCAAATGTTGCCGGTCCGTAGACTGAAATTCCGCCAATTGCGTCATCCGGCCAGTTACTCTTGTTTAAATGCTCTTGTTCAGATCTTGTGCAACTTGTCGTCGTAGCAGGTTCCGGTGGCCCGGTCGACCAGCACGATCGACTCTACCGCGGGCCCCAACTGACGGCATAATAGCAGCAATTCCTCGCGTGAACCGCCGCTGCCGCCATCCCTGCGCCGCTCGGTGGGGCGCAGGAAAAAGCGGTTCCAGGGCGGGCGCCGTTCGGGCTCTTCCATGCCGTCGGTGGCCAGCACCAGCGAGAATCGGCCCTGAAAAGCGCCCTTGCCGATCCCGGCAAGACCGGAAACGGTCCCGGCAGCGGCGAAGACGATGCAATGCGTGGCGCCGCGCTGATCGGCCGCGGTCAGGAAACGTTCAAGTCCCGGCGCATGGGGCGCCCCGAGACCGCGGGAGCGCGCCACCGCGCGCAACGAGGAGTCGAGATCGTCGCATGGGGTCTCGGTGCCATCGGCGGAGAACTGCCAATCGTCGCCGAAAGCGCCGGATTCGAGCGCCGCCCGCGCTACCGCCGCCGCGGCCTCGTCGCCGGGTCCCGAAAGCAGGTAGGCCAGGATGCGTTTGCCATGCGCGACGCTGCGTTCGCGCTGGCGCACGTTCAACTGCCGGGTGCGCGCATAATTCTTCCAGAGAATGTCGCGCACCGAATCTCCGGCTGCGTAAGGCCTGATTTCCATGCGGTCGCCCACGGGCTCGCCACTCTGCCGCGGCATGCCGTCCTCGGCGGCAAGCGAATGCAACAGGGGCAGATTCTTCAGGGTGTTGATGCGCGGCAATACGTAACATTCCCGTTCGCGCCGCGCGCGCCAGGAATAGCGGCACAGTCCGAGCACGTCGGACACCTCGAAACGCCGCGTCACATGGCCGCTGAGACAACGCAGCCGTGGCGTAATCTCTTCTTCGAGAAACTCGTCCGCAGCGATGCGGATGCGGCTGTCGATCCTGTCCGGATAGTGCCAGGACCATTGCAGCCGCACGAGCGGAAGCAGGCCGACAGGCGGCAGGCTGAAACCCGTCCGGTTGGGAAACCCGGCCTCGAAGGCCCTGCCGTTTCCCCGCCCGGATTTGTCCCCGGCTTCGCGCTGGATGCGGCGCTGCAGGATCAATCCGCAGACAATCACCGAAAACAGGCAACTCACCAGGATCGCCAGCGCGCAGATGCCGAGCGCGAACACCATCAGATCCATGGCGCCATAGCCGAAAAAGCGCAGCGCCAGCGCGATGCAAAGCAAGGTAACGACACCCCGCGCCGTCAGCGGAAACAGCCCGGCCAAGGCGCGCAACTGGTGCTTGAAGGAATTGATGGGCTTCACCTCAACCGATCAGCCAGGGGCGTGGCGATAGCGAATTTTCGCTTTCGCGAATTCCTACGGCGCAGACTCCTGGCATGGGAGTCACGTCAATTCTCCGTTCCACAACCTGCGGACGAATTCCGCGGCGGGCAGAACGTCAATGCCGTCTTCGGTTCGTCTGGCGACAGGTTCCAGGCAGACGAGAACCCGCCGTTTCGCATTGGGATGATCGTCGAGCAAACTGCGCAGATTCCGCATGTGCCGGGAAGAGACCCGTTCACTGCTTTTCGCCTCGACCACCAGCCTCATGTCGTTCAATACGAAATCGACTTCCCTGCCGCCGGCGAGACGCCAATAGGCAAGTTCGCCGTCGGGCTCCATGTAGTCAACATAAGCGGAAAGCTCATGAAACACCCAATTTTCGAATGCGGCGCCGTAAGCGTCCGAACCCCGCCGCAGCGGCATTCTTCGGGCGAGGTGGTTAACGACTCCAACATCGGAAAAATAGAACTTGGGCGCGGCGATCACCCTTCGTTTCGCGCGTTTGCGATAAGCGGGCAGCCAGCGGCCCAGCAGGGTGTCATGCAAAATTTCGAAATAGGATTTGGCGGTATGACTCGAAACTCCGCATTCGGCGGCTATATTGGAGAAGTTGACCATTTCACCGTCGCTCAAGGCGGCGGCATGCAAAAAGCCGGAAAAAGCCGGCAGGTTTCGAACCAGTCCTTCCGTGGCGACTTCTTCTTTCAGATAATCGGATACGTAGGCGTCAAGCATCCTCGCTGGTTGCCCGGCTTGAACAATGCGCGGCAGATAGCCGTGATTCAGGACGCGGTCAAGGTCGAATTCGGCCTCCATTTCGCCTGCCGTCAGGCCGTGGAGTCGATAGCGCAGCGCCCGGCCGCCGAGCAGGTTGGCCGCTCCCCGCCGCAGTTTGCGGGCGCTCGAGCCGCAAAGCGCGAAGCGGATGTCCCGGTTCTCGATCAGCCAATGCACTTCGTCGAGCAGCGCCGGCACTTTCTGAATTTCGTCTATGACGACCTGGGTTGGAGGCGAGGCGGCGTCCGCTTCCAACTCCTGGCGCAAAAGCTCGGGATTTGTGGCGTAACGCCGGAACTGGTCGGACTTCAGCAGATCGATCCAGCGCCCACGCGGATACTGCCGCTTCAGCAGCGTCGTTTTGCCGGTCTGACGCGGCCCCCAAAGAAAGAAGGTCTCGCTGCCAGCCCTTGGAAGGTCGAGGCGTCTCTTGAACATGAGCTTCAGCTTATCATGATAATTTGAAGTAGCAATTCAAATTATCATGCAGTTTCCGCCTCGCGCGTTCCTCATTGAGTCGCTCGACTACGGCGGGGTCGGCCAAGGCGCGCAACCGGCTAAAAACGGAGTTGATGGGCTTCAGATCAATTCGACTCTGCCTTCCAGTCCCGGTACGGCGGCCAATTTCGCATCGCCTGAAATCAGACGGGTGGACAGTGTTTCAGCCAGCGCCACGTATACCGCATCGTAAGCCGAGACGTTGTCTCGAAGCTGCCAGATTCGTTGCAGGAAGGGTTCGTGGGGGTGCCGTTCGACATCCATCTGCCTCCATCGGCCCAGAGCCCGCCTTCCCCACAGCTCGTCCATGGCTCCTCGAAGCACGTACCGGCGCAGTACCTGGGCGATTTCCAGGTCGATCAGATGGGGAACATGCACAACTTCAGTTTCGTCGCTCAAGCGTTGGGACAGCCGTTTACCGGCGGCAGTGTTCAGCACCAACTCTACAGCGCCGGATGCGTCAATTACGATCAACGCTGTTCCCTTTCCTCGCGCAAGATCTCCGCCGGCGGCGGATCCAACTCGATTTCCGGCTGCGCCCGGATTGCTTCCAGCAAATCGCGCCGGCTCGGCCGCTCCAGCGCCCGCTCAATCTCGCGCAGTACGAAACGCGACATGGAGACTCCTTCCATGGCCGCGCGCACCTTCAGCCGGCGGTGAAGCGTTTCCGGCACATTCCGGATTTGTATCATCATATTCATGTGCATAGTATGAAAACATGAAAAGTTAATGTAAAGCGATATCGGTCGGATTCATGAGTCAGCAAGCAAGCGGCCTTGCCCTATGCGAATTGCAAGCACTACTTTCAATTTGCACAATAAGCTCTGTAGAACGAATCCAGGCCGACGCAAGGACAACAATCATGAAAATTCTAATCCACGATGCCAGCGATGCACTGCTTGCCGAACATGAACTGAATGCGGAAAACGCACGCAAGACGCTTGCCGAGTTCAGTGAAATCCCCTACGGAGGCTCCAAAGGGGAGGGCGCCGATGGTTCAGACGGACAGTACGCCGCCCAGGATGTGATTCACCTGCTGCGGCGCTGTGCTCGCGGGACAAAGGAAAATCCTGCCATAAAGCTGACCATTACCGACAGCAATGGCGTGGAGCTGGGAACGCATGAATTGACGTCAAATTCGGCGAGATTTGCTTTGGAAACCCTGGATTGCGGCGATGGCTACGAACCAAAATTGCAAGCGGAAGACGAGGTGGCTGGAAAATTCGCAGGGCAGGAATTAATCCACATGCTGCGCCGATGTGGCAGGGGAGTCGTCGAGTGAGGATTAGACAGCGGCACCGTGTATGCCGCCAAACGGGAATCCCGAAAAAAGCATGCCGCCATCCGGGCCGACGTGAGAAACAAGGTTTACTCGACACCAATGAAATACGCATCCGCGCCTTCCACAGTGCCGGGCCGGATACACCGCATCGCTAGTGTCGCTGCCAACGTACTCGGCCCTGTTCTGCTAGGCATCTTGGCGGGCATCGCCATGTCCATGGTGTCCCGTGACAACAGCATGGACGACGAGGACCGAAGTTTGATGTAGTGGCAATACTGAGTCGAAAATGAGTAAATAATCCGGAAACACCGCCAAAAAGTGAATTGTCGATTCTCGGTGTACTCCAAGTCACATAACGAAGTTTCGGGACAGGTTCGAGTTGAGCAAAATTTCTCGGAGAGTTTTCCGAACAGTGTGGTTCCGTCGAGTTACATCGACAGTGGCGATATCGAATGGAATTGAATCTCCCGAGGATTGCCAACTCTGGCAGATTCCAGGCTCCCGTTCCAAGCCCCTATGCCAGGGATACAGCAAGATCGCTCGCTTGGCGCCATAGGCGCGGGAGTAGGCGAGCATCTGATAGATGTCGTCCTGTTTCACATCGAAGTCCCTCTTCTCTGGCCGAAGCTCCTTCCATTTGGTGTCCACAATGACGTTTCCATCGACCACGATGTCTGGCTGCAAGTTAAATCGGTTGGAGGGGGAATTGATCGCATAGCGCACCTTGTCTTGCAGTTTGACGTTGCGAGGCGAGAGCGCGATTTTCAGGCTGCGGCCAATGTATTCCTCGAACAACTCATTCATTGGAAATAGCAGAGAGAATCCTTCGTCGCGGCCAGATGTCGTACTTTGCCAGTTGCTGGCGAGGAGCAGCTTGGCCATGTCGTAAAGCTGGTGAAAGGTTCGGTTTGTCCGGTCCAGCATCACCCGCTCGCGCAAAGGGTCCGGGGAATCGCTTACGGCATCGAATCTTGCAAGCGACTCGATTAGCATGCGCTGGTTCGAAGCGGACTTGCTGACCGTGGCAAGGCGGACGACAGCGGCCTTGAGAACACGATTAAGCGGTGTGTCCGGGGAAAATTCGTCGAATGCACAGGCGAGCCGATCCGGGCGCACGGCATTGCGCGAAAATTGGCGCTTGACGTTGAGTTTCCCCTTGAGTCTGGGCAAGTCGTCCTCGTGGCCAATGTAGCGATGGGGCAGGCCGCGACGAATCGCCGAATGCAGGCGGTTTGAGAATATTCGAATCAGCACCTCCAGCAGGTTTTCGTGTTGAATCTCCAATGGCGCAAGATCGTGGTCGGCGATTGGCAATTTCCTTGCAACGGCCAGCATTCGAACAAGCGACTGTCGGAGGGAGCGGTCATCTTCAGCGTCGATTTTGGGCAGAATTTCAACGGTCACGCTTGGAGTCGTGAGAACACCGACCACTTGGCCCGCTTTGAGACCCGGCGTGGCTGTGCGCGTCAGAACCGTGGGACGACCCTTCAGCCTGCCTTTGATTCTCTCCGCAAGTTTATGTAATCGCTGCGCATCCCGATCCACCAACTGTCCAGACTTTCCAATCGACAGTTCCTCCCATTCCTTGATGGGCGGCAGAGTATTCACTCATCGGCCTCCTTGGCCGATGTCGGTTTAATCAGATTTTCGTATGCTTTTACGTCAAATTCATCCTCGCGTACAAACCAGCGATATCGATCTTCTCCGGAGTCATCTTCCATGCCGGGTGGGGGTGCAAGCGGTTCGCGAACAATGAAGTGATCGCCACCTCCCAGCACTGATCGAACCTTGTTCCAGTCGTCATAGAAGTATTCCGCGAGTAGGGGTATGATCTTGCTACGCATAACACCATCAATTTCCTCTTTGCTTCGGCACTTCATGAGCCACGCATGACCAATCAGGTGATCTCGATCACTCAAATACTCCAAGCGATTGTTGATGGCGCCGAGGACGGCCTTCAGATCGACACCTTCAACCGTTACGAGTGTTGATAAATCAGGCGGCATTTCCTTGAACTCGAACCGGCGGCGCAACGCGGTATCCAGCAGTGCTATGGAGCGGTCGGCTGTGTTCATCGTGCCCAAAATGTAGAGATTAGAGGGCAATGTGAAAGGCTTGCCGGAGTACGGCAAGGTAACGCTGACTTCGTTTTCTCCACCGTCGCGCTTGTCCTCTTCAAGCAAAGTTACCAGCTCACCGAGCACCTTGGATATGTTTGCTCGGTTGATCTCATCGATCACAAGCACGTAAGGCTTGCCATCTTCATCGTCCCGCGCTCGTTTGGCAATCCGTTTCAGAACTCCATCGTAGACCTCCAAGCTGAACCCTTCAGGCGCTGCTCCAGGAGGCGGCTCAGGCAATTCCGAATGAACAGAGTCCACCTCAGGTTTGGACCTGCCCGCAACCGGCCGCAGTCCCTCGATGAATTCTTCATACCCATAAGACTGATGAAAAGTCACGAACTCAATACGTCCCTCCTTATCCCGCAAATCACCAAAACGTTTTTTCACTTCATCAGTCAACTCTTCGATTTGTTTTTCATCACAAATTTCGACGCATATCAAAGTGGTAGTGTATGTTTTTCCTGTTCCTGGAGGGCCATATAGAATAAGGTTCAACTGCTGGTTGCTGTGTCTCTCATCAGGATTTTTTGGTTTGGTTTCTTCTGACAAATGTTCATGTAACATCCAAACAAATTGGCTCAAGTAAAATTCATTTGTGTAATTGTTCTTGAGTTCCTCTTTGAACTCATTTTTTAGGAATTTCAGCAAAAACACATTTTTCGAGTACCAATCATGTTCCTCCAATTCATCGTATCCTGGGGTAATTTGTTCACATTCTAGCCAATTAGAAACTCTATCAAACTTTAGAGAATGTACAGTTGTTGATACTTCAAGAGTACACGCTGTTGCCACACGATTTACTCTGTCTGGGTGATTGTATCCCTTCTGAGTACGCCAACTGCTACTCAAATTGGTCCAATTATTTCTGTTTGGGGCCAATATCATTGCTTCGATAGAAGACAAAAATTTCTCGTCCTTGACAAATGATTGGTAATCTTCTCTTTTCCAAGAAGATTGCCCAACACTGGCAATTCCATTTTCTGTCTCATAAAGAAGTTTCTCCAGAAAATCTGCATCTTTGTCGTGGCGTAACCTATATCCCGTTTGTAATTTTTCGCGAATTTCCTCAACTTCACTATGAAAATTTTGATATTGCTCATGCCATTCGCCAATTTCAGCTTTTCTATCTTCAATCAATTGTTTGTAAAGCTCTTTCAGTTTGCCATTCATGTGTAATCCTTTTGCAGAAGCTAATCGTCTTCTTGTGCAAGAATGTTGTTTTACCTCAATCTCAGGTAGACCCTTTTGTCTTCTTTTTTTGTTCAGCCACTCTTCTAGTGCTTTAACCGTCAATGAACCAACTTTTTCGTAATCTCCTTTCGTGAATCCTCCGGGTTTGTTAGTCTGCCTTATGCTTTTACAAGAAGCCAAATGTATACGAGTGAACCTCTCGGCATATCGATTCCTGTTGGTATTTAAAATCAACCGATGTTCAGGATCTTCATCACACCAAGAATGGTATTCCTCATCTGAACTGAATTCTTTAATCATCGTAGTAATATTTTCTATTCACGAATAAAATTCACTTGTTCCAAATCAAGCGTCCCTTGAGTGACTGTTCCGCTATGAGTCAGCGCCGGGAATCCTTGAATTCTTGCAGTTCCTTGGTGAAGAGTGGTTCATCAGGATGTAATTTTATTGCTCTACCATAAGCTTCTTCAACATCCTTGGTGGGAGCGCGGAGCCAGTTAAGAGTACGTGCCAGCTCCCTCCAAGCCCAGGCGTGACGAGTTGGTGATGTATCCAATTGAATCACGCGCTCAAGGAGCGTTCGGGCTTCATTGAGGAATCTTCGGCTGGAATCGTAATTTTTTTTCCTGTGAGCCATCCCTGACAAACGCGTCTTGGTTTGCGCGAATTCGAGCAGCGCTCGTGCATCTGCGTAGACAGTTTCACCAGCGCGCTCGAAATATCGGTGCGCGATTCGAGGTTCTTTCGCACGTCGAGCCAAAATTGCAGCATCTATGGCGTCTTGACCAAAAAATGCTGGACGTTTTTGGCTTAGCAGTTCCAGCGCTTTTTGTTTTTCACCTATTCCGTCGGCAGCAATTAAGACTTCGATCAAGGAATTCAAAACGTGAGGCACGGCGTGATCTGGACCATTCTCTTCGAATACTCGTAATACTTCTTCGGCGCCATCAAGTTCGTGGCGTTCGGCACATGCCCGGATCATTTCGGAAGCTAAAACTGCAGAAGCTTGGTTGGCCAGCCAAGCGGATTCGATACGACGGAAAGCATCTTCATGTTCGCCGAGAGTTCGGAGATGTGCGGCATCACGTAGTGCCGTGATCGCTCGATACTCGGGATGTGCCGGTAAAGTTGCCTGGAAGTAAGTCCGCTGCTCGTCGAACTCGAAACGCGGCGTAGGCGATCCATTGTCCGCCATTGCTTGAAACACCTTGGGCAGTCCGGTAAGACGACCTTCCGCGAGCCCCAGTTCTTTGAGGAACTCACCAATCCGGCGATTTCGCGCCGGTACGGCAGGGGGCTGGGCGCCGACTGACAGGTGGCGCGATTCTATGCCGGGTACTGGACCCGGATAGCTGATGATCTCAACCCGATCTGGATACAAATAGACTTTGGTCGGTTCAAGCTGATCGATGTCGTAACTACGGTGATACACGGCATTGACCAAAGTCTCCCGAATTGCCGGCAAGGGATAGCTCACCCAGCCGCGAACTTGGCTACGATTATGTTGTTTTTGGAGATGGTGAGTAGTGAAATTCTCCAGATAACTCAAGCAATCGCGGACTTGATCGGCGAGACCTCCGCCAAATATTCGCTCCTCTTGGACTTCGCCTGCTCGATCTGCCGCGAACTGGACAACTTCTATCTTTGCGCTAGGGAACCAGTTCGCCGGATCACTCGAAAAGAACAATAGCCCCGCATTTCGGGGCACTTCGTGGTCATTTATCCGAGCCGTGATTCGCATGCGCCGATAGATTTCCGTGGCGCTCGGTTCATCGATTAGTCCGCTGCGTACATCGCGCAGAAATTCACGAACCTTAGCCTCCCTGAGATCCTCAACCCGAGTGTCCAAACTTTGACGGTCGTCCCAAGGAACGCGTGCGGTCTGTTCGACCAAGCCTCTCATCATATCGCCGCGTCTTTCGGCGTCGACAGTCGAGGAGCCAAGACGAATCCAGTATCGGAGTGTTCCATCGGCACCGCCGGGAGCCCGATGCGGTCGAATATCGCTAGCCGGAGCCCAAACCACCAAGACGTGACGGCCGTCTATTTTTTCCGGCGACAAAATTGGTCGATAGGAAGGATCGAGTCGATTGCATCCGCCTCGAATCCATTGTTGGGCCTCCTCGAGTTGTTCCGTAGATAAGCCCGCCGGAGGCATAACGGCGCGACTATTTTCTTCTGCTACCCCGATAACAATATAGCCACCGTTAAGGTTGTGATAGTCGTTCGCAAATGCGCAAATGGTCTTCAAAACCTGATATCCGGTCGTATCCGGGTTCCAGGACGCTTTGAATTCGACCCGTTGCGACTCCACACCTCGGCAGTGAAGCAGATTGTCGAGATTGATGGGCAGAATTGAATTCATTGACAGATCATCGTGTTGCCGGAAACTCTCAAGTTTGGAATCTTAGCCGCGCCGCGTCAGATTTCCGAAGGAAATGCGATTTTGTAGCTTCTGGCCCGTCGCGTAAAGCGCTAAGGCAATTTATGTGCGCGGTAAGTAGAGTAGCGCATTCCATTCACCGGTTCGCGCGGTGCTCGATGAGTTGCTCGACGACCGCGGGGTCGGCGAGGGTGGTGGTGTCGCCGAGGTTTTCGAGTTCGTTGGCGGCGATCTTGCGCAGGATGCGGCGCATGATCTTGCCGGAGCGGGTTTTGGGCAGGCCGGGGGCGAACTGGATTACCTCGGGCTTGGCGAAGGCGCCGATTTCCTTGCTGACGAACTGCACCAGTTCCCTGCGCAGTTCTTCCGACGAGTCGAGGCCCGTCATCAGGGTGACGTAGGCGTAGATGCCCTGGCCCTTGATTTCGTGAGGGTAGCCGACAACGGCGGCTTCGGCGACGGTCTCGTGCAGCACCAGGGCGCTTTCGATCTCGGCGGTGCCGAGGCGGTGGCCCGAGACGTTGATGACGTCGTCGACACGGCCGGTAACCCAGTAGTATCCGTCGGCGTCGCGGCGGGCGCTGTCGCCGGTGAAATAGTAGCCGGGGTAGGCGGTGAAATAAGTGTCGACGCAACGCTGGTGGTCGCCGTATACCGTGCGGATCTGGCTCGGCCAACTCTGGGTGATGACGAGATTGCCGGTGGCCTCGCCTTCGAGTACGTTGCCGTCGCCGTCGAGCAGGGCTGCGGAAACGCCGAAAAAGGGCCGGGTCGCGGAGCCGGGCTTGAGGTCGGTCACGCCGGGCACCGGCGAAATCATGATGCCGCCGGTTTCGGTCTGCCACCAGGTGTCGACGATGGCGCAGCGGCCGTCGCCGACGACGTGGTAGTACCATTCCCAGGCTTCCGGATTGATCGGCTCGCCCACCGAACCGAGCAGGCGCAGGGATTTGCGCGACGTGCGTTCGACCGGTTCGTCGCCACAGGCCATAAGCGCACGGATCGCCGTGGGCGCGGTGTAGAAGATATTTACCTGGTGCTTGTCGACGACCTGCCAGAAGCGCGACGCGTCCGGGCTGGTGGGCACGCCTTCGAACATGAGCGTGGTGGCGCCGTTGGCGAGCGGCCCGTAGACGATGTAGGAATGGCCGGTCACCCAGCCCACGTCGGCGGTACACCAGTATATGTCACCTTCGTGGTAGTCGAAGATGTACTTGTGGGTAATGCTCGCCCCGAGCAGATAGCCGCCGGTGGTATGCAATACGCCTTTCGGTTTGCCGGTGGAGCCCGAGGTGTAAAGAATGAACAGCGGGTCCTCGGCGTCCATGATTTCGGGTTCGCAATCCTCGCTCGCCGCCCCGGTCGCCTTGTGATAGCAGACATCGCGTTCTTCGTGCCACGCAATCTCGCCGTTCGTGCGCCGCACAACGAACACGCTATGCACGTCCGGGCAGTCTTCCAGCGCCTTGTCGACATTGTTCTTCAGCGGGATCAGGCGCCGGCCGCGCACGCCTTCGTCGGCGGTTATGACCGTGCGGCAGTCGCAATCGAGAATGCGGTCCTTGAGCGATTCGGGCGAGAAACCGCCGAATACCACGGAGTGAATCGCGCCGATGCGGGCGCAGGCGAGCATGGCGTAGGCCGCTTCCGGAATCATCGGCAGGTAGATGCAGACCCGGTCGCCCTTGCCGACGCCGCGGGCCCTGAGCGCGTTGGCGAATTTGCCGACCGCCCGATGCAATTCGCGATAGCTGACATGTTGCTGCTGGTCGGGCTCGTCGCCTTCCCAGATGATCGCCGTCTGCTCGCCGCGGCGGGACAGATGCCGGTCGACGCAGTTGTACGCCACATTGAGTTGTCCGCCTTCGAACCAGCGCACGTCGGAAGAGGCGAAATCGCCCGCCATCACCTTTTGCCAGGGCTTGTGCCAGTGCAGAAAGCGGGCGGCCATTTCCGCCCAGAATTCTTCCGGATCCTCGATCGACTGCCGGTACATTTCCTCGAACTGTGCGCTGTCCAGATGGCTTTTGGCGGCCGCTGCCTCGCTGACCGGGTAGATGGCGTTCTCTGACATTGAAGTTTCCTGTAATTCGCTCGTGATGGGCGCGTGTATGCCCTTTTATGCCAAAGCGGCCGGATCGATTGCAAGACGCAGATTATCTATCAGGCGCGTGCGGCCGAGAAAGGCGGCGGCGAGGATGACGAGTTCGGCATCTTCCGCTGCCGCCGGACGCAAGGTGCCGGCATGACAGATTTCGATGTAATCCAGTCGAAATCCCGCCGCCTCCAGGTCTTCGCGTCCGTTCGCGGCGATGCCCGCATAGCCCCTTTCGCCACCGGCGATCCGCTGCGCCATGGCTTGCAAGGTGCGATGGAGTTCGGGCGCGGCCCGGCGTTCGGCGGCGGACAGGTATGCGTTGCGCGAACTCAGGGCGAGGCCGTCGGCTTCGCGCACTGTTTCCACGCCTTCGATGCGCAGGTCCATGCCCAGGTCGGCCACGAGCTTGCGGACGATCAGGTACTGCTGGTAGTCCTTGAGGCCGAGGAAGGCGATGTCGGGCCGCACGTAGTTCAGCAGCCGCGTCACCACGGTGGCGACGCCGTCGAAATGCCCCGGCCTTGCGGCGCCGCAGAGGCGCTCGGAAAGATCGGGCACATGCACCCGGGTCGAAGTTTGCGGATTCTCGCCGTAGACGTCTTCCACCGTTGGCCGCAGCAGCAGATCGCAGCCCGCGGCCGCGAGCAATTCCCGGTCGCGCTCTAGTGTGCGGGGATAGTCGGCGAGATCCTCGGCCGGGCCGAATTGCAGCGGATTGACGAAAATCGACGCCACGCTGAAATCGCATTCCGCCCGGCAGCGCTCAAGCAGCTTCAGGTGGCCGGCGTGAATGTTTCCCATGGTGGGAACGAAGCCGATCCGCCGACCGCGCATGCGTTGGCGATCGAGAATGTCGCGTGCCTGGTCGATCCGGCTGTAGTCGTGCATGGGACTCTTGCAACCTGCCGCTGGGGGATTGAGAAATTGCCTGGATTAATCAGTAAAAGCAGTGTTCGGGCGCGGGAAAGCCGCCGCTTTTCACGGCATCGACATAGGCTTTGACGGCGCCCTCGATGCCGGTCTCGGATTCGGCCAGGAAGTTCTTGACGAATTTCGGCGTGATCGGCGAAATGCCGAGCACATCGTGTACGACCATGATCTGGCCGTCGGTTTCCGGGCCGGCGCCGATGCCGATTACCGGGATTTCAAGCAATTCGGTAATCGTCTTCGCCAGCGCCACCGGCACGCATTCGAGCAAGAGCAGACTGGCGCCCGATTCTTCCAGCAGTTGCGCCTCCTCGATGATGGCCTGGGCCTGGCTGGTGTCGCGGCCCTGCACGTGAAAGCCGCCAATGCGATTCACCGACTGCGGGGTCAGCCCCATGTGGGCGCAGACCGGAATGCCGCGCTCGGCAAGCAGGCGGGTGGTATTGGCGATCCAGGCGCCGCCTTCGAGCTTGACCACCTGGGCCCCGGCGCGCATGAGCTCGGCGGCGTTCCGCAGGGTCTGGCTTTCCGAGGCGTAGCTCATGAACGGCATGTCGCCCATGAGCAAGGCGCCTTCGTTGCCGCGCTTGACGCAACTCATGTGGTAGATCATGTCGTTCATGGTGACCGGCAAGGTGCTGTCGTGGCCTTGCAGCACCATGCCGAGCGAGTCGCCCACGAGCAGCACTTCGACGCCGGCACGGGCCGCCACGCCGGCGAAGCAGGCGTCATAGGCGGCAAGACAGACGAATTTCTCGCCTTTTTGTTTCATCCTGTTCAGGCTCGCCAAGGTAATGCCGGAGCCTGTTGCCTGTGTGCTCATCGTTCCTCCTGGGATACCGGTTAGTTGTAGGCAAGCATTCAGGGTACGCCATTAAATGTTGGAGCCCTTCGACCGTATTTGTACCATTGGTGAGCGTATTGAACCTGTTCAGTCCAGAATCTCAAGACCGTATCTTCTTCGGTGTCAGGTAAGATTTCCAAGCCCTCTATCCATTCAAAGAAAATCTTTGATGGTATTGACTCGTTTCTGCCAATGACAAGAGCACTTGACATAAATCCTGCTTCCTTATAACTCTCCATGGAAATACATCCAAGGCGATCACCAATGATTCTCCGGTCTAACCCGGTCCAATCGAATATAGTGATTCGATAAGCCTGCCCTTGATTCAAGTTTGGATAATGAAAATCCACTCCCTTTACGAGATTTGAGTATGAAATGAGGCCAAATTTTTTTCCAGTATCCGATATTCGATTTCGGAGTATTTCGAGGGCAACTGGATCATGTGGTGCATATTTCCACTCGCCTTCTTCGAGTTTCCGGATAATTTGATTGTGAACTGCAATTGGCATTTTGATTATCCTCAGTTTGTCGAAGTGCCCACCGGCAATTTTCTTCGCTCTAAACGCACGGTTATACAATGCTATCCAGGCTCACGGTAAGTTTCGCCTGATGATGATTCAACCGCTTACGCAGAATGAATAGGCAGGCAGATATGCCTGCACCGTAAAAGACGTTAAACGGTAGTGAGATTATGGCATCGATTAATCGGGACTGAAGCAGAACCTTCCAGATAAGATGTTCGTCGTCAGCCTTGCGTCTCTTAACTGTGGGATTGCCTTCGGCATCAAGCTCGTCTGACTCCTCCTCAGTTTTCGGCTGACTGCGGAAGAGAACGCCATGGAGGCAGACGACCCCAGCACGACCGTTGTCGGTTAGTGACGAGAGTATGTGCAAGATAAATGTGTAGTCCCAATAGCTGGCCGGTTGATTCCAGTCTACCGTGAATACGCCCCACAGTTCCTCATTGGCATTAGCGACAGCGTTTATCGCTTGGGTGAGGGTCTCGCCTATATTGGCCGAAACTGATTTTACGGATTTCCATTCTGAGCCATCGAGGATGTCGTATCTGTGCTCGCCGAACTCACGAAACACCGCTTTCTGATCCTCCGTAAATGCACGGCCTTGCAGTGGTTCCTGCTTGGCAATCGCAACCTCTACTTCCCACTCCCGCTGATCGCATAGACGTTTGTAAAACATAAGCGACAGCACATAATCCTTGTAGTCCTTCCCTGCTGTTTTGTCTCGCAGTATATTGGCCGCGTCCCACAGGTGAAATTCAAGTTGTTGGGGTGTGGACTTCACTGGGCGTCCCATTCACTCGGAACTTTTGTTCATACACCTATCAAATGATTTTTCGTACGACATTCTACCGCTACTATTCGAGCCAAGTGGTGGATCAAGCTTGTAGCTGGGCTTGTTTTCTATACCCAATTTCTCTAGTTCAGCCTCCAGTCGTTTGTGGGCTGCAACAGTTTTTCTGTTCACGCCACAATTTTTACTCAGAATTTCGTCCGAGTTCTGTATTCTTCTGGCTTTTTCAATTTCGTTCATGATCAAAAATACTCCTTTGTGTGAACGAATGTGTTAAGCTGCTCTCGATGCATGTAGTCTTGTAGTAGCTCAAAGTAGGATCTGATTTGTTTGTAGAGTTCTTGATTATCTTCAAAGTTTTCAATTTTTAACTTTATCTTCTCTCCTCTTAGCGTCTCGATGTCAATAGATCGACTATGCGAGTGCCACTTTTCCGGATCATTGAGTGAATCAGCAATCTCATTGGCTCGGCTAAATTTCATTTCCTCAGTAACTGGCAAGTTTCTCGTTTCTGTATGCGACCAGTTTTTGAACTTATACTGCGTAAGCCATCGAATCAACAAATCTACTGACAGTTGTCTGGCTCGTTCGAACTGGTATAGTTCTCCTAAATCTAGTTTATTCAAGAGCGCATATTCTGCTGTAGTTAATGCGCCTTCCTGGGCTTTTTCATTAAGTCGCTCAAATTGTCTCAAATACGACAATGCGGGAACCAATTTTCCATCCCGTTCAATTTGTGGGTCGATTGGGCCTAGGCAAGACAGGTGGTCCATCATGATCCTATCTGCGCTCAGTGCAAATATGGTCCCGGCAGACATAGCATAATTTGGAACTATGACAATCACCTCATCGAAAGTATAACGAATCGTCGTCACCATCCTTTCCACAACTTCTGCCACGCCTCCAAGAGTTTGAAGAATGATGGCCACACTTTGATTGTCTCGAGATAAGGACTCGATAGCTGAGCGGATTCGAAGTTCCAACCCGGGCATAATAGGGCTCACTATCGTGATTACCTCTGCACTCACAGTCTCTCCGATACTGACGAGCTGATTGGTTAGTTGGTCCCTAATGTATCTATCAAGTGGTCGCATTGAGTAGTGGTCCTGGAAAGTTTACTAGCAATTGATGAATTGAATCTCTTGTAAACTCTCCTTATTGTGGTTGACCGAATCCAAGTAATCGCCGGATTATAGCTGTTATCGATTGCAGCTTTCAACCTGCTTCCCCCTGCCTTTGGCGATGTCTACGGCGCCGCCTGCGGCGTTTGGGTTGGTTGGACAGTTGTTCCAGCAGTTGATTCCGTTGTGGCTCGTCGACTTGCTGGAAATGGGTCCACCATTCTCCCATGCCGCCGCAATCTTCGCCGCTTTGCTCGCGCAGCAGCAGGAAGTCGTAGCCGGCGCGGAAGCGGGGATGGGCGAAGCAGAAATTGACGCTGCGGCGGTCCCTGCGTTGCAGGCGAAGCTGCAACTCCCAGATTTCCTTGCAGACGTTGCTGATGCGGCGGGGAATCGTGGTTTGGCGGGACTGCTCGATGATGGCCCGCTCGGCGCAATCATGCATCTGCATCAGATTGGGAGCGCTGTCGAGTTGCCCGAGATGCTGCTGCAGCCGCGGCCAGAGCAGGGCGGCTAGCAGGAAAGCCGGGGTGACGCGGAGCCCATTGGCGATGCGATGATCGCTGTTGCCCAAGGCGAAATTCACGAGCTTTTCCGCCGGCGCCGCAGCCGCGTCGGCCTCCGGGTACCGATGACTGAACAGCGCCTGGTCCAGGCCATAATGCCGCAGCAGGCGAAACGTCTCGCTGGCGTGGCCGCCGCAGAGCAGCTTCAGGAGTTCATCGAACAATCTTGCCGAAGAGGCGGATTCAATGAGCCGGCCCAGTTCGCGCAGATGCCGCTGGGTTGTGCGGTCCATGGAAAAACCGAGCTTGGCGGCGAAACGCACCGCCCGCAGCATGCGCACCGGGTCTTCCCGGTAGCGTTCCCGGGCATCGCCGATGATGCGCAGGCGGCGCTGGCGCAGGTCTTCCAGGCCATTGTGGAAATCGAGCAGCTGATTGCCCTCGGTGGTGAAGTACAGGGCGTTGATGGTGAAATCGCGCCGGCCCGCGTCTTCATCGATATTTCCGTAGACATTGTCGATAAGGGTCATGCCGCTGTGGGAATGGGCGGAGTCCAGTTGCCGCGACTGTTCCCGGGTGGGCGCCTGCCGGAAGCGGTTTTCCTGTTCGTGGTGCCCGCGGAAAGTGGTGACTTCAATGACTTCGCGGCCAAAACGCACGTGGACGATACGGAAGCGCCGGCCGATGATGCGGGAGCGGCGGAAGATCCGCCGCACCTGTTCGGGATGGGCGTCGGTGGCCACGTCAAAATCCTTGGGATGCAGGTCGAGCAGCAGGTCCCGGACGCAGCCGCCCACCACATACGCGGCATGGCCCGCCCGCCGCAGGCCCTTGAGCACTTCCAGCGCGGCATCGGAGATGCGGTCGCTGGAGATGCCGTGTTCCGTGTGGGGAATGACTGTGGCTTGTTCGAGTCCCGGCAGCATGTCAATGGGGACTACCCGGCCCCCGTTTGCTTTTTTTCCTGGGAATGTCGTATCGCTGGCGACGTTCCCACAGGCACTTGCGGCTGATGCCGAGTTGCCGGGCGAGTTCGGTTTCCGTCATGGAATCCTGGTGTTCGCGAACGAAATGGCGGAAGTAGTCTTCCAGCGACAGGGCCGGACTCGCTTCCGCGGCGTCATCGCCGTTGCCGGCGCCATTGCCCGGCTCGCGCCAGGGCGGAGTTTCCACCGACAGCAGTTCCTCGCCGATACTTCCCCCCTCGCAGAGCACCACGGCCTTTTCGATGGCGTTTGCGAGTTCGCGCACATTGCCTGGCCATTGGTGGGCCGCAATGGCGCGCTCGGCGCCTTTGCTGAACCGCAGGTCTGGCGACTTCAGCCGCTCGCAGGTGTCGCCGAGAATCCGCCTGGCGAGTTCTCCTATGTCCTCGCCCCGCTCGCGCAGCGGCGGCAGGTGCAGGCTCATCACATTGATCCGGTAGTAGAGGTCTTCGCGAAACCTGCCCTGGGCCACAAGCTGTTCCAGGTCGCGCTGGGTGGCGGCAATCAGCCGCATGTCCGCTGTGCGGGCCTTCACGGCGCCGATTCTGCGCACTTCGCCATCCTGCAATACCCGCACGAGGCGCCCCTGAACCGCCATGGGCAATTCGCCGATTTCATCGAGAAACAGGGTTCCGCCGTCCGCCGCCTCCACCAGCCCGGCGCGGGATTCGCCCGCTCCGGCAAAAGCGCCTTTTTCGTGGCCGAACAATTCTGCTTCGATGAGGTTTTCCGGGATGGCCATGCAGTTGACCGCCACGATGGGACGGCCGCGGCCGCTGAGTTCGTGAATCGCCCGGGCCACGAGTTCCTTGCCGGTGCCCGATTCCCCCTGAATCAGCACCGGCGAACCGGCGCCGGCCACCCGGCGCATGCGGCGGAACAGCTCCCGCATTTCCGGGCAGCGGCCCACCATTCCCGGAAAGGGCGCGTCGTCGGCGCAGTCGGAGGCAATCCTGCGACCGTGTTCCGCCACGATCTTGTCCAGCGAACTGAGCAATTCGCCGTGATCGAAAGGTTTGGCGATGTAGTCCACGGCGCCGAGCTTCACGGAGTCGATGGCGGAGCGGATGCTGGAATAGGCGGTCATGATCAGCACCGGCGCCGAGCTGATCCGGATCAGGTCGGTTCCCGGTGCGCCGGGAAGCTTCAGGTCGCTGATGATGACGTCGAATTTGTTGACATTGAATCGATCCAGCGACTCCTTCACCGAAGCCGCCTCGCTGACGCGATAGCTGTGCCTTTCGAGCAAACGCCTGAGCGTGCCGCGAATGACCGCTTCGTCCTCCACGACCAGAACTTCGCGTTCCGCGCGCATATCCGATTCTCGCTGGCGTTTGGGAGCCCGCTCCTAGGGCGGGGGAAATTGCAATACGACGCGAGTGCCGCTGCCTTGCTCCCGATCCGTCGGGCTGATTATAGCAATTTCGCCCTTGAAGTCTTCCACCGTGCCATATACCAGCGACAGGCCGAGCCCGGTGCCCGCTCCCGGCTCCTTGGTGGTGTAGAAGGGCTCGAAGACGTGCTCGCGAATCTCCGGCGGGATGCCGCCGCCCTTGTCCTCCACGGCAAGCTCGATTCCCCGCCCGTTGCGGTGGCAGGTCACCCGCACTTCGGCGCCCGCCTCGCTTGCGTCCCGGGCGTTGCCGATCAGGTTCACCAGGGCCTGCAGCAGCCGCTGGGAATCCCCGCGGATGGCGGCGTCCCGGTCGCCGTCAAGCACGATCTTCACCTCCCTGGCCTGCTTGTCCAGGGAAATGAGCGCCCTGGCTTCCTCCATGCAGTCATAGACGCTCACCGTTTCCAGCCGGGCGGAGGCGGAGCGCTCGCCGAAATGGGCGAAATTCATCAGCGACTGCAAAATCCGCGAAGTGCGGCCGGTCTGCTCGACGATCTGGTTCGCCAGTCCGCGCAGTTCCTTTTCGTCGTATTCATCGCGAATGGTCTGGGCCAGACAGGCGATGCCGGTGATGGGATTGCCGATCTCGTGGGCGACCCCCGCGGCAAGCTGGCCGATGGAGGCAAGCCGGGAACTGTGGGCGAGGCCGGCTTCGAGATCTTCGGTTTCGGTGATGTCCTCGATCAGGATGACGGTGCCTTCATGCCGCCCGTCGGTTTCCAGGGCTTCGTCGATGGCGGCCTTGTGCAGGTTCACCGTGTGCCGCCTGCCATCGAGTTCGAAGCTTTCCTTGGGCAGGTGGTCGGCCTCGCCGCTGATGAAATCCTCGAGCAGTCCGCGCCAGGGTGGATTCAATTCGGCGATGGTCAGGCCGATGACTTCCCCCGGAGTGATACCGGTCAGGGCTCCCAGCGCCCGGTTCCACATGACGATTTCCCGGTCGGCATTGATGGAACAGACGCCCAGGGGCAATTCGAGCAGTACCTGGCGGTGGTAGCGCCGCAGGCTGTCGAGTTCCGCCGCCAGGCCGGAAAGATTGCTGCGGAACGCGTCGATACGGTATTCGATAGCGGGCACGTCGGCGCGGCGCTGGTCCCCGCCCATGCTGAAGGGCAGGTAGCGGTCGGTCAGTTCCTGGGCGATGCTCGGGCCCATCATGCCGGAAAGATTCCCTCCCAGGCGGTAGCGCAGCAGGCGCATGGCGAAAGGGCGCTGGTCGTCCATGCCCAGGTTGGTGTCTTCCAGCGCCCGGCGCACTTCGCGCTCCGCCACTTCCGCGCCCAGCGGTTTGCTGAGGGCTTCGATGAAATCCGCCGGAGATTTCGCCACCAGGCCGCCCCGGGTCCCGCGTTTCACCGAATCCAGGGAACAGACCACAGCGGCGTGGCGTTCGGCGTCGGTGGTCTTGCTTCGCAGGGAAACCAGGCTGAACAGGGCGGCATTGACCACCAGCGAGAGCGCCGCCGCTTCGCTCCAGGGCACGGATTCCAGTGTTAGCGAACCGGATTCCCGGGACACCGGCAGGGCGAAAAACCAGAACCACACCGCCGCGCCTCCGGCGAGCCCCGCGAAAAATCCCCGGGCATTGCCCTGCCGCCAATAAATGATGGACACGGTTCCCGGCAGAAACTGCAGGCAGGCGGCCAGCACCAGCACCAGGATGTAATCGAGGCTGATCGGTTTCGCCGGGATGATATGGAACACGAATCCGGCCCAGATGACCGCGGCAATCAGCAGGCGCCGCCGCTGCAGCAACCAGCGGTAGATGTCATCGCCGGCGGCGGGTTGCCGCAAGGGGAGGATCAGGTGGTTCAGACACATGTTTGCCAGCGCCAGGGAGATCACGATGATCAGTCCGCTGGCGGCGGACAGCCCGCCGAGATAGGCCAGCAGGCTGAGCCATGGCGCGTCCCAGGCGTGGCCGATGGCCACCGGAAAGTATTCCACCGGAATTTCGGTTCCGGACTCGATCCCCGCCCAGAGTATGGGCAGCACCGGCAGACTCATGAGCAGAAAATACAGGGGCAGGCGCCAACTCGCGTAATGCAGTGTCCGCCGATTGTGGTTCGGATTGAAAGTGGCGTGGAACATATGGGGCAAGGCTACGGCGGCGGCGAAAAAGAGCAGCACCAGCAGATGGAAGGATCCGATAAAGCCGCCGGCGTCCAGGCTGTCGAGAAGTTCGGGTCGGTCTCGCAGCCATTCCTGCATGGCGCCGGGGCCGCCGAAGCCCGCGCTGACCGCGAATACGCCCACGGCAAGCAGGGCGATGAGCTTCACCAGCGATTCGAAAGCGATGGCCATGACCAGCCCGTCGTGCTGGTTTCTGCCGGCCCGGCGGGAGGCGCCGAACAGGATTGCGAACAGGGTAATGATCAGGCAGAAAAGGCTCGCCACCAGCAGGTAGGGCGCCTCGGGCGAGAGAATCAGGGCGGTTTCCGCCACGGCGCGAATCTGCATGGCGATCAGCGGCGACGCCGCCGCCAGGGTGAACAGCGTAACCAGGGTTCCCGCCCAGCGCGAACGATAGCGGAATGCGAACAGGTCCGCCAGGGAACTGAGCTGGTGGGTCCGGGTCAGGTCCAGCAGCGGGCGCAGCAGCAGCGGCGCGAACATGAAGGCCAGCGAAATCCCGAAATAGCTGGCCAGATAGCCGTAACCGTGGCGCATGGCGATACCCACCGAGGCGTAGTACGCCCAGACGCTGGCGAAGACGCCCAGGGACAGCGTATAGGTCAATGGGTGCAGGACGATTTTCCGTGGAATCCAGTGACGGTCGCTGGCCCAGGCGATGCCGAACAGCAGGAGCAGATAGCCGCAACCCGAAACGGCGAGGGTGGTCAGTTCAAAATTCATCGCTTTCGCGTTCGCGGCTGGCCAGGGCGACCGCCACGATGGCGGCAAGCGCCACCAGATGGGGCCGGTACCAGGCCGCCCCGGCCTGGGCGATCCAGTCAACGCTGAGCAGGAACAGCAGATACAGCACCGCCATCAGGATCAGCATGGAACGGGAAAGATACATACGGATTAGCTGTAGCGGCTGGCGGGGATTCCATGTCGGGCCGGAATCCGCAGTATATCCCAATTGGCCACCGCCCAATCGAGCACTTCCCCCGGGCCGGCAAGCTCCGCCGGCGGGCTGTGTTGCAAGTATTCCAGGGCAAGTCGCAGCAGGGATTCCGGTGCGCTGGTGTCCACGGGCGCGGCGAAATGCTGCTTGCTCAGCTTCTGGCCCCGGGCGTTGAGCAGCACCGGGAAATGGGCGTATCGCGGCTCGGGATAGCCGAGCAGCGCTTGCAGATAAAGCTGGCGCGGCGTGGAATCCAGCAGGTCGACACCGCGCACCACCTGGTTGATCCGCTGCATGGCGTCGTCCGCCACCACCGCGAGCTGGTAGGCGAACAGCCCGTCCCGGCGGCGCACCACGAAATCGCCCACGGCGCTTTCCAGTTCCTGCCCGAAACGGCCCTGGATGCGGTCGTCGATGCGGAATATGCCGGGCCGGGTGCGCAGCCGCATGGCGCGGTCGCCGCCGGGCGGCAGCTTGCGCTCGCGGCAATGGCCGTCGTATACCGAACCCATGGCCCGCACCCGGGCCCGGCTGCAATCGCAGGCGAAGCAGAACCCCGCTTGCCGCAGTTGTTCCAGGATGGCGGCATAGGCCTCCAGCCGGGTGCTCTGGTACAGCACCGGGCCGTCCCAGTGCAGGCCCAGCCCGTCGAGTTGCCGCAGGATCGTGTCGGCGGCGCCGGCGGGTTCCCTGGGCGGGTCCAGATCTTCCATGCGCAGCAGCCAGGAGCCGCCCGCGGCGCGGGCATCGAGATAGCTGGCCAGGGCGGCCACCAGTGAGCCAAGATGCAGCGGGCCGGTGGGGGAGGGGGCGAATCGCCCGATGTACCGGCCCGGTGAGCGCGATCGTGCGTTCAGGCGCCGAATTGCTTTTCCCGGATTTCGTCGAGAGTCTTGCAGTCGATGCATTTGTCGGCCGTGGGCCTGGCTTCGAGGCGACGGATGCCGATCTCGATGCCGCAGGATTCACAATAGCCGTAATCGTCCTGGGCGATGGCCTCGATGGTGTTGTCGATTTTCTTGATCAGCTTGCGCTCCCGGTCCCTGGTGCGCAGTTCGAGACTGAATTCCTCTTCCTGTGTCGCCCGGTCCACCGGGTCGGGATAATTGGCCGCCTCGTCCTGCATGTGATGCACGGTGCGATCCACTTCCCGCATCAATTGGTCGCGCCAGTTGAGAAGAATGCCGCGGAAATGCGCACGCTGCTTCTCGTTCATGTACGCCTCGTCGGGTTCCGGCTGATACGGCGTAAAATTCTTCAGCACGGGTTGGGATTGAATGCCTGCGCTCTCTGGCATGATCTAAGCCTCGCTCTTGCCTGTCCTGCTCCGACCGGACGACGGTCTTGTCGAACTCCGGGTGCGCCCGGCCCGGAAAAGCAGGCTAACCTAACAGAATCGAATTGCCTGTGCCACTAGGAGCCTGCGCCGTAGGAATTCGCGAAAGCGAAAATTCGCTATCGCCGCGCCCCCGGTCGGTCGATTGAGGCGAATATTGGTGGATATGCAACGAAATCGAGCGGCCGGGGGCGTGGACGGGAGCGGATTTGCAGCCGTGAATTCCCACGGCGCAGGCTCCTGGAATGTATAATGCGCGGCTCCCGCAACAGGGGCAAATCACAGGATAAAAAGGAAACCCGCAGGATGAACATGCACCAAAGGATGCACGTGGACACGGGAATGGACAGCAGCGCAATTCACAACCATGGCGCGACACGACTTCAGGGCGTGAACCCGTTCCGGGTCATGCTGGTGTTGAACCGCGCCGCGGAACTGGAAAAACAGGGCCGCAAGATCGTACACATGGGAGCCGGCGAGCCGGACTTCGCCACCGCCGGGACGATTCGCGAGGCCGCCAAGCGCGCCCTGGACGCCGGCCTGACCCAATACACCCAGGCAGCGGGCATTCCCGAGTTGCGCGACGCCCTGGCGGCGCATTACCGCGAGCGGCATGGGCTCGAACTGCCCAGGGAACGGATTCTGATCACCCTTGGCGCGAGCGGCGGCCTGGCGATTCTTTCCAATCTCCTGCTGCGGCCCGGCGCCGGCGTGCTGCTCACCGATCCTTCCTATCCCTGCTACCGAAATCTCGTGCGGCTTGCCGGCGCGGAGGCGCAATTGATGCCGATTGGCGTGGAGGACGATTTTCAACCCTCGGTGGCCTTGCTGGAAAGGCATCGGCGGGACCACACCGCGGGACTCTGGCTGGCTTCCCCGGGCAATCCCACCGGCGCCGTCATTCCCCGGCGGCAGTTGCGGGAAATCAGCGACTGGGCCGACTCTGCGGGCGCGCATCTGCTGCTCGACGAGACCTACCACGGCCTGCATTTCGTGGACGACATGCCCAGTATTCTGGAAATCAACCCGGGCGCCTTTGTGGTCAACAGTTTCTCCAAGTACTTTGGCATGACAGGATGGCGGCTTGGCTGGATCGTGGTTCCCGAGGATCAGGTGGAGGCCGCCAATATCCTCGCCCAGAATCTGTTCATCTCTCCTTCGAGCTTTGCCCAGCATGCCGCGCTGGAGGCATTTGCGCCAGCCTCCCGGGAAGTGTTCGAGCAGCGCCGGGCGGCATTTCGCGAGCGCCGGGATTATCTCGCCGCAGAACTGTCCGCCCTCGGCATGTTGCTGCCCCGGGAAATCCAGGGCGCCTTTTACGCCTATGCCAATATCTCGGCTTTCAGCCGCGACAGCGAAGCCTTTTGCACGCAAATGCTGGAGGAGCACGGCTTGGCGATCACGCCGGGAACCGATTTCGGCGAAATCCACGGCAATGAATACGTGCGGATGGCGTTTACCACGGGCATGGAAGATTTGAAACTCGGCGTGGAAAGGCTGCGGCGGGCGCTTGCGTGATTGGGGGTTTGTGCATGCCGTCCGTTCGCTTTCCGTCGGTAGCCGAATGCTTTCCCGGCTGGCGCCGGGCCCCTTTCGGCTACCGTCGCGCTCACTACCTTGCGTCATGAACTATCCCGGTGCGCTGGAGCGGGGGGTTTTGATTCGGCGTTACAAGCGGTTTCTGGCGGATGTGGAAACGCCTGGGGGAGAGGTGGTGACGGTGCATTGCCCGAATACCGGGTCGATGCGGAATTGCTGTGCGCCGGGGAGCCGGGTCTGGTACACGGCGTCGGGCAATCCCCGGCGCAAGTACCCCCATACCTGGCAAATCGTCGAAGTGGATCGCCGCCATCTGGTGGGGATCAATACCAATTTGGCCAATCCATTGGTGGAGGAGGCTATTGGCAATGGCCTGGTGGGTTCCCTGGCCGGATATGACGGATTGAAGCGTGAAGCGGCTTATCTGTCCGGCGCCGGTCGCGCCGATTTCCTGGTCAGTCTTGCGGACCAGAAGTGCTATGTGGAAGTCAAGAACGTCAGCCTCGCCGAAGAAGAGGGCGTCGGGCTGTTTCCCGATGCGGTCACCACAAGGGGCCAGCGTCATTTGCGCGAGCTTGCCGCGTTGCGCCGCGCGGGACTGCGCGCCATGGTGATTTTCTGCGTGGCCCACACCGGCGTGACCGAGGTTCGCCCCGCGGACGCCATCGATCCGCGCTTTGGCGAATTGCTGCGCGAGGCCGCCGCGGCCGGCGTGGAACTGCATGCCTTCGGCGCAAGCCATGACCTCGGCGCGGGAGTTGTCCAGCTCGACCGGGAAGTTCCCGTGCGCCTGTGAATGCGCCCGCTTATGCCGGGGGCTACCGCCTGAGATTCCGCGACTCCGCTTCGCTCCGCGCAGAATGACGGAAAAGGGCCCTAGGAGCCTGCGCCGTAGGAATTCACGGCTGCAAATCCGCTCCCGTCCACGCCCCCGGCCGCTCGATTTCGTTGCATATCCACCAATATTCGCCTCAATCGACCGGCCGGGGGCGCGGCGATAGCGAATTTTCGCTTT
>JAJECW010000126.1 GCA_022821865.1 Pseudomonadales bacterium
ATTCCCTCCTTGGAATTTTTCATTATCGCAAAACAAAAGCGTGGTTTTGTTTTGCTCCCGAATTCAATGGCTTACGCCATCGAATTCGGCGACACATCCCTGTGCCGCTAGGGAAGCTCTGACTTAATCAGAGCTTCCCTAAGTCTGTTTCCCCTGCCGGGCGCTGGCGGAATTGGTGGACTATCGAAGCGGTCGATAGTAGTCATATTGGCATATGCGGTTTCTAGAGCACTGTCCTTGTCACTCTCAATTGAAGCCGCACGGCGGTTTCCCCATTCAATGGAGGACGAGGTACAGTTGTAGTATGCCCACCCGGACATATACTGCGCCGCAGCTCGTTTAGCAGTATCGCCGCCAGTTCGTCGTCGGCTGTTTCGCGTTTGTTGTCGTTGATGATGCCGGGAAGCTTTGGCTTCCCCGTCTCTTTTCGGGAGCGGCGCAACGTTGCCCGGCATTCGGTCGCCGCGCTACATGATGGCCGCTCCTGTGTTCTACCGGCGTTGCCGACGGTAGTACTGTTTGTAATTTCCCCGGCGGTTGAGCGTCCGGCGGCGGTCGCGGCCGGTGCCGGGCGCGGCTGTGGGCGAATCGCTGGGGTTAACCTGTGTGCGGCTTTGTGGGCAAGCTGTTAGTGTGCGTAGATGACCAGTGCGGGTTGCGAAGCTTCCCGCTTCCTACTTACAGAATTGATGCTATCATGGGCTGTCAACAACTATCTTTTCGTAATATTTTCAGATACTTACAAATTTCGTGCGGCGTGTGACGGTTCGAGCCCGGAGCTTACAGGGACGTATTTACAGCGTCCGCCGCTGCCCGCCAACCAGCGGCGACGGATCGAAGCCGCAATGGCGGTTCATGGAGATTCGGCTTGTCATCCAGGCAACAAAATTCCCTGCCGCAAACCGCCCGCGTCGTCATCGTCGGTGGCGGCATAATGGGCTGCGGCCTCGCTTATCACCTCGCGCACGAAGGCTGGCGCGACATCGTGCTGCTGGAGAAAGCGCAATTGACATCGGGGTCCACCTGGCACGCGGCGGGGCAAATCACGCACTCGACCTCGAGTTTCAGTCTTGGCAAATGCGTTGACTACAACATCGGCCTGTATGCGGGGACACTCGAACGGGAAACCGGACAGTCGGTATCCTGGCACGGCTGCGGATCATTGCGGCTCGCTTACGACGAAAACGAACTGGATTGGTTGCGGCACACGCTCAGCGTGGCCCGTTCGCTCGGTTTCCCGGTTGAACTGGTGGGCCCGGAGCGCGTTCGCGAATTGCACCCTTTTTACAATGTCGAGGGCGTCGTCGGCGCGCTGCACACGCCGGCGGATGGACATGTCGACCCGTCGGGGGTCACCAACGCGCTCGCCATCGGCGCACGGCAACTTGGCGTGAAGATCATTCGGCAATGCCGCGCCACGGACATCAAGGCATTGCCCAGCGGCGAATGGAAGGTCGGCACGGAGCGGGGCGACATCGTCTGCGAGCATGTCGTCAACGCCGGCGGCGCGTACGCCCGGCAAATGGGCGAGTGGAGCGGCCTGCAATTGCCGCTGACTTCGATGACGCATCACTACCTAGTCACCGACACGGTTCCCGAATTCCTCGAACTCGACGCCGAGCTGCCGGTGATTCGCGACGACAAGCTGGTTTCCGGATACATCCGCATGGAACAGAAGTCGGGGTTGATCGGCATCTATGAAAAGGAAAACCCGAATGCGGTCTGGATTGATCACTGCCCCTGGGAAGCCGAGAACGAGTTGTTCGACCCCGACTACGAGCGCATCATGCCGTGGCTGGAAAACGCGATGGAGCGCATGCCGATACTCGCCGAACTCGGCATCAAGCGGAACATTCACGGTGCAATTTCACATCCTCCCGACGGCAATCCACTGCTCGGGCCCGCGCCCGGCGTCCGCAACTACTGGTGCTGCTGCGGCGTCCAGATCGGCATCGGCTGGGGGCCGGGATTGACGCGCGAACTCGCGCGCTGGATGGTGCACGGAGCGGCCGACATTTCCATGCGCGAATTCGACCCGAGACGATTCGGGGCCTACGCCGACAAGGATTGGCAAGTCATCAAGGCAAAAGAGGACTATTGCCTGCGCCACGAAGTTCCGTTCCCGCATTTCAACCGGTTGGCGGGACGGCCGGTGAAACCGGGCCCGCTGTACGAGCGCCTCAGCGGGAAAGGCGCCGTGTTCGAAGAAGTGTACGGCCACGAACGTCCACGCTGGTTCGCTGGCGCCGGCGTCGCACAATGCGATCATTATTCGTTTCGCCGCAATGTCGTGCACGATCGCGTCGCGCGCGAAGTGGCCGCCGTGCGCGAACGCGTCGGCATCATGGACATTACGGCGTTCGCGAAAGTCGAAGTGTCGGGCGCGGACGCCGCGGCGTTTCTCGACCGCCTGACCGCCAACCGCCTGCCGCGAAAACCCGGCGGCATCATCCTGACCCACTTGCTGAATCGCCGCGGCAGAATCGAAATCGAACTGACGGTCTCCCGCCTCGAACACGATCGCTATTACCTGACCTGCGCGGCTTTTTTCGAACAGCGCCTGCTGGATCATTTGCGCCACCAACCGGGGAGCGAATCGTTAACCATAACCAACCGGTCGGACTCGTGGGCGGCGGTTGCCCTGCAAGGCCCATTCGCCCGCGACGCGCTCGCGGCAACCACGGGCGCCTCCCTGGACAACGCGGATTTTCGCTGGTTGACCGCGCGGCAAGTGGATGTCGCCGGACATTCCATGTGGGCAATGCGCATGTCATATGCCGGTGAACTCGGCTGGGAAATTCACGGGCCGCGCGAGAGCATATCGTCCGTGTACGACGCGCTGTGGCGGGCTGGCGAAACATTCGGCATCGCCGACTACGGCTCGTTCGCAATGAACGCGATGCGTATGGAGAAGGGCTTTCCGGGCGCAGGCGAACTGACCAACGAGGTGACATTGCCCGAAGCAAATGTGATGCGTTTCGTCAAACTCGACAAAGGGGAATTCATCGGCAGAAAGCAAACGCTCCAGAGCGTGAACGGTTTCCCGCCATGGATCTGCGCCTATCTCGCGATCGACGCCGACGGCGATGCCGACGGACACGGCGGCGAAGCCGTCTTGCTCGACGGAGCGGTGGTCGGCTCGACAACATCGGTTGTCTACGGCCATACGGTCGGCAAGATTCTGGCCTTCGCTTACGTCACGCCCGAAGCGGCTGTCGCCGGAACCGCGCTCGAGGTACTCGTTCTCGGCGAGCCGCGCCGCGCCGTTGTACTCGATGAAGCTGCGTACGACCCCGACAACCTGCTGCCGCGAACGGACAGTGCGCGCTTGCGCGCCGGAGCCGAAGGATGAAAATCTCGGCCGTTTCGGTTTACCGCGTGCCGCTAACGAGTTACGAGACGTACTACATGTCGGACGGCAAGACCTGTGCGACTATCGACACCATGGTTGTCCGCGTGGCCACCGACGCGGGCATAACGGGCTGGGGGGAAGTTTGCCCGATACCGCACTACCTGCCCGCGTACGCCGGCGGCGTGGCGCCGGCGATCGCCGAACTCGAGCCCGTGCTGCTCGGCGCCGATCCCCGGGGCGCCGAATCTCTGACCGCCCGCTGCGACGCCTGGCTGCAGGACCACCGCTACGCGAAATCGGCGCTCGACATCGCCTTCTGGGATATCACCGCCAAAGCCGCGGGCATGCCGCTGTATCAATTGCTCGGCGGCAAGCGGGTTGACGCGGTGCCCACCTATCATTCGATCACCTGCGCGGAGCCGCGGCGCATGGCCGAGATCGCGGCGGCCGCGTACGCCGACGGGATCCGCCAGTTCCAGGTGAAGGTGGGCGCCGACAACGACTGGCGCAGGGATGTCGAGCGTATTCGCGCGGTCCGCGAAGCAGTGGGCGACGGGCTGGTCGTCTATGCGGACTGGAATGCAGGCGCGACTTCTTACGACGCCATCCGCGTCGGCCACGCCGTGGGAGATCTCGATATCATGCTGGAACAGCCTTGCGTATCGCTCGCCGCGGTCGCCGAGGTGCGACGCAACACGCGATTGCCGATGAAGATCGACGAAAGCGGTCACGACATGCAATCGCTGCTCGATGCGCATGGGTTGGGCTGCATGGACGTGGTTGCCCTGAAGCTGTCCAAATTCGGCGGACTGAGCGCGTTGCGCCGCGCCCGCGACCTGTGCCTGCATCTGAATGCGATGATGGTCGTCGAAGACACCTGGGGCTCCGACATCGCGACCGCCGCCGCCGTTCATCTCGGGATGACCGTTCCGCCAAAGTTTCTGTTGAACGTGTGCGATCTGTCAGGATATGTCAGTCCGCATGTCGCCACCGATGGCCCTTTGCGCGACAATGGCGAGCTATCGATCGGAGATTCGCCGGGGCTTGGCATTGCGATCGACGAGACGGTTCTCGGCGAACCCGAACTCACCCTGGGAGAAAATCCGTGACGGACTCTGTTCCATTGACGATGCGCGCCATCGCGCCGAACGGCCGCGCCGGCGGCATGCGCTTGCGGTGAAACCGATGCCGTCGCGCGATCCCGGCTGGGTGCGGGACATGCATGTCGCCCACTACCTGCAAAGCTGGTCGACCCAGGGCGAGCGTCCACTCGTAGTCGCGGGCGGCAAGGGCAGTTGGTTTTGGGACACCGACGGCAAACGCTACCTCGACTTCCAGTCGCAACTGGTCAACCTGAGTCTCGGCCACCAGCATCCCGCGATCGTTGCAGCGATCAAGGCGCAGGCGGACAAACTTTGCTATATCGGCCCGAGTATGGGTTCCGACGTGCGGTCGGAACTCGCCGCCTTGATGCATGAAATCACGCCGGGCGACCTGACATCGACATTTTTCACCACGGGCGGCGCCGCCGCGAACGAGACCGCGGTGCGTCTGGCGCGCCATTACACGGGCCGCCACAAGATCATCGCCCGCTATCGCTCTTATCACGGCGCGACGGGAGGCGCGCTGAGCCTCACCGGCGACCCGCGGCATCACTTGACGCGCGCGGACATGCCCGGCGTGGTGCGCATGCTCGACCCGTATGCCTATCGACCGCCGACAGGCCACAAGAATCCGGCCGACTGCCCGGTATGCCAGGGCGGGCCGCACCTGGAGGAGATTCTGATGTACGAGGATCCGGCAAGCGTCGCGGCGGTGATTCTCGAGAGCGTGGTCGGCACCAATGGCCTGATCGTGCCGCCGGACGGTTACATGCGATCGATTCGCGAAACCTGCGACAAGCACGGCATCTTGCTGATCTGCGACGAGGTAATGTCTGGCTTCGGACGCACGGGCAAGTGGTTCGCCTGCGAACACTGGGAAGTGACGCCCGATATTCTCACGGGCGCGAAGGGTATCAATTCGGGCTACGTGCCTTTGGGAACGATGACGGTTTCGGAACCGATCGCGAAATGGCTCGGCAGTCGCGGCTTCCCCGGAGGATTGACGTACGCCGGTCACCCGCTGGCCTGCGCGTCGGGCGTGGCGGCAATCCGCTGCATGCGGGAAGAGAACACGCTGGAGAATGCGACCGCAATGGGGGAGATCATGCGCGACGAGTTGGAAACATTGGCCGGCAGACATCCATCCATCGGCGACATCCGCGGGCTGGGCCTGTTCAACGCCATCGAGTTGGTGAAAAACCGCGACACGCGCGAACCGCTCGTTCCGTTCGCCGCCAAAGGCGAAGCGGCGGCACCGATGCGGGCGATGATGAAATTCGCCATGGACGCGGGGCTTTATCTTTCGTATTTCTCGAATGTCATCCGCTTGACGCCGCCATTGAACATCACCAGGGACGATTTGATGACCGGTCTCGAAATCCTCGACCGAACCCTGGAGCTAGCCGATCTTGAGTATTCGGATACCGGATCTTGACCGTATCACGCCTGTAAATAAAAGACGCGTCTCCGGGGATGCCCAAGCCGAATCCATCTACTCGGCAAGTCCCAGTTCCCGAAGGGCATCGCGCCAATGCAGACAAACTACACCGCCGACCCGCATGCGCGTGGCTTCCCTGCTGATGCACAAGGCCAGTGGGCGGTCGAAGTCTCCGGTGAATCCTTCAAGAATACGCGTGTCGCGCTCGTCCACGCGCTCGGCGGATTTGATCTCGATCAGTACCGTGGGCAAGCCGGGCCGCTCGATCAGCAGGTCGATCTCGGCTCCGGCGCCGGTTCGAAGGTGGAACAGTCTCCAGTCCGGGTAGCGGTATCGCGCGAGATGTGCAATCTGGGTGACGACAAAGTGCTCGAACAGCTTGCCGAATTCGTAGGTTCCGCCATGAATCGGTAGTTCCAGAGTTCGTTCCAGCGCCCGTTTCACCCCGACGTCGAAAAAATAGAACTTCGGATTGGTGCGCTGCTGCTTTCTGATCGAACGATGATAGGCGGGCAGGTGGAATCCGATTAGCGTGTCTTCCAGAATTTGAAAGTAAGAAACAACGGTCTTGGGATCCACTCCCACGTCGCGCGCGATGTTCGCGTAGTTGACGATGGTTCCGTTCGCCTGGGCCGCCACTTCGAGAAATTCCCGGAACGGATCCAGTCGCCTGGTGACTTGTTCGGCGGCGATTTCCTCCTTCAGATATGTAAGCGCGTACGCCCGAAGGTACGCGGTTTTGTCGGCATCGTCCGCGAGCGAGTAGATTTTCGGCAAGGTTCCCCAGCGCAAGGCGTCTTCGAGCACGAACGCATCCCGCAATTCCGGCTCGGTCAGTGGAAAGAGGTGATGGACGAACGCGCGGCCGGCCAGCAGATTGGACGCCCCGCGTTTGAGCTTGCGGGCGCTTGAGCCGGTAAGCACGAAACGCTTGTCGGTGTTCTCGATCAGCCGATGCGTCACGTCAAGCAGCCGTGGCGTCCGCTGCACTTCGTCGATGAGCACCCATCGCACCGATGCGGGCAGTGCCGCAACCTCGCTTTCCAGCCGACCCGGTGTTCTGCGATAGCTGTCCTCGGTTTCAGGGTCCAGCAAATCGACATAGAGCGAAGCGTCGGGATCGAAAGCCCGCTTGATGACGGTGGTTTTGCCGGTGCCGCGCGCCCCGAACAGGAAGCACGAATGGCCACGTGGCAATTGTAAAAACCGCTCAAACATGGCGTAACTCTACACTGAATCGGGAATTAATTCCATATTTCAAATCGAAATCGGGAATTAAATCCTTCAAACTCACAAGAACCCCAGGGCTTTTTACGTCCGGGTGAACAATTCAACACGGGAGCCCAGGGGCCCGCTGGGCATGAATTTTGCCACTTGACTGTGATAGCTGCTGAGAATCGTCCATGAATCGGACTGGAACCGACACTCAGGGCTCAGCGATCCGTCCGGTTGCTATTCTGTGTATGACGGATGCGAGGTAGGTCTGATATGGCATGCCCATTTCCCGGGCGATAGTCTTGATTCGCATGATGTCGCGTTCCTGTAGTCGCAATGTGACAGCTTTTCGTTTTTGCGACCGGGCCAATACGCTTTTCCATTCGTCTCTCATCCGCGCTTGTTCGGATACCGAAGGAGCGGGAGTTTGTCCGTTCTCGATAGCCGTCTCGAATTCCGTAATCAGGTCTCTTTCGTCATCATCGAAAAATGGGGCTTCGAAACCTCGTGAATGGTTCATGATTTTTTGCTCCGCCCAAGATATCGGCGTTGGGCTTTTCGGCTTCTGTAAATGGTTTTCAGGAACAGAACATCATCATCGCGAACGTAGGGGACAAGGCAGGCGTACCCATCAATTTCCACAATCAGCACTCGCTGGCCGAAATAGCGCTCCTGATTCGGGTGCAAATAGTCAGCGATGAACATCCCGCCCTCGATAGCGGTCTCCACATCTTCAAAAGAGACTCCTCGTTCTCGCTTGAGTTTGCGGTTTTTCTCCTCGCTCCATTCCATTCGACAATCGTTCATGGGCATGAATGATATTGAGTGTATTTCTAATGTCAATATATTTTTCGATTCTTCGGAATCCCTCAGCGAGTTCGATTACAAATAAAACATCTGGGCGAGTACCAGGACGGCGAAGAAGCCGATGGAGTCGGTGAGGGTGTGCAGGACCACGGAGCCGGCGAGGGCGGGGTCGAGGTTGATGCGGCGCAGGAACAGGGGCAGGTAGGCGCCGGTCAGGGCGGCGCTGACCAGGTTGATCATCATGGCGACGGCGGCGATCAGCGCCAGCAGCAGGTCGTTGTACCAGAACATCGCGATCAGTCCCATGGCCACCGCCCAGACCAGTCCGTTGAGCATGGCCACGTTGAGTTCGCGGATCACGAGCCAGGCGCTGTTGGAGGGACTGATATGGCCCAGCGCGATGCTGCGGATCACCAGGGTCAGGGTCTGGGTGCCGGCGACACCGCCCATGTTGGCGACGATGGGCATGAGCACCGCCAGATAGACGATCTGGTCCACCACGTCCTGGAAGGCGTAGATCACCAGCGCCGCCAGCGCCGCGGCGACGAGATTGACGCCGAGCCAGACGGCGCGGCGGCGGGCGGTCTTGAGCACCGGTGCGAAGGTGTCGTCTTCCTCGTCGAGGCCGGCCATGCTCATCAGCGAATGTTCGGTGCTGTCGCGGATGACATCGACCACGTCGTCGATGGTGATGCGGCCGACGAGCTTGCCGTTCCCGTCGGTCACCGGCGCCGATACCCAGTCGCGCTGTTCGAACAGTTGCGCCACCCGCTCCGCCGGCAGGGAAACCGGAATCGCCTCGATATCGGTGCGCATGATGTCGATGACCAGGGTGGCCGGGTCGGACACGAGCAATTCCCGAATCGGCAGGATGCCCTGGAATTCGTCCTGGCGATTCACCACGTGAATGTTGTCGGTCATTTCCGGAATGAAGTCGTGGCGGCGCAGATAGCGCAGCACGAGTTCCACCGAGTGGCCCTTGCGCACGGCGATGGTATCGGTGTTCATCAGACCGCCGGCGGTGTCCTCGTCGTGTGAAAGGACGGTTTCCACCCGCTTCCGGTCCTGCTCGTCCATGGCCTGCAACACTTCGGCGGCAACCTGCCGGGGCAGTTGCTGGAGGATGTCGGCGAAGTCGTCGGGTTCGAGCCCGGCGGCGAGTTCCGCCACTTCGGCTGCGTTGTAGTCGCGCAGGAATTCGGCCTGCAGGTCTTCGTTCAGATACTGGATCACCTCGCCTTCGGCGTTCTTGTCGAGCAGTTGCCAGAGGATGCCGCGCGCCTTGGGCGGCGAGGATTCCAGCAGGTGGGCGATACCCGCCGCCGGCAGGGTCTTGACCATCTGCCGCACCTGATACAGCGATCCGCTTTCCAGCGCCAGATTGAGCAGACGCAGGCGGTCGCTCTGGAAATCGGTTTCAGACATGGGCATGGCTCCTTGAGTATGCGGGGCCGTTCAGGGGTTTTCGCCGAATCCGTCCTCAATCAGGTGGACGATGGCCGGCAGCGCCTCTTCTTCGTCGGGCCCATCCACTTCCACCCGCAATTTCGTGCCCTTGACCGCCGCCAGCATCATCAGGGCGAGAATGCTCTTGCCATCGACCATTTTCTCATGGCCCACACGAATCTCGCTGGCAAAGCGCGAAGTGACCCCCACCAGCTTCGACGCCGCCCGGGCGTGGAGCCCGGCCTTGTTGACGATGAGCGATTCGGCGCTGCGCATGCTCAGACCCGCAGTTCCCGGTGGCGGATCTGGACATTGGCGATCCTGCCCTGGAAGTGCCGCCCGAGCGTTTCGCAGATGAACACCGAGCGGTGCTGGCCGCCGGTGCAACCCACCGCCACGGTGAGATAGCTGCGGCTGTTTTCCTCAAAGCGCGGCAGCCAGGTTTCGAGAAAGCGGCAGATGTCGCCGCACATGCGCTGCACCACCTCGAATGACTCCAGAAATGAGCGCACCGCGGCGTCGCGGCCGTCAAGCGGCCGCAGCCGGGTTTCCCAATAGGGGTTCGGCAGGCAGCGCACATCGTAGACGATGTCGGCGTCGGCGGGCACGCCATTCTTGTAGCCGAAGGACTGGAACAGCAGGGCGAGGCCGCTTTCGGACTTTTCAATGATGCGCTGGCTGATGGCGTCCTGCAGTTGCTGCAGGGACATGCTGCTTGTGTCGATGGCGAGGCTGGCGAGCAGGGCGATGGGTTCGAGCAGCGCCGATTCCTCGTCGATGGCCTCGCTCAGCCCCACCTGGCCGGTGGACAGGGGATGCTTGCGCCGGCTTTCACTGAAGCGCTTCAGCAGGGTTTCGCTGTTGGCGTCCAGAAAAACGACTTCCACCGGGATTTCCCGCTCCCTGAGCTGGTCGACAATGCCGGGCACCAGGGGCAGGTCCACCGACAGATTGCGGGCATCGATACTGACGGCAAGATTGCCGATGCCGCCGGAGTCTCCGGCGATGCGCTCCACCAGGGCGGGCAGCAGGCTGGCGGCAAGATTGTCCACGCAGTGGTAGCCGCGGTCTTCCAGATACCGCAGCACCGTGCTCTTGCCGGAACCCGAGCGACCACTGATGATGGTGAGCTTCATGTTATTGCCCCTGCGGCACATGGAAGTGCCGCCGAATTCCATGGCGTAAGCCATTGAATTCCCGTGGCGCAGGCTCCTGGCGTCATGCTGCGCGTAGTCGCAGAATCTCGCCGGGAGGCCACTGCCCAGGATTCTGCGACTTCGCGGCGCTGTGCGCGGAATGACATCCTGGAGTTTGGCTCGGCGCGGAATGACACGGAGGGAACTCAGGCCCGACAGGTTACGGTAACAGTATACAAGTCGCTCGCATCGGCGGTATTGCGCAATGTGAAACAGAAATCCGCATCGTTGAACAGGGTCGCCACCTGCGCCAGGGTGCGCACGTGATCGTCGTCCCTGGCGTCGGGAACCACGAGGAAAAACAGCAGGTCCACGGGACGGTCGTCCATGGCGTCGAAATCGATGGACTCGCGCAAGGTCACCAGCACGCCGAAGATCTCGCTGCAGCCTTCCACCCGGCAGTGGGGCACGGCAATGCCCTGGCCAAGCCCGGTGCTGCCAAGCTGTTCCCGGGCCATCAGCGCATGGAAGACCGCATCGGCGTCGACACCGGGCGCCTCATCGGCGATCAATTCGCTGATCCGGTAAAACAGTCTTTTCTTGCTATGGCCCTCGATGGCGCAAAGACAGCGCCCGGGTGTGAGTATTTCTTCCAGTTGCATGTGATGTCCTTTCGCCTTAATCCCGTACCGGCATCGCAAGCCGCTTGCGTTCGTTGGAAGGGGGTATGAAAAGCGACTCGCGGTATTTCGCGATGGTGCGGCGGGCCACCTCGATGCCACGTTCCCGCAACAGCGTGGCGATCCGGTTGTCCGACAAGGGCTTGCATGTATTCTCCTGCGCCACGAGTTTTCTGATAATGGCCCGGATCGCCGTCGATGAACATTCTCCGCCGCCGCTGGTGGAGACGTGGGATGAGAAGAAATATTTTAGCTCAAACACGCCCCGGGGCGTGTGCAGGTATTTTTGCGTGGTCACCCGGGAAATCGTCGATTCGTGCATTTCCACCGCTTCGGCGATTTCGTGCAGCACCAGGGGTTTCATGGCTTCTTCACCGTATTCGAGGAAGTCCCGCTGATGCTCGACGATTCTCGCCGCCACTTTCAGCAGCGTCTCGTTGCGGCTTTGCAGGCTTTTCAGGAACCAGCGCGCCTCTTGCAGATTGCTGCGCAGATAGCTGCCGTCGTCGCCCGCCGAATTCGACGCCAGATCGGCGTAGTCCTGATTGATGCGGATACGGGGGGCGCTATCGGGATTGAGATCAACCCGCCATGTGGCGGAAACCGGGTCCCGGCGCACCAGCACATCCGGGATCACATAACTCGCCGCGGCGGGCGAGAGTTGGGCGCCGGGCCTGGGATTTAGCGATTCGATCAGCCGAATGGCGGCGCCGAGTTCGTTCTCCCGCAGCCGGGTGCGCCGCATCAGTTGCGCGTAGTCGTGGCTTGCCAGCAGGTCCAGATGCTTGCCTACGATCAGCCTGGCGCAGTCGGCGGCGCTTTCGAGTTCCGGGTCGCTGATCTGCCCGAGTTGCAGCAAAAGGCATTCGGCGAGGTCGCGGGAAGCCACGCCGGCGGGGTCGAATTGCTGGATGCGGTGCAATACCGCCAGCGCTTCATCGGCGCCGACTCCCGCCGCCGGGGCGAAACCCGTGAGCAGGGAATCGATATCCACGCTGAGCATGCCATTGGCGTCGATGGCGTCGATAATGGCCAGGGCGATGGTCTGGTCCCGGTCCGACATGGGCGTCAGGTTCAGTTGCCAGAGCAGGTGGTCCTGCAGGCTGTCGGGCTCGGGGCTGCTCGCGGCGAAATCAAAGGCTTCGCCATCCCGGGCCGCGCCGCTTGAGGAAGGCTGCCAGGGTTCCGGCCAACGGGTTTCCCGCCAGTCGTCTTCCGCCTGCGCGCCGGGCTCCCGCTCGGTTTCGTCGCTGCTTTCCTCGAGTTCGAGCATGGGGTTGGATTCGAGCATCTGGCCGACTTCCTGATGCAGGTCGGTACTGGAAAGTTGCAGCAGCCGGATCGCCTGCTGAAGCTGCGGAGTCATCGCGAGTTGCTGACCGAGCTTGAGCTGTAGCGAAAGTTTCATGTCCCTGGACAACCGAGAATTCGGGGGAGCGCCCCGCCTGAACCAGAAAATTCAGTATACCCGAAGACTTTGGCACTTTCCTTGCATAAGTGCGAAAACTTCTACCTTCCGTCATTCTGCGCGCAGATTGACGAAGAGGGGCTGTTGCGCCCGGATTGTCGGAAGGAGCGTGGCTACATATCGAAATGCTCCCCGAGATAGACTTCGCGGACGGTGGGATTGGCGAGGATTGTGGCGGGCTCGCCCTGGGCGATGATACGGCCTTCGCTGACGATGCAGGCCTTTTCACAGATGTCGAGGGTTTCCCGGACGTTGTGATCGGTCAGCAGAATGCCGATGCCCCTGGCCTTGAGGTGGGCGATGAGATGCTTGATGTCGCTTACCGATATCGGATCGATTCCGGCGAATGGCTCGTCGAGCAGCAGGTAGCCCGGCTCGGTGGCGAGGGTGCGGGCGATTTCGGTGCGCCGCCGCTCGCCGCCGGACAGGCTCATGCCCTTGCTGTGCCGCACGTGGGCGATATGAAATTCCTCAAGCAGGGCCTCGAGCCGCTGCCTGCGCCCCTGGCTGTCCAGCTCCTTGCGGGTTTCGAGAATGGCGAGGATATTGTCCTCCACGCTCAGGGTGCGGAAGATCGACGCGTCCTGGGGCAGATAGGCGAGGCCATGGGCGGCGCGACGATGGATAGGCTGGTTCGTCACCCTGTCGCCGTCGATGAAGACATCGCCCCGGTCTGGACGAATCAGCCCCACGAGCATGTAGAAGCAGGTGGTCTTGCCGGCGCCGTTGGGGCCGAGCAGGCCCACCACTTCGCCCCGTCCGATGCCCAGCGAAACCTCGTTGACCACCCGGCGTCCCCGGTAGCTTTTGACGAGGCCGGCGGCTTCAAGCATGGATTCAGTCATTCCGGGGGGCGAAGGCCCCCGCGCAGTTGCCGCTGGCGCGGATCAGTTCGAGCTCGGTCACGTAAACGATGGACTCGCACCGGGTGTCCATGTCCCGGGAGCGAATGCCGGCATTGCCCACGAGTTCAATCACGGTATTGCCGTCGGCATCGGTGTAGAAAAGGATGGTATCGCCGCTGCCGGTGACAAGCCCGCCGTCTTCATCGAGGTTTTGCCGATAGTTCGCCGGGGCGCCCCGCACCGTTACCCGGTTCAGTTCGTTGGTTTCGGTGCTGTACTCGATCAGGGCCTGGTCTCCGCGGATTTCCAGGCTGCCCCGGGTAATGGTGACGTTGTCGGCCATATGCAACTGGCGCACGCCGTTTTCCATCGACAGGGAAGAGTCGCCGTCGGCGCTCCACTCGATGGCCTGCCCGCTGTCGTTTTCCAGCGCCGGCGCCACAGCGCCCCAGGCCAGCGCGCCCGCCAGCACGAACCATCGGGAAAATTCAGGGCCGCGCATGGCCGCCCCGGATGTCGCCGAGCATGAGCAGGCTGTCTTCCGGCAGATGCAGCACCAGCCCCGCCGCGCTCTGCCACAGCGCACCGGAGGTCATTTCCACCCGGGTGTCGGTGGCGATGACTTCATCCATCAGATCGATATCGAGGCTGCTCGTGGTGAGCGTCAACCCGCCGGAATCTCCGGCCTCATTGCGCCGCAGCATGACATTGCCGCTCAACGCAAGACGCTCGCCACCGGCGGGAGAAACGCCCCGTTCCGCTTCCACCTGCCAGTCGGCGCCGCCATTGCCGGCGTACCATTGCAGGGAAGGTCCGCTCCACTCGATGGTGCCATCGCCGGAACGAACCTGGCGGGCCGCCCGCAAGGCGTAACCGAGCCTGCCCGCATCGTCGTGGAAGCGCAGGTCCACGCCTTCGGCAAGCGCGTTGTACGCTGGCGCCGTCAAAGTCGGGGCGGGCGATTCCCGCATGGTTTCCAGGCCGCTCATGGCCGCCACCGCGGCGGCCAAGGCCACGACAAGGGGAATGAGGCTTCTCTTTGGCACGGCGGATGCAAAAGTTCGATGCAAGTCTGTGGGAAGCCTACCACGAAAAACTGTTCATCCCGGCGGGAGTTCGTCGCAGCGGCCTTGACAGCGCAGCAGGAAATCGGTGATTTCCCGCACGGCGCCACTGCCTCCGGGGAGCGAGGTGACCATATGTACCCGGCTGCGCACGTCTTCATGGCCATTGGGCACCGAGCAGGCAAGCCCGGCCTCCCGCAGCACCGGCAAGTCCATGAGATCATCGCCGACAAAGGCGAACTGACTGGCCTGGAGTCCGGCAAGTTGCAGGAAATCCCCCATGGCCGCGAGCTTGTCCACCGCGCCCTGGTAAAGGTGGCGGACGCCGAGGTCGGCGCAGCGCCGCTCGAGAATCGGTGAAGCCCGGCTGGTGATGATCGCCACTTCCACGCCCGTCTGGCGCAGCATTTTCAGGCCATGGCCATCGTGGGCGTGGAATGCCTTCATCTCCTCGCCGGCGCTGGTGAAATACAGCCGGCCGTCGCTGAGCACGCCGTCCACATCAAGCCCGAGCGCCCGGATGGATTGCGCCCGCCGTCTGGCCTCGGTTTCCCCGCAGTGGAATTTCATCGCCACGGCACACTGGAGTCTGCGCCACAGGAATTCACGGCTGCAAATCCGCTCCCGTCCACGCCCCCGGCCGCTCGATTTCGTTGCATATCCACCAATATTCGCCTCAATCGACCGGCCAGGAGCGCGGCGACAGCGAATTTTCGCTTTCGCGAATTCCTGTGGCGCAGACTCCTAGACCACATTGGCCTGGAGCAGGTCGTGCATCTTGACGATGCCGCTGGGTTCGCCCCTGGCATCGGTGACAATCAGCACATACACACTGGCCTCCTGCATGATGCGCGCCGCTTCCGCCGCCAGGGCGTTTTCGTC
>JAJECW010000097.1 GCA_022821865.1 Pseudomonadales bacterium
ATTAAGTCAGAGCTTCCCTGCGGCACAGGGATGTGTCGCCGAATTCGATGGCGTAAGCCATTGAATTCGGGAGCAAAACAAAACCACGCTTTTGTTTTGCGATAATGAAAAATTCCAAGGAGGGAATTTTTCAGAGAATACTTAGGGAAGAATCGCCTAAAGTTCCGTGTTTGGCGCAACAGGCAAAAATTCGGCAAAATTCGGCAAAATTCGTTGACTCTCCCGGTGTAATGCTGTACTTGGTCCAGCTAGCAGGCTTCGCGGAAGCGGCCGTCCCCGGGCGATTGAACGCCGCAACAACAACACAAAGGGGCTTCAGGCGGGTCTTGGCAAGCATCGGGTTCAACACTCAGAGGAGAGTAGTCATGCAGTTCAAGAATCGACACAGGCGCAAGCTGCTTTGCGCCGCCATCTCACTTTCGCTGCTTCCCATCGCCGGCATGAGCCAGGCGCAGGACGAGGCCACGGTGGAGGAAGTTATCGTAACCGGCTCCTACATCCGCCGGACCGAGGGCTTCACCCAGGCATCGTCGGTGACGCAACTGACGGCCGAGGACCTGGAAGCCGAGGGCACCATGAATCTCGGCGAGGTCGTGCAGAACCTTTCGTTCGTGAACGGAGGTTCATCCGCCATCACCAATACTTTTCAGCGCTCCGGGGCGGATTCCCGCGCCACCTATATCGACCTGCGCGGACTGGGCGCCCGGGCCACACTCACCCTGCTGGACGGAAAACGTCTGGTGAATCAGAACGTCAATTCGCTGATTCCGACCATCGCCATCCAGCGCATGGATATTGTGGCGGACGGGTCTGCGGCGCTTTACGGCAATGAGGCAGTGGCGGGAGTGGTCAATTTCGTGCCCTACCGCAGCTATGAGGGCCTGCGCGTGGAAACCTTCGCCGAACAGGATTCCCGCGGCGACTACGACGAACATGCGGTGCAGGTGCTGTGGGGCGAGCAGTTCGGCGACCTGGACCTGGTGCTGGCCGGCGAGTTCCGTCAGTCCGGCCGGCTCGGCTACGATGAACGTCCGGTGCTGGCCAACTCCGGCCTTACCTGGTCTTCCACCGCGCCAGGCAACTACTGGTTGCCGACCCGCGACGAGAATGGTCAGTACACCGGCGACAGGATCAGGGCCAAGGATCCGAATTGCGGCGCCGAACGCGATTACATCACGCCACACCAGGTAGCCAGCCGATACGGTTTTGCCCACCCGGACGGCGTCAGTTGCATGTTCGAATACGGCGATAACCACAGCTATCGCAACCCTATTGGCGCCAACAAGTTCTTCGCCAATGCCACCTGGGACGTCAACGACGATCTGACGCTTTCGTTGCAGGCCTTTACCACACGCTATGGCGAGGTGAGCTACGGTTCGACTTCAAACCCCGGCAACCAGCGCGTGCGGGAACTGCCCATCGTTCGTGGCGAGATACCACACAATCCGTTTCGGGCAATGAATGCCGCCGGACAACCCTTGTTTGCCGTCGACCACAATGGTGACGGTATTCCGGATCGGGACCCGGATATGGACCTTAATGGTGATGGCGTGCCCGATCCGATCCTGACTGGCAATGGCGGTCTGGATCCCTGGCTACCTCTGTATGAAGACGTCGGCATCCGCGGCATCCGGATTCTCAACAAGTCGATGACGCAGATCTCCGCGCACTCTCCCGACAAGGACAACCTGTCGGACAATATGGACCGACTTCACCGGATCACCTTCCAGGGCGATTTCAACGTCCCCTTCATGGAAGGCTGGCGCGGTATGGCAGCCTATACTTACAACTACCGCGAAATCGATTTCATGTCGAACCAGAACTACGATTTCGATGCGATCGTTCAGGGTCTCAGTTGCGATGTGGTGAATGACCGGGACGGCTGCTACGTACCGTTCTACATTACCGATCCATCCCAAGGCACCTACGCCCATGTGCTTGACGCTATCGCGGCGCGGGAACGCGAACAGGAGGAAGACACCCTGGGTCTGCTCGATATCGTATTCACCGGCGAAGTGCCGCTGTTCGGCTTCGAGTTGCCGGGTGGGCCGGTAGCCGCGGCCGTCGGCTACCAGTACCGGGACGATTCCTTCAAGGATACGCCCGCCGCCGTGGAGATCAGAGGCGCTCCCTATATCGGCTCTTCGACTCCCGAAAATATCAACCACGGCAACCGGGAAGTGGATTCCTTTTTCGGCGAACTGTCGATTCCCGTGCTGGACGAACTGGTGCTGGAACTTGCCGTGCGTCGCGAGGAGTTCAGTACCGGCCAGACTTCCACCGACCCGAAGTACGGCGTTACCTATGCGCCACTGGAGTGGCTGACCCTGCGGGCGACCCAGAGCGAGGCGTTTATCGCACCGACGCTGCAACAACTGTATGCGCCGGAAGTCTGCGGCCTGAGTTCGGTGACCGACCGTTTCGGCCCCTGGGATGCCTTCACCAGCCGCTGCGCCGGAGGCAATCCGAATCTGAAGAACGAAAGTTCGGAATCTCAGCAATTCGGGGTTGACCTGGTATTCAACGATTGGGATCTGAGCGTCACCTGGAACAATACCGAGTTCGTCAACCGCATCGTCTCCGCTCCCGGCCAGTTGATCATGGATATTGATTTCCTCAATTTCCAGAGCTGGTCCGGATTCAGCGGCACCGGTGAAGGCGCGGGCCAGCAGCCCAGCCTCGACCAGCTTCGTTCCTGGCTTGCCAGTGGCCTGTCGGACCCGCGCATCGTGCGCGACCCGGAAGACATCCACCAGATCCTGCTGGTGCAAACGGGTAGCTCGAACGCATCCCAAGTTGCGGTTACCGCCTATGACATCCAGGGCAATTACAACTTCTCCCTCAATGACTGGGGGGATTTGCGATTCAATCTGCTGGCCACCTACATCGACGAGTTCACCTACCAGAACAACCCGACCCAGAATGTTCGCCATGCCGAGGGCCTGTACAACGTGGCCACGGACGCGGCGCCGGCACTGCCGGAGTTGAAGGCAAATCTGCGGGCGGTCTGGTCAATGGGCAATCATACGGTGAACGCCACCGTCCACTACATCGATTCGGTGGAGTACAAGACCGAGAGCGAGGATGGCGACGGCAATCGCACCTACGTCGGCGGACCGGTCTACGGCAGTTCCTTCGGCAATCCCGCCGTAGCCAACAGCACCCATAATGTTGGCCCCTGGATCACCGAAGCCGGCATTTTCGCCTGGACCGACATGGATATCGCCTACACCTACCGGGGCTTTGAGTTCTGGGATGGTGAAATGGCGTTCACGATCGGCTCGCGCAACGTGTTCGACCGCGAAGCGCAGCGTTCTCCGCTGTTCTCCGGTGTCATCGGCCAGTTGCAGGATCCGCTGGGCCGCATGATTTACGGACGCGTGGTTTACGACTTCTGATCCGGAAATCGTTCCCAACCAAAAAGGGCTCCCGAGGGAGCCCTTTTTGCTGCGCGGATTTCGCCACGCAACCGCTGTCCCCGGCGGATATACTGATTTTCCGCATTGCGGAAATTCGGTAAGATAGCCATAAATCCCGAAATAGCTGGTTATCGAATTGGCTGAGGCAGGCCACTGGGAACTGATTTCCAGCCATTATGCGCTGGAGGAAGCCCGTCGCAATCTGCAGCGAAAATTTCCCGAGTCGACCGCGGCTTTGCGGGATATCCAATCTTCGCTCCGCCTGTGCTCCCATCGCCCGGGCTTGCCACAACTTGCCGGACTGGCCGACAAGGACCAGCCTGTTTTCCTGGCGGCGCTGGGCTGCGAAGCCACTCACCTTGTGACTGGAGACATTCGGGATTTTGGCCAGTTCATGAATCGTCCCTAAAAGACTCAAGCCATTTGCATTCAGACGACCGCAGAATTCCTGGCGTCGTTTGTTTGAAGCGCGCCCACTGCGACCTGCTTGTTTATTCCGGATTATCGCCATCCTTATCGGAAGTGGCCTCGACTATTGGCGGCGGCTCGGCAACCGCATCGTAGATTGCGCCACGCGTGAGCAGGCCCTCGATTCGCGCAAGCCGTTCGCCCTGGGCTCCCATGTCCTTGCGCAGGTCGGTCTCGATTTCATTCATGCGGTCCGCCAGCCCCTTGATTTTCTGAAGCAAACCGTCCTTCATGTCGGACATTTCCTTGCGCAGGTCATCCTTCGTGTTGGAGATTTCCTCGCGCAGACTGGTCATGTCCCTGTGCCATCGGGTCTGGAACCAGATGAACCACAACAACAACACCACCAGCACTGCCAGATTCTCGGAAAACGATGTCAACAGTGTATTCAGCATGCCAGGCTCCTCCCGCCCCATCTACTTCATGGCATAGCCTAGACAGGTTCCCCGGTCCTTGGCAAGTTTTTGGCGAAAACAGTTTCAGGGTCGGCATTTCGCATTTGCCGCAGTGCTGGTCGCTTGTGGGAAGGGATTTTGGGGAGAATTGTTTGTCATATCCTCGCCGGACGTAATATCCTCGCAGAAGTTCTTTCGCCTGAAAGCGCCGTCAGGCCTTGGGCTTCGCCTGTCGGTGAACGGCAATCCGGTTGCCGGGGGAGTGCGCCCATGGGGAATGACAGCGCCATTCATGAACTCGTCAGCGCCTGTGTTGGACAGACGGGCGCGCCGATCACCGCATTGCGGAAAATCATGGCGGCCCATGGACATATCACGGACGGGCATGTCGGCATTGTTGCCGATGTCTTCAATCTGAGCCGGGCGGACGTTCGCGGGATCATTTCCTTCTATTCCGATTTCAGCACCACCCCCCGGGGGCGAAGGCATATTCGCATCTGCCAGGCCGAAGCCTGCCAGGCGGCGGGCTGTCGCGGGCTTACCCGGGAAGTTTCCGAAGCGCTTGGGCTTGGGCTTGGCGAGACCAGTGAGGACCTTGCGGTAAGCCTTGAGGGCGTGTACTGCCTCGGGCTGTGCGCCTCCGGGCCGAGCGCCATGGTCAATGAACGCATCATCGCCCACGCCACCTGCGAGGATTTGCTGCCATGAGCCGCGCCCTGGTGCCCAGCGAAACCCTTGCCAATGCCCTGGGCGCCAATGAACTTGCCCGGGAGCTTGAGGCACGAGGTTACGAGGTGGTTCGCAGCGGCGGCTTCGGGCTTGCCTGGCTGGAACCCATGCTGGTAATCGACGGCCAAGCCTATGGGCCGGTGCGGGATCTGGACGCGCTGGAAGAGGTCGCCCTTGGCCCGGTGGATGAAATTCCGGCTATTGCCCGTCAACGGCGGATTGTTTTCGACCGCTGCGGCCGGGGCGACCCCATGGACTACGACCCGGCCTGGCTGCTCGACCAACTGCAGCGCTCCCCACGGGAAATCATTGCCGAAATCCGGGCCAGCGGCCTGCGCGGGCGCGGCGGCGCGGGCTTTCCGGCGCATATCAAGTGGCAGACCGTTCACGATACCCCGGCGCCGCGGAAATACATCGTGGTCAATGCCGACGAGGGCGATTCGGGCACCTTCGCCGACCGGCTCATCATGGAAGGCGACCCTTTCCGCCTGATCGAGGGCATGCTGCTTGCGGGCCATGCCACCGGGGCGGACAAGGGGATCGTCTACCTGCGTTCGGAATATCCGCTGGCGGCACAGATATTCGCCCAGGCCATCGCGAAGGCAAGGGAACTCGGGCTGCTGGAGAACTTTGTGATGGAACTCTTCATTGGCGCTGGAGCCTATATCTGCGGCGAGGAGACCTCGCTGCTGGAGAGTCTGGAAGGCAAGCGCGGCGAAGTCCGAACCAAGCCTCCGGTACCTGCGGTTGCCGGCCTGTTCAGGCAGCCGACCCTGGTGCACAATGTCATTTCGCTCTGTTCTGTGCCGGGAATACTCAAAATGAGCGGCGCCGCCTATGCTGAAATCGGCGTGGGCCTATCCACCGGCAGCATGACGTTCCAGCTTGCGGGCAATATTCAGCGCGGCGGGCTGTACGAGCTGCCCTTCGGCCTCAGCATTCGCGAACTGGTGGAAGACTGGGGTGGCGGCACCCGCAGCGGGCGGCCTTTCGGCGCGGTACAGGTGGGCGGCCCACTCGGCGCCTATCTGTTCGAGGAAGACCTGGATACGCCGCTCACCTACGAAGCCACGGCACAACTCGGCGCCGGCATCGGCCACGGCGGGCTGGTGGTGTTTGACGACACCATGGATCGGATGCAGCAGGCTCACTTCGCATTCGCTTTCTGCGCCCATGAATCCTGCGGCAAATGCACGCCCTGCCGCATCGGCGCGGTGCGCGGCAAGGAAACTGTGGAAGCCCTGGCTGCAGGGGAGTACACTGAGGACAAGATCGCAGTCATTACGGAACTCTGCGATGTGATGGAAGAGGCCAGCCTGTGCCAGATGGGAGGCATGACTCCCATTCCGGTGCGTAGCGCCCTGGGTATCGGCAAATGAGACTCGACGACCCCGATTACGGCACCCCGGCTTCCCGGAGCGAGGAGCGGGTAAGCCTTGCCATCGACGGCGCCTCCATCGAAGTGCCCGCGGGCACCTCGATCCTGCGCGCCGCCATTGAGGCGGGTATTCCCGTGCCGAAACTTTGCGCCTCGGACAATCTGGACGCCTTCGGCTCCTGCCGGCTCTGCCTCGTGGAAATCGAGGGCCGGCGCGGCGTCCATGCCTCCTGTACCGAACCCGTGCGTGACGGAATGCGGGTGCGGACCCAGAATGAGAAGATCGCCCGGCTGCGCCGCGGCGTCATGGAACTGTATATCTCCGACCACCCCCTGGACTGTCTCACCTGCAGCGCCAACGGTGATTGCGAACTGCAGGACATGGCGGGCGCCGTGGGCCTGCGGGAAGTCCGCTATGGGGAAGGCGAAAACCATCTCGGCGCCGCCATCGACGACTCCAACCCCTATTTCAGCTTCGATCCGGGCAAGTGCATCGTCTGCTCGCGCTGCGTGCGCGCCTGCAGTGAAGTCCAGGGCACCCATGCCCTCACCATCGACGGGCGCGGCTTCGATTCCAGCGTGAAGACCGGCGCGGCGGACTTCTTCGGCTCCGAATGCGTGTCCTGCGGCGCCTGTGTGCAGGCCTGCCCCACCGCCACGCTGATGGAGAAGTCGGTGATCGAAGAAGGCGTACCCGACCGCAGTGTCCGCACCACCTGCGCCTATTGCGGCGTGGGCTGCTCCTTCCGCGCCGAACTCAAGGGCGATCAGGTGGTGCGCATGGTGCCCGACAAGCTGGGCAAGGCCAATCATGGCCATTCCTGCGTCAAGGGCAGATTCGCCTGGGGCTACGCCAATCACCCGGAGCGGGTGGTAAAACCCCTGCTGCGCGATCGGATCAGCGACCCCTGGCGCGAGGTTTCCTGGAAGGAAGCCATTACCGAGGCCGCCGCGCGCCTGAAGTCGGTACAGGCGGAACACGGCCTGCACTCCATCGGCGCCGTCACCTCGGCGCGCTGCACCAATGAAGAGATCTTCACCGTGCAGAAGATGGTGCGCACCGCCTTCGGCAGCAACAATGTGGATACCTGCGCCCGGGTCTGCCATTCACCCACCGGCTACGGCCTCAAGCAGACCTATGGCACTTCGGCGGGCACCCAGCATTTCGATTCGGTGATGCGGGCCGACGCCATCCTGGTGATCGGCGCCAATCCCACCGATGGCCATCCGGTTTTCGCCTCCCAGCTCAAGCGCAGGCTGCGCCAGGGCGCCCGGCTGATCGTCATGGACCCGCGGCGCATCGACCTGGTGCGCTCGCCCCACATCGAGGCGGAATCCCACCTGCCGCTGCTCCCCGGCACCAATGTGCCCATGATGAACGCCTTTGCCCATGTGGTGGCCACCGAGGGATACGTTGACGAGGCATTCGTGGCCGAACGCTGCGACAGGGAGTCGTTTGCGGCCTGGCGCGAATTCGCGGCGCAGCCGGAAAACTCGCCGGAAGCCGTGGCCGAGGTCACTGGCGTGCCCGCCGCGGACATCCGCGGCGCCGCCCGGCTCTACGCTTCCGTGAAGAACGCCGCCATCTACTACGGCCTCGGGGTGACCGAACACAGCCAGGGTTCCACCATGGTGATGGCCATGGCCAATCTCGCCATGGCAACGGGCAATATCGGCCGGGAAGGCGTGGGGGTCAGCCCCCTGCGCGGCCAGAACAATGTCCAGGGCTCCTGCGACATGGGTTCATTCCCGCACGAGTTGTCGGGTTATCAGCAGATCATCGAGGCCGGGGTGCGGGAAAAGTACGAGCGGGCCTGGCAGGTGAAACTGCTGCCCGAACCCGGCATGCGTATTCCCAATATGCTCGACGCCGCCCGGGGAGGCAGTTTCAAGGGCATCTTCATCCAGGGGGAAGACCTGGCCCAGTCCGACCCCAATACCCAGGGCGTGGAGGCTGCGCTTGGCAATATGGACTGCGTCATCGTCCAGGACCTGTTCCTCAATGAAACCGCCAAGTTCGCCCACATCTTCCTGCCCGGCACCTCCTTCCTGGAAAAGGACGGCACCTTTACCAATGCCGAGCGGCGCATCAACCGGGTGCGTCAGGTGATGCGGCCGAAATCCGGCAAGTCCGAGTGGGAGGCGGTACAGGAGCTTTCCGCCGCCCTGGGCTATCCCATGAACTACCAGTGCGCCGCCGACATCATGGCGGAAGTCGCCGCCCTTACGCCCGACTTTGCCGGCGTCAGCTTCGACAAGCTCGACCGGCTCGGCAGCGTGCAGTGGCCCTGCAATGATGGCGCCCCGGAAGGCACCCCCATCATGCATGAGGCGCAATTCGTGCGCGGCAAGGGCCGCTTCATGCTTACCGGCTACCAGCCCACGGATGAGCGCACGAGTCGCAAGTTCCCCCTGCTGCTGACCACCGGACGCATTCTGCATCAGTACAATGTGGGCACCCAGACCCGGCGCACCCGGAATCTCGAATGGCTGGCCGAAGACCAGCTTGAAATCCACCCCAGCGATGCGGAACTGCGCGGGGTGCGCACGGGAGACCGGGTTTCCATCACCAGCCGCATGGGCGAGATCGTGCTCAAGGCCACAGTAACCACCCGGGTCGCCCCCGGAGTGGTCTACACCACCTTCCATCACCCGGCCACCGGCACCAATGTGGTCACTACCGACCTGAGCGACTGGGCCACGAATTGCCCCGAGTACAAGGTGACCGCGGTGGAAATTCGCCCTGCCAATCACCTGTCGGACTGGCAGCGGGAATTCCAGCAGCGGGACGCCCGCCAGCGCGAACTGCAGCCGGCGGAACCCGCCGCCACATGAGCGAAGCCATCGTCGTCCGGTCGCCGGCGGCGGGCAGCCTGCGGCGCCGGATCACGCGGCTCGCCGCAGGCTGCGCGGAGCAAGCCGAAGACTCGCTCAGTATCGAAGAACCGCTGGAAATCCGTCTGTCCCACCAAGACGGGGAGGCGCGCAGGGAACAGAGCATTGCCATCACCATGCGCACCCCGGGAGATGACGCCGAGCTGGCCGTGGGGTTTCTGGCGGGAGAGGCCATCATTCGGCATCCGGAAGATATCCGGCGCATCAGCCACTGCGGGCCGCCAAGCCCGGACAAGGGCCTGCGCAATGTGTTGCGGGTCGAACTGGCGGATTCGGTTCGGGTGGACCTGGAAGCGCTGAAACGGCATTTCTATACCAGTTCAAGCTGCGGCGTCTGCGGCAAGGCTTCGCTCCAGGCCATTGCGCTGGAAATGCCAGAGCGCGAGCGGAGCGAGTTTGCCATCCCGTCAAAAGTCCTGGGGCAATTGCCTGAAGCCTTGCGCGGGCATCAGAATGAGTTCGCCCGCACCGGTGGCCTGCATGCCGCGGCGTGTTTTGCCGCCGACGGGCAGATCCAGCGCAGCCGCGAAGACGTGGGGCGGCACAACGCCCTCGACAAGCTCATCGGCTCGTATTTTCGGGAAGGCGGGCTGCCCCATCCGGGCTTGCTGCTGAGCGGTCGCGCAAGCTTTGAACTCATTCAGAAGGCGGCCATGGCCGGGGTGGGCCTGGTGGCCGCCATCGGCGCGCCTTCGAGCCTGGCGGTGGAGTTGGCCGAGCAGGAGAACATCACGCTCATCGGCTTTCTCAAATCCAGCGGTTTCAACCTCTATTGCCACGGGCAGGGCCTTGCTGCCCCCTGAAGACATCAGCGCCATCGTGCTTTGCGGCGGTAGCGGGCGGCGGCTTGGCGGCGTGGACAAGCCGTTGCTTCGCGTCGGCGAGAAGGCGCTGGTGGAATTCGTGATTGCCCGGCTGCGGCCCCAGGCGTCCCGGGTCGTGCTCAGCATCGGGCGCGAGCCTGGGCCGTATCAGGGTTTTGGCTGTGAACTTGTTCGCGACCGGGAGCCGGACCAGGGGCCGCTCGGCGGCCTGGCTTCCTGTTTCGCCGAACTTGCCGGCCCCTGGCTGCTCACCTGCCCCGGCGATGCGCCCCGGACTGCGCCGAATCTGGCGGCATCGCTGTTCAGGGATGCCCGGGAACGCGGCATCGCAGTGGCCCATGACGGCAACAGGCGACAGAATCTCACCATGCTGCTGCATCGTGAAAGGGCGGTTTCATTGATGAGTTTCTACGCGGACGGCGGTCGTGCGGTGCATCGCTGGCTGGATGCCGAGGGGATTCCTTCAACGCTGCTTCCGGATCTGGCGAAAAGCTTTGTGAATATCAACACGCCGGTGGATCTGGAGAATTTCCGGCGATCACCCGGTAGCCGTTAGTTACGGGTCTTCCTGGGCCAGCTTCACCGAGAAATTCACCACGCCGGAGTACTCGCCGGGGTCGTCGGCGACCACCGTGGTCCAGTGGATCGCGTAGTCGCCATTGGCGAGCGGTTCCATGATTTCAATCATGAGATCATCGGCGGCCATGGTGTGCAGGCCCCGTAGCGGGATATCGCCGCCTTCCGGGTCAACGAGGCGGAGGCTGCTACGCTCCACGTCCGGCAAGGCGCTGTAGTACAGCCGCAGGGTGCGTGGCATACGGGTCTGGACCGAATCGGCGGCGGGTTCGGAGTTCAGGATGGGACTGTATCCCCCTTCACGGTCGCAGGCGGCGAACAGCAGGGGGAACAGGGCGGGTATCAACAGACGGCGCATGCCGGTTTACCGCAATTTCCCGCGCTGCTCCCGGGCCTGTTCCATTTCCGCCGCGAAAGCCGCAAGCCGCTCGCGAATTTCTTCTTCGCGCCTGCGTTTTTCGAGCAACAGGCGAAGCTGGTCCCGGGCTTTCATTTTCACCTTGGGAGGCTCTTCCTCCGCTGCCGCATCGCGCTGCTTTGCTGCTTCGGCCATTCCTGCCAACCTCGCCGGCCATCCGGCACTGTTACAATGTGTTCCGGTGACGTTCCGGTGGTCATACAGGGGGCGACCCCGGAGCCAATGGCATCAACATATAGTGTTGGAATTGCGAAGTCAAACAATATATTGAGTTTTTACCGCAACTGGAAGAACCCATGGGAAGTACTGTGGACGGGAGTGCCGAGGGGCCGCTGCGAATCGGCGTCGATGTGGGCGGCAGCAAGATGGAAGGCATCGTTCTCACGCCGGCGGGCGATGTGGTCGACGTGATCCGGCGCCCCACGCCGCCGGATTCCTATGCGGAAGTGCTTGAGGCGCTAACCGGACTGATTGCCGACCTGCAACAGGGGCGCAGACTCAAGGTGGGCATCGGCACACCGGGAGCGCTGACGCCCGGGCGGGAAACGATCAAGAACTCGAATTCCACCTGCTTCAACGGCAAGCCCCTGAAGCGCGATATCGAGCACGGGCTCGGCTATTCCGTAAAGCTGGAAAACGACGCCAACTGCTTTACTCTTTCGGAAGCGCATTACGGTGCGGGCAGGGGCTGTCGTTCGGTTTTCGGCGTCATCATCGGCACGGGAACCGGTGGCGGCATCGTCATCGACGGCAAGCTGCACACCGGCCCCAACCGCATCGCCGGGGAATGGGGCCACAATTGCGTTCCGGCGAGTCTGCGACCTTCGCTGGGAGCCGACAGGATCTGCTATTGCGGACGTCTGAACTGCATTGAAACCGTGCTTTGCGGCGCCGGCCTGAAGCGAAGTTTTGTCGAGGTGGGAGGCGCGGCGGTGGAGGCCGCGGAGATCGCCCGGCTGGCGCGGGCGGGTGACAGGCAGGCGCTGGCCTGTATTGAAACTTATTGCCGGCAGATTGCCCAGTGCCTCGCCACCATCATCAATGTGCTCGACCCGGAAATCGTCGTTTTCGGCGGCGGGCTGTCGAATATCGAGCAGATTTACCAGTTCGTTCCCCGGATGCTAGGGGACTATGTATTCACCGACGAGGTGCGGACGCGGATTTCCCCTCCGCGCTTCGGTGACGCCAGCGGGGCGAGGGGAGCGGCCTGCCTGTGGAGTCTGACAGAAGCTGCGTAGGCCACTGCCGCCGCTTTTTGCGTACTTTGTCAATCGAATGGCTGGCGCAGGATGATGGTTTCGGCGCGGTCGGCGCCGGTGGAAATGATGTCCACCGGGGCGCCCACGGCGTCTTCAATGAAGCGGATATAGGCCCGGGCGTTCGCGGGCAGGTCTTCGAGCGCGCGAGCGCCGCTGGTCGACTCCCGCCAGCCAGGCAACTCTTCATAGACCGGCTGCAATTGCCCGCTGTCATCCAGCGCCGCGGCCTCGCGATAGCCAACGCAGACTTTCAGGCGATCGAGCCCGTCAAGCACATCGAGTTTGGTCAGGCACAGGCCGCTGATGCTGTTGATCCGGGTGGCGAGCCGCACCGCTTGCGCGTCAAACCAGCCGCAACGCCGGCTGCGGCCCGTGGTGGAGCCAAACTCGTTGCCCTTTTTGGCCAGGTGTTCGCCGGTGGCGTCGAACAGTTCCGTGGGGAAAGGCCCCTTTCCGACCCGGGTGGTATACACCTTGGCGACGCCGAGAACGCGGTCAAGATGCAAAGGGCCGAAACCGCTGCCGGTGGCGGCGGCGCCGCTGGTGGTATTGGAGGAAGTGACAAAGGGATAGGTGCCGTGGTCGATGTCGAGCAATGAGCCCTGGGCGCCTTCGAAAAGGATTTTATGGCCTGCTTCCCGGCGCTGGTGCAGGATATCCACGGAATCGGCAATCATGGGCCGCAACTCCCGCGCCTGCCCCAGCATCTCGTCCCGCGCCTCGGCGAAATCCACTTCTTCCCGCTGGTACCAGTGTCTGAGCAGAAAATTATGATAGTCGAGCAGTTCTTCCAGCCGGGCGCTGAAGTCCGATTCATTTCGGGTCATGGCCAGATGGATGGCCCGGCGGCCGACCTTGTCTTCGTAGGCCGGGCCGATGCCGCGGCCGGTGGTGCCGATTTTCCCGCCGCCCCGGCTGGTGGTTTCCCGCGCCTGGTCGAGGGAGACATGCGAGGGCAGAATCAGGGGACAGCCGCCGCTGATCCTGACCCGGTCGCGCAGCTCCAGGCCCCGCTCTTCCAGGCCGCGGATTTCCCGCAGCAGGGCGGCCATGCCCAGCACGACGCCATTGCCGATGATGCACTCGATGCCGGCATGCAAAATGCCCGATGGCAACAGGTGCAGAACGGTTTTCCTGCCATCGATGACCAGAGTGTGGCCGGCATTGTGGCCGCCCTGGAAGCGGGCCACCACATCGACCCGGTCGGTGAGCAGGTCAACCACCTTGCCCTTGCCTTCATCGCCCCACTGGGCGCCCAGTACTACGAGGGTTTGTGTCATGCTGGTTTGCTGTCGCTCTTGATGGTTCGAATGGTCAGATCGCCTGCACGACCCAGGCGCCGTGCTGCCGCAGCAGGCGCCGGTCGCAGCGGAGTTCCCGCGCTGCGGCTTCATTGGCGCCGCCGCCGACATCGGTAATGACGATTTCGCCACTGGCCCGCAGCGCCGCGACCTGGTCCCGCAGCGCTTCGCAATCGCTGTCCGGGGCGAGAATGCCGCTGGCGCGGCGGAAATCCCGGTTGGTGAACCGGGCCAGGGTTTTCAGGTCGCTGTCGAAGCCCGTTGCGGGGCGAGCCCGGCCGAACACCGCGCCGATATTGTCATAACGTCCGCCCTTGGCCACGGCGCGTCCGTAGCTCGGGATATAGGCGGCGAAGACGATGCCGGTATGGTACTGGTAGCCACGCAATTCGCACAGGTCGAAGCTCAATGGCGCTTCGGGGATGCGCTGCCGGACTCCGCTTTCTATCGACGCGAGTTCATCGAGCGCCGCATGGACTGCAGCCGGCGCTCCGGCAAAGTCGTCCCGGGCCTGGCCGGGGACTTCTTCCCCGCCGCTGAGCCGGACGAGCCGGGCAAGCATGGCGCGCAGACGGTCGTCGGCAACGCCGGCTGCGAGCAGTTGATCGACTTCCCCGTAGTCCTTGCGCTGCACCGCGTCAAACAGGGTTTCTTCGGTTTCGGAGTCCATTTCCGCCGCCGCCAGGAGTGCGCGGTAAATGCCCACATGGCCGAGTACCAGGTGAACATTTTCCACCGCCGCCTGGCGCAGCATGGCCCACATCAGGCAGATCACTTCGATATCGCAGGCCGCGCCGGCATGGCCGTAGAACTCGGCGCCAACCCGGATGGGCGCTCGGGATGTCTGCATGCCCCGGGGCAGGGTGTGCAGCACGCTGTCGGCATAGCACAGCCGCACCGGACCGGGACGGTTGAGGCGGTGGGCGTCGATGCGGGCGGCCTGGGGCGTCATGTCGGCGCGAACACCCATGAGTTTGCCGCTCAACTGGTCGATCAGTTTGAAAGTATGCAGGTCCAGCTCGTGTGATGACCCCACGAGCAGCGAATCGAGGAATTCGATGAGCGGGGTAATGACCAGTTCATAACCCCAGCCGCGGTAGAGATCGAGAATCTCCCGGCGCAGGGTTTCCAGCTTGCGGGCTTCTTGCGGCAATATCTCCTCGACACCGTCGGGGAGCAGCCATCGGTTGGCGGTACTCATGCCAGTGTTCTCTACGGCCTAGGAGCCCGCGCCGTAGGAATTCACGGCTGCAAATCCGCTCCCGTCCACGCCCCCGGCCGCTCGATTTCGTTGAATATCCAACAATATTCGCCTCAATCGACCGGCCAGGGGCGCGGCGATAGCGAATTTTCGCTTTCGCGAATTCCCACGGCGCAGCCCCATAGGCGGTTCGCTTGAGCAGGAACTGGCGCTTGTTTATCATTGGCCGCTTTTCGCTGGCCGGGGGCGAGACCCTTGGCGCATCAATTTCTTTCATGGAATCCAAGGCCGTGCAGATATTAGACGGAAAGTCCTGCTCCGAACAAATTCGCCGGGAAATCAGCGACCAGGTGGCGCAATTGCGGGCGGCGGGGAAGCGGGTCCCGCATCTCGCGGCGATACTCGTGGGGGATGACGGCGCCAGCGAAACCTATGTGGCCAACAAGGTGCGGGACTGCGACGAAGTCGGTTTTGAGTCCACGGTGCTTCGCCTTGACGCTGCCGTCAGCGAAGCCGTATTGCTTGCCAGGGTCGCCGAACTCAATGCCGACGAGTCGATCGACGGCTTCATCGTGCAGGTTCCCCTCCCCGGCCATATCGACGAGCGGAAAATCACCCTGGCCATAGACACCGGCAAGGACGTGGACGGCTTCGGCCCGGAGAATGTGGGGCTGATGTGCCTCGGCCTGCCGTCCTTTGTGACCGCCACCCCCAATGGCATCATGGAACTGCTCGCCCGCTACCGGATCGAAACCGAAGGCAGGCACTGTGTCGTGGTGGGCCGCAGCAATATCGTGGGCACTCCCCTGTCGATTCTGCTGTCGCGCAACTCCCGGCCCGGCAATTGCACCGTCAGCATCGCCCACAGCCGCACCCGCGGCCTGAAGGAACTTTGCGCCTCCGCCGATATCCTGATCGCCGCCATCGGCCGGCCCGGCTTCATCACTTCGGATATGGTCGGGGACGGCGCCGTGGTGATCGATGTGGGCACCACCCGGGTAGCCGACGCCAGCCGGCCTTCCGGCTTTCGGCTGGCGGGCGATGTCGATTTTGACGCGGTTGCGCCCAAATGCTCGTGGATTACGCCGGTGCCCGGCGGCGTCGGGCCCATGACCCGGGCGTCGCTTTTGCAGAATACTCTCAAGGCTTGTCGCGGAATGCGGGATGATGTCGATGTTTGAAAATTTGCAGGCGCTGCCGCCGGATCCGATTCTGGCCCTGACTCCGGCCTTCCGGGCCGATCCCAATCCCCGCAAGATCGATCTGGGCGCTGGCGTCTACAAGGATGAGCATGGCGATACGCCGGTGATGCGCGCGGTGAAACAGGCCGAGAGCGAACTGCTCGCGGGTCAGCGAAGCAAGGCCTATGTGGGCCCAACCGGCGCCCCGGGCTTCAATGAGGCCATGGCCTCGCTGGCGTTCGGAGATGAACTGCTTGCCTCGCTCGGCGAGCGCCGGGTGAGCTTGCAGACGCCGGGTGGCTGCGGCGGCCTGCGGCTGGCGGCGGAATTTCTCGCCCAGGCCAATCCCGACGCCACAGTCTGGACAAGCGATCCCACCTGGCCCAATCACCGACCCCTGCTTGGCGCCGCCCGGCTCAGGATGGAAAATTACCCCTACTACGATTTCAACTCTCATTCGGTGCGCTTTGACGCCATGCTCGACCGCCTGTCCGGCGCCGCCGCGGGCGATGTGCTGTTGCTGCACGGCTGCTGCCACAACCCCTGCGGCGCCGACCTTGCCGCGGAGCAATGGCGGGCGGCGCGCGATCTCGCCCTAGACAAGGGGCTTGTGGTGCTGATCGACATGGCCTACCAGGGCCTCGGAGACGGGCTCGAGCAGGACGTTGCCGGCGTGCGGGTGCTGGCGGAATCCCTGCCCGAGCTGCTGCTGGTCAGCTCCTGCTCAAAGAATTTCGGACTGTATCGCGAGCGCACCGGCGCCCTCTCGGCAATCTGCGCATCGGGAGCCGTAGCCAGGGCCGCCGCGAGCCGGCTCGCGGCAACGGCCCGGGCCAACTGGTCGATGCCTCCCGATCACGGCGCCGCCGTGGTGCAGACCATCATGGAAACCCCGGCCCTGCGGGCGGACTGGGAGACGGAACTGGCGGAAGTGCGGGGCCGCATCAATGGCCTGCGGGCTTCCCTGGTGCGGGCCTTGCGGGAAGCCGGCCTGAGCCGGGATTTCGGTTTTATCGAGCGCGAGAAAGGCATGTTTTCCTTTCTTGGCGTTACGCCGGAGCAGGCGGAAACCCTGGTGAGCCGATACAGCATCTATCTGGTGAAATCGGGCCGCATCAACATCGCCGGCATCAATCAGGCCAATATCGGCTATCTGGCCGACAGCCTCGCGGAACTACTGGCGGAAGACTAGGATCGGGAGCCCGGGCCCTGGTCCTCGGCGGGCTTCTGGCAATTCCAGCAGATGGCGAAATTGGCGTCGTTCCATTCCCGGCAACGGCGGCAGCGCCAGTCCGGGCGATGGTCTTCCCCACCTTCCAGGTATTCTTCGACGATACCCCGGGCGCGGTTGTAGTCCACCGGCCGCTCGACCCAGACTTCAGGCCAGCTTTCCAGAAAAGGCACCTCGCCATAGGCGGAATACATGTCGGCATTCCTGACCACCGCCTTGATGCCGGCAACCTCCAGCAGATTCCTGATCTGCCAGACGTCAATACTGTTTTCGGAACTGAAAACCCGCTTCACGACAGCTTGTCCACCTGTAAATCTCGTCATTCCGCGCGCGGTCGCGGAATCTCGGGAATCGGCATCCCAAGGAGATCCTGCGACTCCGCTTCGCTACGCGCGGGATGACCGGAAGGGACCGCACTCACCGCAGCAGATGCCTCGGCCGCAGGCCGCAGAGCCAGAGCGAGGCGGCATAGGCCAGCAGCCCGCCCAGCACCAGCAGGGAAAGCTGCCACACCCGGGCGCCGATGGTCCAGCCCAGCCATTCGCGCCAGGGCCCGGCCAGACTCAGCAGCGCCACGGTCATCGCGCCGTTGGCCGCCAGCAACTGCAGCAGCAGGCGGGTCCAGCCAGGCTGGAACTGAAATACCCCATCCCGGCGCAGCCCACGCAGCAGCAGGGCCGCATTGAGCGCCGCCGCCAGACTGGTGGCCAGGGCAAGCCCCACATGGGCGAAGCCGGAAAGATAAAAACCCAGGTTCAGCACCATGTTCACGCTCATGGCGATCACGCCGATACGCACCGGCGTGCTGGTATTCTGCCGGGCGTAGTAACCCGGAGCGAAAATCTTCACCGCCATGAAGGCGGTGAGCCCCAAGGCATAGGCCTTGAGGCTGGCGGCGGAGCGTTCCACGTCAAAAGCGGTGAAATTCTCGTTCTGGAACAGGGTTACCAGCAGTGGCTCGGCGATCAGGAACAGCGCCAGGGTGGCTGGCAGGGCAATGAGGCAGACGAGCCGGAATGCCCAGTCCAGGGTGGCCGAAAACTCCGCCATGGACTCGCTGGCGTGTTTGCGCGACAGGCTTGGCAAGACGACGATGGCGATGGCGATGCCAAAAGTGCCCAGGGGCAGTTCCATCAGGCGGTCCGAGTAATACAGCCAGGAAACGCTGCCGGTCACGAGCAGCGAGGCGATGACGGTATCGAACAGCAGATTGATCTGGCTCACCGAAACGCCGAACAGCGCCGGCAGCATCAGGCGCCGGATTCGCGCAAGGCCTTCGTGCCCGGGGCTCGGCCGGGGCGCCGGAAGCAGCCGGATATGCATGAGAAAGGGTAATTGGAAAAGAAGCTGGGCCACGCCGGCAATCAGCACGCCCCAGGCCAGCGCCAGCGCCGGCTCGGCGAGCCAGGGCGCCAGCAGGAAGGAACTGCCGATAAGGGACAGGTTGAGCATGGCCGGGGTAATCGCCGGCCCGGCGAAGTACCCGTAACTGTTCAGCACCGCCCCGCACATCGCCGTCATGGAAATCAGCAGCAGGTAGGGAAAGGTGATGCGGAACATGGTGACGAAAGTGGCGAACTTGTCCGGCTCGTCGAGAAATCCATAGGCGACCACGGTGGCGAGCAGCGGCGCGGCGATGACCACCACCGCGGTAATCAGCGTCAGCAATCCGCCGAGGGCCGCCGCCACGGCGTTGACGAGTTCCCGCACTTCGGCGTGACTGCGCTTCGCGCGGTATTCCGACAGCACCGGCACGAAAGCCTGGTTGAAAGCGCCTTCGGCGAAAAGCCGGCGCATGAAATTGGGAATCTTGTTGGCGAGAAAAAAGGCGTCCACGCCCCCGGTGGCGCCGAACAGGCGGGCAATGACCACGTCCCGGGCCAGCCCGAGCACCCGGGACACCATGGTCATCGAGCCGGTAACTCCGCTCGACCTGAGCAGGCCGTCGTCGTTGGGGGCCGGGTCTCCGGCGCCAGCCGGATTGGCTTCGGATGAATTCACAGGGCGGCCGGAATGATTGACACGGGCGGGCTAAAACGGCATAGTGTCGCACTTTTTTCAGGGCTGTTGGAATACGGCTGAACCCAGCGGAGGTCTCCTTGGCAAATTCTCCTCAAGCGCGCAAGCGCGCCCGGCAAAACGAGAAGCGGCGCCGTCACAATGCGTCCTTTCGTTCCATGGTTCGCACCAGCATCAAGAAGGTTCGCGCGGCGATCGACGGCAAGGACTACGAGGCCGCCAACGCCGCCTATCAGGCTGCGGTTCCCGTCATCGACCGCATGGCCGACAAGGGTATTATCCACAAGAACAAGGCGGCCCGGCACAAGAGTCGGCTCAATACCGCCGTCAAGGCCCTGCGCTAACTCGCCAGCGTCCCTGTGCCGCAGGGAAGCCCTGACACAATCAGGGAAGCTCTGATTAAGTCGGAGCCTCCCTGTGGCACAGGGAAGTGCCGCCGAATTCGATGGCGTAAGCCATTGAATTCGTGAGCAAAACAAAACCACGCTTTTGTTTTGCGACAATGAAAAATTCCATGGATGGAATTTTTCAGAGAATACTTAGGGCTTCCTTATTCCGTCAGCACCAGATTGTCCCGGTGAATGATCTCCTCTTCGCCGGCGTAACCCAGCAATTCGGCGATACGGGAGCTGTCCTCGCCAAGCAGGCGCGCCACCTCCCTGCTGTTGTAATTGACCATTCCCCGGGCGATTTCCCGGCCCGAAGCATCCAGGCAGGCCACCACTTCGCCCCGCTGATACTCTCCCCGGGTGGCGGTAAGTCCCACGGCAAGCAGGCTCCTGCCCTGCCCGCGCAGCACCGCCACGGCGCCGGCGTCAAGGCTCAGCGATCCTTTCAGCGTCAACTGTCCCGCCAGCCATTGCTTGCGCGCGGTGACCGGGCCCTGCCCGGCGCTGAGCCAGGTGCCAAGCGGCTTGCCGGTTTTCAATTGCGGCAGCAACTCGGGCTCGCGGCCGTTGGCGATAATGGTGTGGGTGCCTGAACGCGCCGCGAGCCGCGCCGCCGACAATTTGGTTTTCATGCCGCCGCGGCCGAGGCTGCTGCCCTTGCCGGCCAGATCTTCCAGCGCCGGATCGCCTGCCCTCCCGCTTTCCATCAGGGTAGCTTCGGCGTGCTTGCGCGGGTCGGCGCTGAACAGGCCGTCCTGGTCGGTGAGGATCACCATGAGGTCGGCATTGATCAGGTTCGACACCAGCGCGGCCAGATTGTCGTTGTCGCCGAGACAAAGCTCTTCCGTGGCCACGGAATCATTCTCGTTGACCACGGGAACCGCGGCCAGATCCAGCAGGGAACTGAGGGTGGAGCGGGCATTGAGATAGCGGGTGCGGTTCGAAAGGTCTTCATGGCTCAACAGGATCTGCGCGGCATGGACGCCATGTTGCGCAAAACAGGTTTCCCAGGCTTCGATCAGGCCCATCTGCCCCACCGCCGCCGCGGCGGCCTGCAGGCGCACTTCCCGGGGCATGGATTTGAGACCCAGCCGGGTGGCGCCTTCCGCCACGGCGCCGGAGGACACCACCACCAGCCGCAAACCCTGCCGCCGCAGCGCGACAATCTGGGCCGCCCAGCCGGCAATGGCGCCGCGGTCCAGCCCCACGCCGTCATTGGTCAGCAGGGAACTGCCGATCTTGACGACCCAGGTACGGCAGGCGGCGATTCGTTCACGCATGGTCAGCCTCCCCGCCGGGGGTCTTCCGAATATTCCAGCAACATTTCCCGCTCCAGCCTTTCCTGTTCCCGGGCGAAATCCGCGTCTTCGCCCAACTTGCGGCGATGGAATTCCATGGCCTGCATCAGAGATTCGCAGAGGGTATCGCATCCCTCCCCGGTCACGGCGGAAACAGGGTGTATCGGGCCTTTCCAGTCCAGCGTCCGGCGCAGTTTCGCTTCGATTTCCGCCAGTTCGCCTTCGCCTGTGAGATCGGTCTTGGAAAGCACGAGCCAGCGCTCCTTGCCGGCGAGCAGCGGGCTGAAAGCCTTGAGTTCCCCGATAATGGCCGCGGCATTGGCTGCCGGGTCGCCGGCGTCCGCCGGCAGGACCTCCACGAGGTGCAGCAGCAGCCGGGTGCGGGAAAGATGCTTGAGAAAACGCGGGCCGAGCCCGGCGCCGGCCGCAGCGCCTTCGATCAACCCCGGCATGTCGGCCATGACGAAACTGCGCCCGGCGCCGCGGCGCACAACGCCGAGATTGGGAATCAGTGTGGTAAAGGGGTAATCGGCGACTTTGGGGCGCGCCGCCGATACCGCCCGGATCAGGGTGCTCTTGCCGGCGTTGGGCAGGCCGAGCAGGCCCACGTCGGCGACGAGCCGCAATTGCAATTGCAGTTTGCGCGCCTCCCCCGGCGCGCCATCGGTGGTCTTGCGGGGAGCGCGGTTGGTGCTCGATTTGAATCGGCTGTTGCCGAGGCCGGGGCGGCCGCCCCTTGCGACTGTGACCGGCGCCCCGGGCTCGCGCAGGTCGGCGACAAGTTCGCCGGTTTCCACATCGAAGACGCTGGTTCCCGGGGGCACGTCGATGCTGAGGTCGCCGCCGCCGGCGCCGGTCTTGTTGCGGCCGGCGCCTGGCTGGCCGGAGCGGGCGCGGTATTGTGGCTGGAAGCGGAAGTCCACGAGGGTATTCAGATTGGGGTTCACTTGCAGTAATACACTGCCGCCGGCACCGCCGTCACCGCCGTCGGGGCCGCCGAACTCGATAAACTTTTCCCGCCGGAAACTCAGGCAGCCCCCGCCCCCCTTGCCCGCTTCCACGCTGATTACGGCTTCGTCGACGAATTTCACTAGAGTTTTCCTGAAGAACTGTTTACCGGACGCATCGCCGCTGCCGGTACCGGGTGTCTTGCGGACGCCGTAAATACCTCCATGCAGGCTCAGGCTCTGCTTCCTGCCTGACATGCCGCCAGACACCCGGTACCGACAACGGCCTACGGCATTTCCGACGGTTTAACCTGGGTATTCTCTGAAAAATTCCCTCCCTGGAATTTTTCAGAGAATACCAAGATAAAAACCCGCTGATCGGTCAGCGACTTCAGAAATTGATGATCTGGCCCGGATGCCGTTCGGCGATTGTGGTTTTGGATTGGCCGAACTCGGGAACGAAACGGTCAGACGGGATTTACCACGTTGACGTACTTGCGTTTCCGGGGGCCTTTGACGGTGAACTCGACGATACCGTGGGCCTTGGCGTAAAGCGTGTAGTCGCGGCCGCAGCCCACTTGTTCGCCGGGATGGAAACGGGTTCCGCGCTGGCGCACGATGATGTTGCCCGCCTTCACGATCTGGCCGCCGAAAAGCTTGACGCCAAGCCGTTTGGATATGGAATCGCGGCCATTATTGCTGCTGCCGCCTGCTTTCTTGTGCGCCATGACTCTGCCCTATGACCTGATGCCGGTGATTTTCACCCGGGTGTACGACTGGCGGTGGCCCATCTGCTTGCGGTGGTGCTTGCGGCGATTGAACTTGATGATGCGGATTTTCTCGCCCCGGCCCTGTTCGAGCACTTCGGCTTCCACCGAACTGCCCTCCACATAGGGTTGGCCGATCCTGGCTTCGGCACCTTCGCCCACCATGAGCACCCGGTCGAAGACTACCGTCGCGCCCACCTCCCGGTCAAGTTTTTCCAGCCGCAATACCTCGCCTTCGCTCACGCGATGCTGCTTGCCGCCGCTTTCGATTACCGCATACATGTTTCTTGCCCGCCGCCGGTCCACTGGCCATTCCGGTGAAAGCGGCGAATTGTACGGGAATATCCCGCCAGAAACAAGCCTGCCTGCGCGCCCCTGATGCAATGAAAACTCCACGGATGGAGTTTTTCAGAGAATACCTGGGAGCCTGCGCCGTAGGAATTCACGGCTGCAAATCCGCTCTCATCCGCGCCCCCGGCCGCTCGATTTCGTTGCATATCCACCAATATTCGCCTCAATCGACCGGCCAGGGGCGCGGCGATAGCGAATTTTCGCTTTCGCGAATTCCTGTGGCGCAGGCTCCTAGCCCGCTTTGTTCACCGGACGGGGGTGGTGATAGCATAGCCCGCCGCCGAATTCGAGGAACTATCCATGGCTGAAACCGCCGCCTCTTCCGACCCGGGAACGCCGGCGCCGGGCCGTGACGGATTGTTCTCGCGCCTGCGGC
>JAJECW010000056.1 GCA_022821865.1 Pseudomonadales bacterium
TTAAGTCAGAGCTTCCCTGCGGCACATGGAAGTGCCGCCGAATTCGATGGCGTAAGCCATTGAATTCGGGAGCAAAACAAAACCACGCTTTTGTTTTGCGACAATGAAAAATTCCATGGATGGAATTTTTCAGAGAATACCAAGGGCGCTCTGACCCAAACCGTCAATACCATTTCTCGTAACGGGCTTCCCGGGGCATCAGCGCCGCCCTTATCGTGCTTCCCCAGATCAGGTTGCCGAGGTCGTTGAAGTGCAAATTGTCCGCAACGAAGATATCGGTCATCACCGAGCCGTCGGCTTTCAGGAACGGCGTCACCGCATCCACATAATGCACCAGGGGGTCGGCTTCGGCGATGGCCTTCAATTGCCCGTTCACATTCTTGGCCGCGGCGAAAACTTCCACCCGCGCCACGCTCGGCTTCACCGACATCACATAGATGCGCGTCTCCGGCAGTTCCTCGTGGACCCTGGCGACAATCTGTTTGAAATTGTCGACGATGATGGCTTCGGGAATCCGGGCCCAGGTGTCGTTGTCGCCTTCATAAATCAGAATGGCCCGGGGCTTGTAACGCAGGGCGACCCGGTCGAGATGATACAGCGCATCGCCCATGGTGCTGCCGCCAAAGCCCCGGGGAATCACGGTGAGCGGCGCCAGCGCTTTCACGGCCTGGTCGTTCCAGCGGGCGATGCTCGAAGAGCCCGTCAGCACAATGGCGCCTTCCGGCGGCGGCGAGGCCCGGTCCTGCTCATCAAAAGCCTGCATGGCGGATTCCCAGCGGGCCGGATCGTCCTGCTGGGCAAAACCGGCTGGCGCCACAAACAGCAGCAGCGCGGCAAGAAGCGGAATTCTCCTGAACATCGGTTTCCTCCTGTGGATTCAGCGGCGGAACAGTCGTGAGTGAGCGGCCAGTGTATACCAGATTGGAATCATTGCCGCTCTTCTTTTCGCACTTCCATGTGCCGCAGGGGAACTCTGACTTAATCAGAGTTTCCCTGGTGCGCGTTGACCAGCACCTGCCGGCCTTCGACCCGGCCGGCCTTGAGATCGGCCAGGGCGCCTGCGGCTTCGGCGAGGGGGCGTTCGGTGATGCGAATCGGATCCAGCTTCCCTGCCCGCACGAGTGCCATGAGTTCGGCAAAGTCCGCAAGACTGCCCACATAACTGCCCTGAATCAGCCGGGCATTCATGGGAAGAAAGGGGATTGGCATTTTCAGCGCCCCGCCATACAGGCCCACCACCACTAGCGCGCCACCCTTGCGCAGGCAGCCAAGCCCAAAGTGAACACTGGCTTCATTGCCGACGAAATCCAGCGCCGCGAAGGCTCCGCCGGTGGCCTTGCGGATGGCCTTCGCCGCCTGGGGATCGCCGGCATGATAGATGCGGCTGACGCCGAGGCCCTGGGCGGCCGCGAGTTTGGCTTCGTCAATATCGACCACGATGGGGTCCAGCCCGAATGCCGAACGGGCGATCTGAATCGCCATCATGCCCACGCCGCCTGCGCCAATGATGACGACTTCATCTCCCGGCGCGGTCTCGCCGACTTTCTTCAGGGCGCCATAGGCGGTCAGCCCGGAGCAGGCATAAGTCGCGGCCAGCGGGCCGGGAACCTCGCCGCAGTCGAACAGGTAGCGGGAATGCGGCACGAGCACATGGTCGGCAAAGCCTCCCGACGCAACGATGCCAAGCGCCCGGCCCGGCGTGCAAAGCTGTTCTTCGCCGCGCCGGCAGACGGGGCATTCGCCGCAGCCGATCCAGGGAAATACCACCCGGCGCTCGCCAATCGCGACGTTTTGCGCGTCCGGCCCAAGCACAATCACTTCACCATAAATCTCATGACCAAGCACCTGCCCCGGCCTGCCCACCTCAAGCTGCTTGCCATGGCCGAGATCAAATCCCCCATCGTGCAGATGAACATCCGAATGGCAAACCCCGCAGGCCAGCATCTTTAGAAGCACCTCGCCGCCCCGCGGCGCCGGCGCCTCCCCCTCCACCTTTTCCAGCGGCCCGCCCGGTGTGGTCGTTTGCCAGGAAATCATGCCTGCCGCCGGTCCCACTCCGCAAAGCTGCCGCCGCTCCCGGCAAGTTCCTTCAGCAGGTTCGCGGGCCGCCAGTTGGTTTCGCCATGTTGTTGCCGGAATTCCAGAATCTGCTCGTATACCTGCTTCAGGCCCACCTGGTCGGCGTAAAACATGGGGCCGCCCTTCGCCACCGGGAAGGCGTAGCCGAAAACATAGACCACATCCACATCCGAAGCGCGCTGGGCAATGCCCTCCTCCAGGATCTTGGCGCCCTCATTGACCAGGGGATACATGCAGCGGGCGATGATCTCTTCGGTGCCGATCTCGCGCCGGGCGATGCCGAGCTTCTCCGCTTCCCCGCGAATCATGGCCTCGACTTCCGGGTCGGGAATGCGCTTGCGGGTTTCGCTGTCGTAACGGTAATAGCCCGCGCCGGTTTTCTGGCCGTGGCGACCGGATTCCACGAGCCGCGTGCTCACCGCGTAGGGGCGCGGGTCCTCGCCGGTGGTTCCCCGGGACTGCCGCGCCTTGTAGCCCACATCGAGCCCCGCCAGATCGCCCATGGCCACCGGCCCCATGGCCATGCCGAATTGCTCGAGGGCTGAATCAACCTGCCGGGGCGTGCAGCCTTCGAGCAGCAGCAACTGCGCTTCGCGACCGTAGCCGGTGAGCATGCGATTGCCGATGAAGCCGTAGCAGACGCCGGACAGGGTACAGACCTTGCCGATGCGCTTGCCGAGGCGCATCACCGTGGCGAGGGCGTCATCGGCGGTTTTTTCGCCGCGGACCACTTCCAGCAGGCGCATGACATTGGCGGGGCTGAAGAAGTGCGTGCCGAGCACGTCCCCGGGACGGGCGGTGGCCGCGGCAATGGCGTCCACGTCCTGATACGAAGTATTGGTGGCGAGTATGGCGCCGGGCTTGCAGGTCTGGTCGAGTTTGGCAAAGATTTCCTTTTTCAGCCCAAGATTCTCAAATACCGCCTCGATCACGATGTCGGCATGGGCGATATCGGCATAATCCGTGGTGCCGGTAATCAGTTTCATGCGCTGCCTGACGTCGTCCTCGCTGAGCTTGCCGCGCTTGACGGTAATGCCGTAGTTCTTGCGGATGATTTTCATGCCCCGGTCCAGGGCTTCGTCGCTGATTTCAAGCAGGATTACCGGAATGCCGGCATTGGCGAAGCACATGGCGATGCCGCCGCCCATGGTGCCGCCGCCGATGATCGCCGCCTGACTGATTTCGCGCTGGGCAGTTTCCCTGGGCAGACCCTTGATCCTGGCGGCCTGCCTTTCGGCGAAAAAGATATGGCGCATGGCGGCGGATTCCGGCGAGGTTACCAGTTCCCGGAACAGTTCCCGCTCGCGCTCGAGTGCCTGGTCGATAGGCAAATTGACCGCGGCTTCGAGGCAGCTGACGATGCGGTCGGGAGCGATCTGGCCCCGGGCCCGGGCATTGACCCGTTTGCGCGCCTGCTCAAAGAAGCCGGGTTCGATGGTTTCCGGGTCGATGACCACATCGCGAATGCGCTTCAGTGGCGCGCCGGAATCCACCAGGTCCCGGGCGTAGCGCATGGCGCCTTCGAGCAGATCGCCTTTGATGATTTCGTTCACCAGGCCCATGTCGTGGGCCTTGCCGGCAGGGACCGGATTGCCCGAGGTGATGATCTCCAGCGCGGCCTTGACGCCGGCGATGCGCGGCAGGCGCTGGGTGCCGCCGGCGCCGGGAAGCAGACCGAGCTTGACCTCGGGCAGACCCACTTTCGCGCTGATCACGGCGCAACGGTAATGGCAGGCAAGGGCCACTTCAAAGCCGCCGCCGAGGGCGGTGCCGTGAATCGCCGCGATCACGGGCTTGCTTGAGTTTTCCAGCGCGCTGAGCACTTCCGGCAAGCCCGGCGCCATGGGCGGCTTGTTGAATTCGGTAATGTCGGCGCCGGCGATGAAGGTCCTGCCTTCGCAGGCGAGAATCACGGCTTCGGAAGCGTCCCGCTGGGCCGCCTGGATGGATTTGAGAATGCCTTCCCGCACGCGCTGGGCGAGGGCGTTCACCGGTGGATTGTTGACGCTGATGACGCCGATCTTGTCCTGTACGGAATAGCTGACTGCCTGCGACATGGTGTCTCCCTGGGATGTGTGGCCTGCTGGGGCGAGCTTGTGCGAATGTGCGACACCGATCACGACTGTGCCGGAGCGGGCGAGATAATAGCATAGGGAAGGCAGCCATTCCGTCATTCTGCGCGGAGCGAAGTGGGAGAGGGCAAGTGTTTGCGAAGCGCAGCTTCGTACGCAGAGCCGAGCGGCGCCGAGCCGTGCTCGGCGACTGGAGCGCGGAATCTCATGCAGTGGCCACCCAATGAGATCCTGGGACTGCGCGCAGGACGACGATACAGCATACCCCGGCTGTGTTAACTTGTCGCCCTTTGCGGCGGGGAGGCCGGCATGATCAGAGACCAGGAAACCCTGGACCAGTTGCTTGCGTTGATCGGGCGATTCGTCCGCGAACGGCTGGTGCCCGCGGAAAACCGGCTCGCCGAAGACGAGCGCGTGCCCGATGAAATTTTCGAGGAAATGAAACAGCTCGGCCTGTTCGGGCTGACGATACCGGAACAATACGGCGGCCTCGGCCTGACCATGGAAGAGGAAATCCATGTCGCCATGGAACTCGGCAAGACCTCGCCGGCCTTCCGCTCGCTGGTCGGCACCAACAACGGCATCGGCTCGGCAGCCATCGTTTTCAACGGAACCGAAGCCCAGAAACAGAAATACCTGCCCAGGTACGCCAGCGGCGAATGGCTCAGTTGCTTCTGCCTCACCGAACCCGAAGCCGGCTCCGACGCCGCCTCCCTGCGCACCACGGCAAGGCGCCGGGGCGACCATTATCTGCTCAACGGCGCCAAGCGCTTCATTACCAATGCGCCCCTGGCCCATACCTTCAACGTCATGGCCCGCACCGACCCGGACAACCAAGGCGCCCGGGGCATTTCCTCGTTCATTGTGGAGCGCGGCACGCCGGGCATCACCCTGGGCGCGGTGGACCGCAAGATGGGCCAGGCCGGCTCTCTCACCTGCGATGTGACCTTTGAAGATTGCCCGGTTCCCGCGGAAAACATCATCGGCGAGGAGGGCGAGGGATTCATCACCGCAATGAAAGTGCTCGACCGGGGCCGGCTGCATATCTCCGGTGTCGCCGTGGGCATGGCGGAACGCCTCATCGCCGACGCGCTCGACTACGCCATGCAGCGCAAGCAGTTCGGCAAGCCCATCGCCGAGCAGCAACTCGTCCAGGCCATGCTTGCCGATTCCCGCACCGAAGCCTGGGCCGCCCGCTGCATGGTGCTGGAAACCGCCCGCAAGCGAGACACCGGCGAAAACATCACCCTGGAATCCGCCGCCTGCAAGCTGTTCTGCGCCGAAATGGCGGGCAGGGTGGCAGACCGCGCGGTGCAGATTCACGGCGGCTCGGGCTACATGGCGGAATTCGCCGTGGAACGCTTCTACCGGGACGTCAGGCTGCTGCGGCTCTACGAAGGCACCAGCCAGATCCAGCAACTCGTCATCGCCAGAAACATGATCGGGAACGCCTGAGTTACAGGTTGCCACCGTTCCGAAAACCGGCTCCGGATTTGCGCCATTGACTGCACTTTTTGACAATCCGGCATCAGCCTGTTATACACATAACTATACACCAAGACAGGTGCAAGCCAATGCGTACCAATATTGAACTTGACCAGAAACTGGTGCGGGAAGCGCAGCGATTGAGCCGGATCAAGACGAAAAAAGCTTTGGTCCACCAGGCTTTGCTGGAATTCGTGGCAAACCGAAAGCGACTGGACCTGAGGGATCTCAAGGGCAGTTATCTGATAGACGAGGGCCATGATTACAAGGCTTTGCGGCAAGCCGGCGGCTGAACCTTATGCATCTGGTGGATACCTCAATCTGGGTTGAGTACATTCGCGACAGTGACGGCGCCCACGTGGGTTTTCTCCATGAACTCCTTTCAACGCCGTTAGCCGTCGTGATTACGCCGCTGGTCTATATGGAGATTCTGCAGGGCGCCCGGGACGTGAAGACGTACAGGCAACTTGAGAAATATTTTTCAGGACAACAGTTCGTGAACTTCGCGCGACCGGCGGCAAGTCATGCCGCCGCCGCACGCATCTATTTCGATTGCAGGCAGAAAGGAGTGGCCGTTCGCTCAAGTGTCGATTGCCTGATCGCGCAGTGCGCGATCGAACACGATCTGACGCTATTCCACCATGACCGGGACTTCCAGCGCGTTTCCGGGGTCGTGTCCGCGCTTCGGGAGAAGAGTTTTCTTAACTGAACCAGTTTCAGGTTGCGGTCTTTTCCTTAGATTTGGAAGTCGATTGCCGTGTGGATACAATCGACTTGCCATTCGTGTCGGGACTCAGGGGAGCAAGCTGATGTACAACAAGATTCTGGTGGCGATAGATCTTTCCGACGATTCACACAAGGTGATCACTACCGCTGTCCGGCTGGCCGAGGACCCAGACAAGCTGCACCTGGTGCACATCGTGGAACCTGTTGCCGCAGCCTACAGCATGGATTTGTACGCGGTGAACATCAACGAACTGCACGAGGAAGCGATCGCTTTCGCCGCCGAGCGCCTCAAGGCCATCGCCAGGGAGGAAGGCCTGCGGGAAGACCAGATTCATACCTTGCCCGGCTCACCCGCCGCTGAAGTGCCCAATCTCGCAATCGAAATGGAAGCCGACGCCATCGTCATCGGCAGCCACGGTCATTCCGGCTGGAAAGTCCTCATCGGCTCCACGGCGATGAAACTGCTGCATCACGCAAGATGCGACGTGCTCACAGTACACGTAGGCTGCGATTGATCCCAGGTCAACAAGCGGGACTTTCGTCCGAACTTCACAGATACTCCTGGAACCACTCCAACCGTAACCGGTCCGCCTTGACCGCGTTTTCGCCGCGGAAGCCGTGCTGTCCGCCGGCGATGGTTACGAACTCCGCTTCCACGCCCTGCTGCTGGAATTCCGCGTACAAGTCTTCCGACTCGCTGATGGGCACGAGATCGTCGGCGTCGCCGTGGATCAGCAACGTGGGCGGATCGTCGGCGTCCGCGTGCAGAATCGGAGAAATCGATTCCGACAACTCGGGCGAAAAATCGAGCGCCGGGAAACGGTCGTTGGGGCCGGTAATCGGACGCAGGTCCACCGGCGGGAAATAGGCGACCACGGTAGCAACGCGGTTGTCGCCGCGCATGACCGGGTCCCCGGCATCAGGGTCGCCGGAATCCGCGTCGAGGCCGATCATCAGCGACAGGTGGCCACCGGCGCTGCCGCCGGTCACGCCGAGGCGGTCGGGATCGAAGCCATGTTCCGCGGCATGAAGCTTGATGTGGCGGATCGCCCGGCTGACATCGGCGTAGGCTTCCGGCACCTTGTAGCGCGGCGCGCTGCCGTGATAGACCGGAATCATCGTGAAACCCGCCGCGAGCATGTCGCTGAAAAAGCCTTCGGCGAGCGTTTCCGGGGGCGACCAGCGCGAAAACCAGCCGCCGCTCATCATGAAGGCGACGGCCGCGCCGTTCGGATCCTCGGGCCGAATCACGTCGTAAACGAGCGCCATGCCGTCCTTGTGGCCGTAAACCACGTCGCGCTTGATATCGACGTCGGCCAGAACGGTCTTCGCCAGCGTAAGGAAGCCAAGCAGAAGTACCGCCGAGATGATTCTTTGCATGATTTTTCTCCGGTTGGCCCGGCGCCCGCTAGTCGCGCAGCAGGTTGCCGGGTGAATATTGATCGGTCAGCATGCGCCGGCTCATGTCCCAGTCGACGCGAGTCGACATGCGGGCGGGATATTCGAGCAGCGGAATGTCGTATTTTTCGACGCGCTCCGCGAGCCGCCGGGCCGCGCCGGTGAGATCGCCGCGGGGCGGCAGGGCGCCGATCCTCGTGATGATGATGCGATTGCCCGAGGTCGGCAACTTGAAATTGTAAAACTCGTTCCACACCCGCTGGTAAGTGACCGATTCATGGTCGTAGAGGCGGCTGGTGGAAAAGGTATTGGCGACGAGTACGCCGTCCGGATTGAGAATCTGCCTGACCTCTTCGAGAAACTCGCGGGTAAGCAGATGTTCCGGAATGTAGTCGCCCGTGAACGCGTCGAGCACGATGTAGTCGTATTTCCTGGCTTCGAGCCCGGCGCGCTTGATGAACACCCGGGCGTCGTTCACATACACCCGCATGTTCGCGGTTTCCTCGAACAGGAAGAAGTCCTTCGCCACGCTGACCACCGCCGGGTCGATTTCGATCACGTCGATCCGCGCATCGGGAAAGAGATCGCTGAAAGTCATCGGAATCGAGCCGCCGCCGAGCCCGGCCACCAGAATCGATGCGGGCTCGGGGGTCAGCAACAGCCCGGCGAAACTCATGCGCGTATAGCTGAATACCAGGCGTTCGGGTTCGTTGAGATCGATGCAGGTCTGATTGCGGTCGCCGCGATGCACGTTGAAGATCAGGCAACGCCGCGGCCCGTTCTGCTCGACGGTGATATCGCGATACAGCGAACGTTCCTGATGGATGACCTCGCCCGCCGCCGGCGCCGCCAGCGCCAGCAATAGCAGGCCGGGAAAAAGTCTAGATTTCATGACCGCGCACCCGCAGGCCGAGAGAACCGCGCATGTACCCTGCCACGAGAATTATAGCCGCCGCGATCAGCAAGGCGGTAACCGCGCCCCAGAGAATCCGGTTCACCTCGAACCAGAGTACGAAATAGAAGGAAGTCCCGAGCGTGCCCGCGGCGCTGCCGATCGTCGAAACGAAGAACAGCAGCCCGGCCATCTGCCCGCTATGCTCCTCCCTTTCCACCAGCAGCCGCACCGAATACGGCGAGATCATGCCGAGCAAGGTAGTCGGCACCGAAAACATGACTACCGAAGCCAGCAGGGAGCCATAGCGGGCGTCTTCGACGGCAAGAAAGATCGGCCGCATGATCGCGTCCGCGAACAGGATGATCGGCAGCGAAAACAGCGCCGCGCTGACATAGAAGCTCGCGAAAACCAGCGCGTTGGGGCTGCGCATCGAGAGCCGCCCCCCGAACAGGTAACCGAGCGCCAATGCCAGCATGAAAACCGTGATGATGCTGCCCCAGACCGACACCGAGCCGCCGAAATAAGGCGCCATGATGCGCGCGCCCAGCATCTCCACCGTCATGATGCAAAAGCCGCTGACAAAAGCCACCGAGGCCACAACAGGCCGAGGCAGCGGAGAAGACAACACAGCGGCTTTCGCCATGGGTTTTCCGTCCGGGGTGAAAGGCCAGACAAGGTATCAGACCGGGGGGTTTAATGGAATCGGGAATGTTGTCTGGGCGCATCGCCGCTGACGGTTCGGAGTGTCATTCTGCGCGGTGCGCGTCCCTCTTGTCATTCCGCGACTCTGCTTCGCTACGCGCAGAATGGCATGTATGGATTGTGCATACCAACCCGGAGCGGTTCAATTCTCGATTCTTCCGCTGATGATGAGGCCGCACATCCGCTGCAATACGTAAGCCTTTTGCAGGAAGCTTGCGAAGCGCTGGTCCTTCGTATGGCCGTGGTGGTAGCGGTAGTAGATCTGCTGCCCCACCACGAGCAGCCGAAACAGGGCAAAGCAGAAGTAGAAAGGGAAACCCTCCACGACAATGCCGGTGCGCTCCTGGAAACGGTCGAGGATTTCGGCCCGGTCCGGGGCGCCCGGCACGTCCGAAGGCATGGTGCGCGCCTCGCGGAACCAGTCCGGGTCGCTGGTCTGCACCCAGTAGCCCAGGGTATAGGCCAGGTCCATTACCGGGTCGCCCACGGTCGCCATTTCCCAGTCGAGCACACCGATGACCCGGAGCGGGTCGTCCAGGGAGAAAATCACATTATCCAGCTTGTAGTCATTGTGAATCACGCTGGCGCGGCCGCTTTCCGGGGGCAGGTGGTCGAGCAGCCACTTGATGGTTTCGTCGCAGTTCACCGTATCTTCGGTGACGGCGTTTTCCCAGCGCCGGATCCAGCCCTCCACCTGACGCCGCACATAGCCCACCGGGCGGCCGAAACCGTCGAGACCGGCCTCGGCGAGATCCACCGAATGCAACTCCCCCAGCACATCGAAAAAATGAAGTAATTGCCGTCGCACCTGTTCCGGGGTCAGCTTCAGTTCCGGCGGATATTCGCGGCGGATCACCAGGCCGCGGATGTGGTTCATCAAGTAGAAATCGCAACCGATGACTTCCGGGTCGGCGCAAAAATGCAAGGGCCTGGGGCCATAGGGAAACAGGTTTCCCAATGCCGACAGCACCCGGTGCTCCCGGGACATGTCATGGGCCGACTTCACCTTGCTGCCGAACGGCGGCCGCCGCAGCACCCAGTTTTCGGCGCCGCTGGACAACAAATAGGTCAGATTGGAATGGCCGCCGGGAAACTGCCGGACTTCCAGGCCGCCCGCAGCTTCGCCAAGCACCGGGCGCAGGTATTCCCGCAACCGTTCAAGCGGCAGTTCTTCTCCGGGCCTGATCCCGCCCGCCCGGTCTTCGAGTCTGGCATCGGTCATGACGACATTCAGCGATAAGTGATCATGTCTGCGCTTCCCGCCCGCTCCAGGTGCGGCAGGGCATTGAACTGCATGAGCGAGATTCTGCCATTACCGTACCTGATTCGGCTAACCGAACTGTTATGCACCATCCAGTTGGTGGCGATGGCTACAGAGTCGGGATAGCGCAGCACCCGTTGCAGCGCCAGGGCGATGACGCCGCCCGAAGTCGCCACGAGCACCCGGCTGCCACGGTCGTGGCGCGCCATGATGCGGTCCAGCGCCTGGTGCACCCGCAACTGGAAATCGGGCCAGCGTTCGAACCCGGGCTCGTCTTCCGCCGGCCTCAGGCGCCCGGCAATCCATTGGGCCGCCGCCGCTTCGAACAGCCGCTGAAACAGCGCGCGGTCGCGCACGGGCCAGGCGGGGGCGGGGTCGAAACCTTCTTCCGCGGCGAAATCCCGCAGGTAGGAACGGATCAGGGGGTCGCCGTCGTATTCATTGAGTGCCGGATCAATACGGGGGCTTTTGTCGTCGCCTCCCACGAGTTCCCGCAATTCCGCCGCGGTCTCCCGCTGTCGCAGCAGGCTGCCGCAGTACAGGCAATCGAAAGTCTCGCCGAATTCGCGCCAGTGGCCGGCAAGCCGGCGCACCTGCTCGATGCCGAGTTCGCTGAGCTTGTCGTAGGTTTCCGCGCCGAATGTCGCCTGGCCGTGGCGAACGAGAATGAGTTCACTCATTATCCGGCGTTCTGCAATCGGGCGAAGCGGGCGGTGTGATAATCGGCGTCGCCAAACAATAGTTCAAGCCCGGTTACCTGCCGGAACAGATGCGACACGTCGAGTTCGTCGGTCATGCCGATGCCACCGTGAATCTGCACGGCTTCCTGGCCGACCCTGCGGATAGCCCTGCCCAGCCGGCTCTTGGCCGCGCTGACCGCCGCCGAGCGGCTTTGCCAGGGCGCTTCGGAATCGAGTTGCATGGCCGCCATCACGGTAATCGAGCGGGCGAGCTGACATTCGATGAACATGTCCGCCATGCGGTGCTGCAGCGCCTGGAAACTGCCGATATGCACGCCGAACTGCTTGCGGGTCTTGCTGTATTCCACGGTTTTCCGCAGCAGGGAATCGAGGGCGCCCACAGCCTGGGCGCAAACCGCCGCGGTGGCGTGGTCGAATACCCGCTCCAGCGCGTCGTATACGCCGCCGGGCTTGCCGAGCCGGGCCGATTCCGGCACGGTGACTTCGTTGAAGCTGATTTTGGCGGCCCGGCAGGCGTCCATATTGGCGTACGCCCGCACATCGACGCCCGGGGCGTCGCGGTCCACCAGAAACACGCTGAGGCCTTCGCGCCCGGTGACTGCCCCGCTTTCCCGGGCGGTTACCAGCAGTTTGTCGGCATTGGGACCATTGAGCACATTGACCTTGACCCCGCTGAGAATGACATTGCCGCCTTCGCCGCGGGCGCTGAGGCGAACATTGGCCAGATTGTAGCGCGAGCCGGATTCGGCCCAGGCGCAGGCGAGCTGCAGATTGCCCGCCATCAAAGCCGGCAGCAGTTCCGCCTTCCGCCGCGCATCGCCCAGGGCGGCAAGCAGGCGACCCGCCAGAACCACAGACGGCAGGAAGGGCTCCAGCAACATCGCCTTGCCGAATTCTTCCATCATCACCATCAGGTCAACGGCGGAACCGCCGAAACCACCGTCTTCCTCGCCAAAAGGCACGGTTAGCCAGCCCAGTTCGGCAAACAGTTTCCAGTTTTCCTCGCTGTAGCCGGTTTCACTGGCGGCAATGCGGTTGCGGGTGTCGAAGTCGTATTGCTGCCGCACAAACCTGCCAACGCTCTCCTTGAGCATCTGCTGTTCTTCGGAATAGGAAAAGTCCATGGATGCTTTACTCCTGGAATCGGCCCGGGGCTAGAGCCCAAGCACGGCCTTGCAGATGATGTTGCGCTGGACCTCGTTGGAGCCGCCGAAAATCGACAGCTTGCGGTCATTGAGATACACCAGCCCCTGGCCGGCAAGCCCGCCGGGCTCCAGGTTCGTTCCCTGGAAGCCTTCGTCGAACTGCTCCGGCAGGTAGGGCAGACTGTGGTAGGCGCCCAACTCAAGGAACATCTCGTCGATGCGCTGGGCGAGTTCGGTGCCGACGATCTTGAGAATCGAGGATTCCGGGCCGGGGGATTTGCCCACGCTCAAGGAAGCGAGGGTGCGCAGTTCGGCATATTCCAGCGCTTTCAGCTCGATTTCAAGTTCGGCGAGGCGATGGCTGAACACCGGGTTCTCCAGCATGCTGCCGCCCTGGCCGTCGTCGAGGCTTGCCGCGGCCCGGCGCAGGGCGCGCAGGCGGCGGGTGCTGCGGGGAACCAGGGCGATATTGGTGCGTTCATGGGTCAGCAGCACCTTGGCGTAGGTCCAGCCCTTGTTTTCCTCGCCGATCAGGTTTTCCACCGGAACGCGCACCTCATCGAAGAAAATCTCGTTCACTTCGCTGTGGCCGTCGAGCAGGACGATGGGTTTGTGGGAAACGCCGGGGGAATGCATGTCGATGAGCAGAAAGCTTATGCCTTCCTGCTTCTTGACCGTGGTGTCGGTGCGAACCAGGCAGAAGATCCAGTCGGCGTATTGCCCGTAGGTGTTCCAGGTCTTGGCGCCATTGACGATGTAGTGGTCGCCGTCGCGCACGGCGGAGGTCTTGAGCGAGGCCAGGTCCGACCCGGAATTGGGTTCGGAATAACCCTGGCACCACCAGACATTGCTTTGCAGGATGTCGGGCAGGAAACGCTGCTGCTGCTCCCCGCTGCCGTAGGCCATGAGTACCGGCGCAACCATCTTCATGCCGAAAGGCACCGGCTCCGGCGCGCCGGTCAAGCCCATTTCCATGGCAAAGATGTGTTTTTGGGTGGGGCTCCAACCGGTGCCGCCATGCTCCACCGGCCAATTCGGCGCGGCCCAGCCCTTTTCGTGGAGTATCTTCTGCCAATGGACGATCTCGTCCTTGCTCAGGCGGATTCCGGCGTCCACCTTGTCGCGATACGCCGCCGGGAATTCGTTTTGCAGGAATTCCCTGACTTCATCCCGAAAAGCGGCGTCTTCCGGCGAAAAATCCGCGTTCACTGTATTTCTCCCAAACTGTTACTGGCGCAAATCGCCATGAAACCCGAACCCCCCGGCAACCGGCGGCAAGATTATCACGAGCCGGGGGCTGGCGCTATGCGCGGGGCTTCGCGGGAGGCGCCGTGGCTGATCCGGGCGCGGCAACTGACGCCGTTGGCGACGATCGGGCTGTTCTCGTCCGCGGCGCGTAACGGGAAGCAACTGACTGGACACCCACCTTGACAGCTCGGGAAGCAGACCCTGATCACCACATTTCAGAGCGGTTTATAATGCGCCCCTCCCCATCGAAGCGGCAGAAACACCGTGGGCCAACTGATTCCGATTTCTCCCCAATCCCATCGCGAACTGCGCTGGCGAAGGCCGGCGAATTTCCGTTTCGCCGCCGGTGACCACCTCATGCCTCTGGGCTTCCAGGAAGTGCGCAAGGCGGCCATGGGCATGCCGGTGGGATTCATCAAGCTGGAGGAAAAGTTCCTGCTTGTTGCAATTCTCGGCCTGCGCAATGGCGAGAGCCTGGTGGTACAGGAGTCGGGTAAATGGCTTGCGGCGCATCTGCCCGACGCCTATCAGGGCTTTCCATTCAAAATGACCCGGCTCGACGCCGAGCGCTACAGGGTTTGCACCGACGAGGATTCCGAATTCGTCGCCAAGGCCGCGGACATTCCCGCGGGCGCCAAGGGCTGGCGGGTATTTTTTGACGAAGAAGACAAGCTGGCCGACGCCGCGGGGGAACTCGTCAACAAGATGCGGCAGCATGCCTCGGACCTCGTGCTTGCCGAGCGCGCCACCGAGAAACTCACCGAACTGGAATTGATCCGGGAATGGGAGATTATCGCCGGCGACGAGGAAAAGCCTTTGCAGGTCAAGGGATTGCATACTCTTGACCAGGAACGCCTTGCGGACCTCGACGGCGATGCGATGGTCGCCCTGCGCGACTGCGGCGCGCTGTATCTTGCCTATGCCCAAACCCTTTCAGGCCACCATATGCCCTCCTTGCTGCGTCTGGCCCAGTTGCGCTGGAAGGAACCCGAAACCGAAGAGCTGGATTTCGATCAGATTTCCGACAGCGGCAGCATCAGCTTCGACAACCTCTGATTACACTGAATCCGCATGACAGCACGCCAGGAGCCTGCGCCGTGGGAATTCGTGAGCAAAACAAAACCACGCTTTTGTTTTGCGACAATGAAAAATTCCATGGATGGAATTTTTCAGAGAATACCCAGGCACTGGATAACCGTTCCGGCCTGACCGGGGTCGGTCCCCTGCGCTACAATGTACGCC
>JAJECW010000136.1 GCA_022821865.1 Pseudomonadales bacterium
GCGGCTGGGCAGTCTCCATGCGCTGGACCCGGCCACCGGCGAGGCTATCGCCGGTTTCGGCGACGATGGCGCCGTCAACCTGATTCCGGAGGGCGCGGAAACTTTCAGCCTGGTCTCCACCTCACCCATCGTTGTAAACGGTGTGGTCATAATCTCCGGCACCGTCAATGGCGCCGGCGACGGCGGTACGCAATGGCGTGGCGTCCATTCCGAAGACGTGCGTGGTTTCGATGCCCTGAGCGGAGAATTGCTCTGGACCTTCCACGCCGTGCCGCAGGAAGAGGAATTTGGCGCCGATACCTGGGGCAACGATTCCTGGCGCGGCGCGGGAGACCTCGGTTCCTGGTGCTGCCTGTCGGCGGACGAGGAACTCGGCCACGTCTACGTTCCCTTCACCGCTCCTACCGCGGCGTACTTCGGCGGCCACCGCCCCGGCGACAATCTGTATTCCAACAGCCTGGTCGCCATCGACGCGAGCACCGGCGAGCGCGTCTGGCATTTTCAGATGGTGCATCACGACGTCTGGGAATACGACAATGTCGGCCCGCCCGTACTCGGCGACATCGTCGTCGACGGTCGCCCCATCAAGGCGGTGATGCAGGCCAACAAGACCGGCTGGGTCTACGTGTTCGACCGCGTGACGGGAGAACCGGTCTGGCCGATCGAAGAACTGCCGGTACCGCAATCCGACGTGCCCGGCGAAGTCTTGTCGCCCACGCAACCTTTCCCGACGAAACCGGCTCCGATCGCCACCCAGGGCATCACCGAAGCCGACATCGTAGATTTCCCCGAAGTCGCCCAGGTCGCCCGCGCCACGGTGGCGAACTTCGTCATCGGCCCGATTTTCACGCCGCCGAGCATCGTCAGCGACGAGCCGGGCGGCAATCAAGGCACGCTGACCTTGCCGGGCTCCTGGGGCTCCGCCAACTGGAACACCGGCGCCTTCGACCCCGAAACCGGCTGGTACTACGGCTTCGCCAACGACATCCCCCGCGTCTACCGGCTCGTAGCGACCGACGCCCCCGACGCCGACATGCCCTATTGGAGCCCGAACCGGGAAGCGCCTTACCCCGACGGCATCCCCCTGACCAAGCCGCCATGGGGCCGCATTACGGCAATCGACATGAACAGCGGCGAACACGTCTGGCAGATCGCCAACGGGGATTCGCTGAGCGAGCATCCGAATCTGGACGAACTCGACCTGTCCACCCTCGGCATCGCCAGCCGCCCCGCAGCGCTCGTAACCAGGACATTGCTTTTCATCGGCGTCGGCAGCAACAACCACGGCGGCACCCAGCCCAACATGTGAGGCACCGCCTTCCGGGCCTACGACAAGTTCACCGGCGAAGAAGTCTGGCGCACCGATCTGCCCTCCGGCACGACTGGCGCCCCCATGAGCTACATGCACGAGGGCAGGCAGTACATCGTAGTCGCCGTCGGCAGCCTCGGCGACGATCCCGAGTTGGTGGCGCTGGCTTTACCCTAAGTTCATTGCGTTCTTTACACTCGTCTTATTCGCGAGTGTGCGCGTCGAGCCAGTTCGAGATGGACTCCAGTTCCCGGCCCAGGGGATGGTCGACGGGCTTCGGTTCGTATAGACTCATCTGTGTCGTGCGCTTCAGACGCATGGCAACCTCCCGGCGTTTTGGTGTGTGTTTGTGTTGCTTTGCAACCACTGCAAAGATACCCAAAACGCCGGAATCTTTCCAGTAAATTCAGCGGTTTATCGAATGAAATCAGACATTTGAGAGTTTACGGACAAGAACCAGTTTAGTTGCATATCCAGTGGTCAGAATCACTACCAAAAATCAAGGACAAGAAAATGGAAAAGGCCGGAACTGCTTGGAGCCATAGCGAAATCGAAGTTATCGTCGTTGACTACATTGAAATGCTCAAGACTGAACTTGCTGGTGGAGAATTCAATAAGGCTGAGAGAAATCGTGTATTGCAGCAGAAAATTGGACGGTCGAAAGGTTCGATTGAGTTCAAGCATCGGAACATAAGTGCGGTCATGGAAAAACTAGGACTTCCTCGAATATTGGGATACCGGCCCGCCGAAAAATACCAGGGTAAGCTGTACGAGACCGTGGACAATCATTTGAAGTATGGGAATTTGGCTGAGCAATTGGCGAATCAAATCAATGAAGCAGTCGTTCCGGAAGAAGGATTGCTGTATCAGGACCCACCTATGAAGCAACTTGAGCAAGAACCGATTGACAGAGTCGCGAGGCGTATTATTCGATTCTTCGATCCAGCAACCCGAGATGCCAGGGCGCGCAAACTAGGCGAAGCAGGTGAGAGATATCTGTATGTTGCCGAACAAAATCGATTGTCGTCTGCTGGAAGAGATGACCTTGCAGGCAAAGTTCGCTGGGTATCAAAGGAGGACGGCGATGGTGCCGGCTACGATATCCTCTCATACACCAGAAACGGGGATAGGCGACTGCTGGAAGTGAAAACTACCAATGGTCCCGCGACTACTCCATTTTGGATTTCTCGGAACGAACTGGATGTATCGGAAGAGAACAGAGATGTATACAGAATCGCACGGCTTTATCAGTTTTCGAGAGTGCCGGAGGCATACAAATTGAAGCCACCTCTCGCCGACCATTTGCATCTAAGGGCTGCCGAATATTATGCAACGTTCAGGTGACACATTTCCAGAAATCCAGGCTTCAGGAGACAAGACTGATGGGACGCGTTTGGGTGAGAGCTGATCCCGGAGGAGAAGGCAGCTTCGGAGTGGCGTTCATTGATGCTCAGGGGGGTATGGATTGGGAATAGATGCGCCGATGTGGTGGTCTTCACGCAAGGGCGGGGGCCGAAAAGTAGATGAGAAACTGAGACGCGCCTACGGTATTCCCTCCGGGACAGTCCAACAACCGAATTCCCTGAGAGGCGCAGCGCTCATTGGCGGTGCGATGTTGGCTTATCGGATTCGAAGCGAATATCCCGAAATTCACATCACCGAATTTCATCCGAAAGCTCTGTTGCAGGCGTTCGATCCAAAAACTCTGAAGAACTGCAGGAAGCTCGTTTCTGCATATTGGAAGCCCTTGGTCTTAGTGCGGAGGATGTTTCGCGGATTGCACGAAGGCAACGTGATTCGCTACCGGCTACGGCCGGCAGATCTTGCCGGAGTTAAAAGGAACTGAATTCTCGCAGGATTGTGGAATACTCTCCAGAAGAGTGCCCATTAGATCACTCGTGCAACCGGCCTTACACGGTGCATTTGAATTCGACGCGCAACCCCTCGCAGCGGTGTGGGGAATCGTTCCACCGCGAGCTCGTTATCGGTTCGCCGCCATGTCAGGGGAGAGAGTACGGGGCACGAACGTCCGGGTCATCGGCGCTGAAATCCCGTGTGTTTCTGGTAACCAGTATCGCCCCCTCGTGCCGCGCGCTCGCCAGGATTATCGCGTCAGGCAGGGCGATGCGATGCTCACGCCGGATGGCCACGGCCAACTCGCTTACCGGACGGTCGATGGCCACGATTCGGAAGCCGGACAGGAAGGCCTCCAATCGCTGCATTTCCTGGCGGTTCGATGCGCCCACCAAGACTTCCATCCAGGTAATCCAGCTTATCAAGGGGCGCTCGAATCGGGACAGTTCCTCGCGGGCGTCCGCAACTCCCGACAAATAGTCGATCAGGATATTGGTGTCCATGAGCGCCTGCATTCAACGCCATTCCCGGCGCAGACTCCGCTCGTACTCGAGACCGTCGATATCGCGGTCGCGCCACAATCCGAACAACTCGCCATCGGGTCGCCGGGCCCGCAAGTATTCCGCTATCGCGCGGCGCACGGCTTCGGCTCTTGAGAGGCCTTCACGTCGACACAATTCGGCGAGACCCCGAACCTGTTCATCGGGTAAATCCACAATGGCGCGCATAGCATCTGATGCCTATATATGATGCCATTAGAATAATGGGCCCGAAACGATAAAGCAAGCTTCGTGGTGGCAACTTGTCTCGAAGATTGATAGCGGAGTGATGGGTGTCCCATCGCTTTCACCCTGAAAGAGAACTCAGGGCTTTACCGGGACCGCTTCTCAGCCTTCCTCGACGGCGTCCGCCATCTCGCGCATTGAGAAGAAGGTAAATGCGACGGTCGGTCGAGTCCCGACCCGTGCCGTGGCGCCCCAGTCGCCCCCTTCGGATAAACGCTGCCGGTCGATCCAGGCGTTGGCCAGGCCGAACCGGTTCGCCGGCGCGTGGTCGTGGAACAGACTCTGCGCGGTGTGGAGAATGTCGGAACCGTCCAGGCCGAAGTCGGATTCGAGGCGGTTCAGCATGTATTCGAAGTTTGCATCGGCCGGCTTGTAGGCGCCGACGTCCTCGGCGGTGTAGACGCCGTCGAAGTCCACCCCGAGCTTCTCGTTGCTCGCGGCGAAGCTCGCGTTGTCCACGTTACTGAGTACGAACAGGCGATAGCGGGACTTCAGTCGCCGCAGTGCGTCGGCGGCATCGGGAAAGGCGGGCCAGCGCCCGATCGACTGGCCGTATGCCACGCACTCGTCCCAGGACGCGGGCGTGCGCCATTCCTCGGAGAGGCGGCTGTACACGGTCGCCAGCAGGTCGGCGTAGCGGCGGCCCGGGGTGGCGACCTGCTGCGCGGACTCGTGGCGCGCATGGGCCTGTAGCACGGCTTCCCGCGTCGGCGTCTCGGCGAGCCGGTCCGTGAGCGGCCGCAGCGCCTCGAAGATGCCGGTCTCCCAGTCGATGAGCGTTCCGTAAACGTCGAAGGTCAGCGCCTGAAAGTCCTTGAGTTCCATGTGTAAAGCTCCTCTTGCGCGAATTGACGATCGCGTCTCCGGCTGCAGGCTCATGGTACACCCAGCGGAGGACGTGATGGGTGTCCCGTCGTTTTTTGGGATGCCGGGTTTTAATCCTGGGCTGCGATTGCCAATATCAGTCGCGGGCGGTTTCATGCGATAGTGAAGATATTGGCGGATATTACGATATCCAGGAAGCAACCGGTCAAAGCGAGGTAGGCACGATGGACAGATTCATGGGAATAATTCACTTCACCGGACTTCGATTTACCCGGTCCGGCCTGTGGGCGCTCGCGTTGCTGCTTTGCACAAACACGAGTTTCGCGGCCGAATCGGACAGCCTGCAAAAAGAGTTCTTCAATGTCGGGTCGACCTTTTCAAACGTGGTGACGACGAGCCACGGCGGTGTGACGACGATTTATGTCTCCGGGCAGGTGGGCATCGCCGACGGCGAAATTCCCGAGGACTTCGGGCAACAGGTCGAGTACACCTTCGCGAACCTGCGGCGGCAATTTCAGGCGGCGGGCGCCACGCCGGAAGACGTTGTGCAGATTCGCACCTATATCGTGGACATCAGCAGCGAAAGAGTGCCCGCTTACAACGAGGCCAGGGTGATGTTCTTCGCCCAGCAGAACAAGCCGGCGTCGACCATGGTGGGAGTGCCGGGGCTGGTCATTCCCGAGTTGCTGGTTGAAGTCGAAGCCGTCGCGGTAATCGAAAACTAGAGGGAGGTGGCGATGGCAAAGGCTCTAAACAAGAAACTTGGCGAGCTTCCCGCAGCCCGGCGTAGGCGCATTCTCACCGAGGCCGACCGATTGCAAGCCGAATATGTGACGCTTCAGAAATTGCGCAAAGCCATGAAGTTGACTCAATAGCAGTTGGCCGAAATGCTGGAAATTCTCGGGGCAACCATTGCACAGGCGGAGAAGCGGAGAGACCCCATGCTTTCGACGCTACGCAGCTATGTCGAGGCAATGGGAGGAAAACTGAGCTTGACGGTAGAGTTTCCCGACCGGGAGCCCGTTTCTCTCGTGGGCTTCGGCGATTGAAATCGGAGTTATCGCCATGAACGAAAACGATTTTGAGTTGGTCGAAGGCAGCGGCAACGTTTTTCGCGATCTCGGTGACACGGAAGCGGATTTGAAGCACGCCAAGGCGGTTGTCGCCGCTCGCATTATCGCTGCACTCGATAACCGCGGTCTGTCCGTCAGGAAAGCCGCTGCGTTGACCCGATTTGCCGCCGCCGATTTTTCGCGAGTGCGCAACGCGAATCTTCGGCAATTTACGCTCGACCGGTTGATGAAGATGCTGGCTGCCCTTGATGCGGACGTTAGAGTCACAATTCACATCGGAAGAAGCGACGAGGGCAAGACAGCGTTGGCGACTTGAACGGGCTCGGTAAACTCACTGCATTTCAGTCGCATGCGCCGGTCTTGGGACGCCCAACCAGCAGGCTGTCTTACAAAAGGAAGTCTGGCGGAGAGGCAGGGATTCGAACCCTGGGAGGACTTGCGCCCTCGCTTGATTTCGAATCAAGTCCGTTCAACCGCTCCGGCACCTCTCCGAAGCCGGGATTATAGACTCGATTTGAGAAAATTCCTCGGCTTTGCTGAGAATCCGGGCGCGCATCCGAGTGGCTGCCCCAGATGAGTTTCTCCAGTTGTCGCACAAGGCGAACAAACTCGTTACCCGTCCGGATCACCATCTTTTATCCGGACTTTGAGAGAGGTGCCTTCATGGCGGGTAATCGTTGGTGTTGCATGCGGTAAACACCAGGCCGCCTCGACGGAATTTGTACGGTTTTCTTACGGTCGGGCTGATGACGATGTTGTCTCCGTTCGCATGCAGACTCCGGAACGCGTTGACCGGCGTGGCATCGAGTTTCTCCGGATTGATCTTGCATTCAACGGCGTCGACCCGGTCACGATTTCGCCGGATGACGAAGTCCACTTCGCGGCGGGACTTGTCCTGCCAGTAGAAGATATCGCTTTCATTGAAGCGGGAGCACAGGCTGTCCAGCACCAGGTGTTCCCACAACAATCCCCTGTCGTCGTCGCGGATCGTGTCCCAGCCTCTTTCGAAGGTGACGAAGCCGGTGTCGAACGCATAGCACTTGGGACGGCTGACGATTTCGCGCTTGCCGCCGCGGTGAAACGGGCGCAGCAGGCGAATCGCGTGCGCGATCTGCATGGCCTCGATATGTGTCTTGACCGTGCCTCGGCTCAGCTCGGCCGAACTCGCGAGCCGGGAATAGTCGAGTTGGCCACCGCTTTGCCGCAACAGAAGACGAAACAGCGCCAAAAATCCCTGTCGGTTGCGGATGCCGAACAACTCCATGATGTCGCGAGCGTAAAAGCTGTCGATCCACTCACTGAAAAAGGCCGGGTCCTTGTCGGCGGCCAGCAACGGCTCCGGCAAGCCGCCGTGCAGCAACCGGCGGTCAAGCTCCGGCGCGTTGAAGGGGTCGCCGCATTCTTCCCACAGTACCGGGCACAGGTGGATGGAATGTTTGCGTCCCGCCAGCGAATCGCGAAATTTTCGCGTGGCCGCCAGGGTGGAAGAACCAGTCGCCAGAATCTTCAGATGGGGATATTTATCGGCGGCGATCTTCAGCAGCCGGCTCGGGTCTTCCAGATGATGCACTTCGTCAAACACCAGAATTGACTCCGGCGACTGATCTTCGAAAAACAGTTCCGGATCCTCAAGCGAGCGAATCGTCGAGGGCAGGTCGCAGTTCATGTACACCGAGTCGGGCAACATGCGGGCGATCGTTGTCTTGCCTACCCGGCGCACCCCGGAAAGCCAGACGATCGAGCGTCTGTTCCAAGCCTCGTGGATCTGCGTCAACCAGACGGGGCGTTCAATCATGCCGGCTAATTATGCATTTAGCCGTCTAAATGTAAAGTATGATATCGAACGATTCCTATCCAGTTTGATATTCGGGGGTCATGCCGCTTGGGTTGTTATCGTCAGCTGTACTCCGAGCGCTTGAAGCGCTTTTTCGATTTGGCCGATGTGCGAACGATGGTCCAGGTCCAGCAGGCGGCGAACGGCGCCCTCGGAAATTCCGAGCCGCGCGGCAAGTGCGGTGTTTCCGATTCTGTCGGCGCGCATTGCGCAATACAACGCGACCTTGGCGGCGACGAGCGCCGGTAAAGCAATCATGGGACGCCCTCTTGCGGCAGAAGGTCTGGGGATTTCGCGGCGCGCCCCGATGTAACCGGCCAAGGCAGCGATCAGGCAATCTCGTGCCTGCGCCAAGGCCTCGGATTCGTTCTCCCCTTCGGTTAGGGCTTCTGGTATGTCGGCGAAGGAGACGAAGACCGAACCATCCTCCTGCCGCGCCAGTTCCGCTGGCCAAGCTAAAGTTTGTGCCATTTTTCTCCCCACTTGTTCGCCTTACTGCAAATCCTCATTTTTCAGGATAATCGTACAGATATGTGCGAAGCAATAATGCCAGTCACTAAAAGGAGACGGCGGCCAATGAAACAGGATTTCCTGAACTGGAAAGTAGACCGGGCTCCGCGATAACTTCCTTCACTGATTCGTGTCACAATTCGTTCCGAAAACGATTCCCGCGGCAGGATAGCGCTGACTACTTGAGTTGGAGGCGAGAGCAGGCTGATGGAAGCGGAACAACTTACGGCGTTCCAAACGCAGGTTTACCAGATATACGAAGCGTACGGCTTCTATTTCCTGGTGCTGATTCTGGCTATCGGCGCCTGGGAGATCGCGTCCCGCATCTACCGGCGGAAACTGAGTTGGCATTACATGCTGGATTCAATATCGAGCATCGCCACCTTGCCGCTGATCGGAGTGATGGCCTACCTCGCCGCGTTGATCGGCATCGGCTCGATCTATTCGGTGGGGAACGTGATTTACGAACAGTACGCCATTTACCAGGCTGGCTGGAGCATCGGCAGCGTGCTGCTCGTGCTGCTGGCGACCGACTTCTGGGACTACTGGGAGCACCGGGGGTTTCATCGAATCAACGTCATGTGGGCCACCCACACCGTCCATCACAGCTCGGATTTCATCAACATTCCCATGGCCTACCGGTTCGGCCCGCTGGACAGTTTCTTCACCGGGCTGATTCACTTGCCGCTGACTCTATTCTTCGATCCGGCCCTGGTTCTGATCGGTATAGTCGCCAACCAGATTTACCAGGCGTGGATTCATACCGACGCGATCAAAAAGATGCCCTCCTGGTTCGAGTTCCTGTTCAATACGCCATCCCATCACCGGGTGCATCATGGCCGCAACGAGCAATACATCGACAAGAATTACGGTGGCTGCCTGATCGTCTGGGACCGAATTTTCGGCACGTTCGAGCCCGAAGACGAACCGGTCGAATACGGCATCACCAAGCCGCTGAAGACTCAGGACCCGGTAACGGTGCTGTTTCATGGCTTATGGCGTTTGGGCGTCAAGTTGACAACGGCCCGGTCCGCCGGGGAGTTTCTGTATTGCTTCATCATGCCGCCCGGCTGGCAAACCGGCCTGGAGCGAGAGCGGCACGCGGGACTTGAAGGCTTGCCCTATCAGGAGAGAACCTCATGACTTCTTCGAACAATATTTCACGAATGCTGGTTTGGCTGCTCTTGCTGCTGCCCGTGGTTTTCCTTGCCGGCCGCATCTCGGCGCAACGCATTGTCGAGCCGTCCTGCGACATGTGCCAGGCCGAACTCGTGCCGCTGGAAGAGATACAACAATATGTGAGCCTGGGGCAGCGCGAAGCCGTGGGCGATATGCAGATTCGTTCGATCGACGCCGGGCGCACACAGGTGCAGGTTTCGCTGGTGCATCGCAACGCCCTGATGGAGCGCGCCAACCGGGTGGCGGAACATAGCCTGGTTACGGAGGTTTATTACATGTTGTCCGGGGGCGGCACCGTACTTACCGGGCCGGAACTGGTCGACCCCGTGCCGAGAGCTTCCGACAGCTACAACGTCATCAATCTTAACGGCCCCGGACACAATGCGCGCGATGTGCGCAACGGCGTAACGACGGAATTGAACGCGGGCGACGTTTTCGTGATTCCCGCGGGCACGGGCCACGAATTCATCGAGATTCCCGATCACGCCACCTATATCACTTTCAGGGTGGACCCGGACAAGGTAGTCGCATTGATGAACGCCGAAGACTCGGCGGCCTTTCTGGAAGAGCGCCTGTGAAGCGGGTTGCAATGAACCGGATTCTGCGCCGCACGATCACGGCGGCGGGCGCCGTCCCGCTCCTCGTTAGTGTTGGAGCCTTTGCGCAATACGGCGACAGCACCGGCGAATGGCCGAGCTACGCCGCCGATGCCGGCTCCACCAAGTACACCGGTCTGGGCCGGATCAATGCGGACAATTTCGGCGAGCTCGAAATCGCCTGGCGCTGGCGGTCGATAGACGCCGATCTCGATTTCGCCACGCTGCTCGGCGCCGACTCGGAACCGCCGGGCTTCGGCCGGCTGCAAGCGACGCCGCTCATGGTCGACGGCGTGCTCTACATGCTCACTTCGCTGAACCAGGTCGCCGCGCTCGATGCGGCCAGCGGCGAAGAACTGTGGACCCACGACCCGCAAGTCTATCTGTCCGGCCCGTCCAACAGTCCCCTGGGTTTTCATCATCGCGGGGTTGCCTGGTGGAGCGACGGCGAAGACTCGCGGGTGATCGTCAGCACCAATGACGGCTACGTGTTCTCCCTGATCGCAGAAACCGGGGAAGTGGATATGGCATTCGCCGATGGCCGGGTAGACCTGACTGAAGGCATTCCCCGGGCGGAGCGCGACAGCATGGACTGGCAAGGCGCCCAGCCTCTTGGCGCCGTGTCGCCACCGGTAGTGGTGGACGATGTCGTGGTCGTGCAGCAGATTACCTCCAACCGGCCCCGGTTCAAGGAACGGCCGCCGACGTGGATTCGCGGCTACGACGTGCGTAGCGGCGAGTTGATCTGGACCTTCCGCACGATTCCCCAGCAAGGCGATTTCGGTGTCGAGACCTGGCAGGAAGAGTCCTGGCGCTACACCGGCAACGGTGGCGTCTGGACCATGATGAGCGCCGACCTCGAGCTGGGCTATGTCTATCTGCCGACCGAGGCGCCGACCAACGATTTCTACGGCGGACACAGGCCCGGAGACAACCTCTTCACGCAAAGCCTGGTCGCGCTCGACGCCCGCACCGGCGAGCGCGTCTGGCATTTCCAGATGATCCATCACGGCATCTGGGACTACGACACCCCCGCGGCACCGAACCTGATCGACATCAACGTCGACGGCAGGGAGATCAGGGCCATCGCCCAGGTGACCAAGCAGGGATTCGTCTATGTCTTCGACCGCGCGACCGGTGTGCCCGTGTGGCCCATCGAAGAGCGGCCCGTGCCCGAGGGCATCATTCCCGGCGAAAGAACTTCCCCGACCCAGCCGTTTCCAACTCGGCCGCCCCCCTTCGCGATCCAGGGGCTGAGCGAAGACGATCTGGTCGATTTCACTCCCGAGCTACGCGCCGAAGCGCTGGAGATTCTGGAGAATTACACCTACGGACCATTGTTTACACCGCCGAGCCTGCCCGACGACGACGGCCACCGCGGCACGATCCTGATGCCCGGCGCGGGCGGCGGCGCGAACTGGTCGGGAGCGGGAGTGGACCCCGAAACCGGCGTGCTTTATGTTCCGTCGTCGAACAATCCCACTGTTCCGCTCATGGTCACTCTCGACGCCGGCGAATCCAATTTCAACTACACGCGCCTGTCGAACCAGGGAGTGCCCGGACCGAGAGGTCTGCCGATTCTCAAGCCGCCGTATTCGACGATAACCGCCTACGACATGAACCGGGGCGAGATTCTCTGGCAGGTCCCGAACGGCTCCGGGTCGGCAAGGGTGGAAAACAGCCCGGCGGTGGAGGGTATTGAGTTGCCCCCGCTCGGCGGCGGCGGCCGCCATCCGGTGCTGGTGACTTCGACCCTGCTGATCCACGCCCAAAACACGGGCGGCAGCCCGAAATTAGTAGCCCGCGACAAGGCGACCGGCGAGGAGATTGCGT
>JAJECW010000074.1 GCA_022821865.1 Pseudomonadales bacterium
ATGCTCCTTCCACCTCATCCCAGGATTCCCTCCAACTCCTCACGTCCCTTCGCAATCTCGTCCTCCAGCTTCGCCAGCCGCGCCATGATCACCTGTGGCGGGTCGTACTCCATTGCTTCGTACTTCGCATCCTTGTAGCGGTTGATGGAGAGATCGTAGTCGTTGCCCGCGATCTCGGCCTTGGGCACCAGGAAACTCCGGTCCGTCCGCGACCGCTTGCGCTCTGCCGCGCGGCTCCGCCAGCGGGCGAGGATGTCGGCAAGGTCGCTGTTGTCCGGTTGCGGCGTGCGCTTGTCGTCCAGCGAGTAGCCATCCGCCTGCATGTCGTAGAACCAGACGTCGCCAGTGCCGCCGGAGTTGGTCTTGGTGAAAATCAGGATGGCGGTGGAGACTCCGGCGTAGGGTTTGAAGACGCCGGAGGGCATGGAGACTATGGCGTCGAGCTTCTGCTCGTCGACTAAAATCCTGCGCAGGGCCTTGTGCGCCTTGCTCGACCCGAAGAGCACGCCATCGGGCACGATGACGGCGGCGCGCCCACCGGGCTGGAGCAGGCGCAGGAACAGGGCAAGGAATAGCAACTCGGTCTTCCTAGTCTTGACTACCTGCTGCAAGTCCTTTGCGGTGGACTCGTAATCGAGACTGCCCGCAAATGGCGGATTGGCGAGGACAAGTGAGTATCGTTCGGCGTCGTCCCCGGTTGCCGCCAGGTCAGTCTGGGCCAGCGAGTCCTTGTAGCGAATGTCCGGATTTTCGATGCCATGCAGCAGCATGTTCATGCTGCCGATGCGGAGCATAGTGGTGTCAAAGTCGTAACCGTGGAAGGTGCCCTCGTTGAACCGGCGGCGGGATTGGGCGTCCTTGTAGATGCGGTCGCCGTGGTGCTCGACGAGATGCTCCGAGGCCGCGACGAGAAAGCCGGCGGTACCGCAAGCCGGATCGCAGATGACGTCGTTCGGCGTGGGTGCGGTCATGTCCACCATTAGCTTGATGATGTGACGCGGCGTGCGGAACTGTCCGTTCTGCCCGGCGGTCGCGATCTTTCCAAGCATGTATTCGTAGAGGTCACCCTTGGTGTCGCGGTCGGCCATGTCGATGTCGTCGAGTTGGTCAACCACATTGGCCAGCACCCGAGCCGTGGGCATCATGAAGAGGGCGTCCTGCATGTGATGGGTGTAGGTGGATGCCTCGTCCGAGTCCTCCGACTTGCCCATCGACTTGATGAAGGGGAATACCCTGTCGCGCACCGTCTCGAACATTTGCTCCGGCGCAAACTCCTTGAAGCGCGTCCAGCGCAGAGCGTCCTGATCGGCGGCGAACACCGGCTCCTCGATCGGTTTGCCGGTGCGGGCAGCTTTACGCTCCTTGCGCGTATGCAACTCGTCGAGCCCCTTGATGAAGAGCAGGTAGGTGAGTTGCTCGATGACCGACAGCGGGTTCGAGATGCCGCCGGACCACATGGTGTCCCAGATTCGGTCGACTTTTGACTTCAAATCCCCAGTGATCATGGTTCCGTCTCGCCAAGTGTAAACTCGCACTGTCTGGAATGACCCGGGCCATGGAGCTTCGTGATTTCCGCATCGCGCGAAAACTCCCAAACCGTTTGGCCGTCCCCTTGGAGAATGAAAATCTTCTCAAAGGGATTCCGCCATTCGCAATTGGATAGCTGTTGGGCAAGCGGCTTTGCCACCTCATGGTACCCATGAATACCGGGGGACCAATTGTCATAGATCAGCAGCCAGTTTCTGTCGTGTGTTGCGAATCCTGGTAAGGCGAATTTGCCTGCCTTGTGCCTCGTGTAACCCTTCATCGCCTCAATCCAGTTTTGTTCTATCCAATCTCCCATGAACGGGCGGTCCTGAGTCCGGTCTCGCTTTCTCGCAATATCCTCGATTTCCTTCTTGGAACGCTCTTCACCATAGCGGTATGGGGGAACAAGTCTCGTGCCAGGTTATGTCGATGGACTCTGAACTGCCACCAAGGTCGTCGGGTTCTGAGTCTGCAACTAATTCGGACCAGTTCTCGGGTACCATTTCCCTGTTCCCCTTGTTTCCTAACCATGCTTCTACTTTAGCCCTGTCTTTGGGTACCGCTTCCGTGATTTCAATTCCAGTCTTGCCAATCCGGGATGACAGGACAACATCGGGTTTGTCCCTGTGTTCGACGCATAGAGGATATTCAAGCAAGCCAGTCTCGGCAATCGCTTCAAAAAAATAGCGGATCACCCATTTTTCAGTGTATTCCGTTTTTCTTTTCTCCCTCGGAGGCGGCCTTTCAGGAATGGGGACCTCTCCCAGTATTCTCAGTAGATCGTGAACAGATGGAGCATGAAATGACTGCATGATGGAAGGTTCTTTTCGATTGGAATTTTCACGGCGACGGAGTGTTTTTCGTGCTGCGTAACGCAAATGCTCAAGTGCTCGAAACAGCCTGGCTCCACTAATGTCGCAGGGCAGATTCATGCCGCCATGATCTCATCGCGCACGAGATGCAATCGGATGATGTTCGGGCACTCCATCGTTTCGTCGAAGTAGCAGTCCAATGCCTCCCTGACGTTGCGGCGGGTCTCAGCGTTACCGAACGAGTTGAATCATACCACTGGAGACATTGCTTATGACGCAATTTCCAGGAAGAGAAATTCAGGACTGTATGTTCATTGCACGAAGCTTCCCTGCTGGCGGCCAATCCGATAGTATTGCTATCATCAATAGCATCCGGGAAGATGACGAATGCCAACCAGTTTACTCGTTCGGAATCTTGACGCTGACCTGGTACGGAGATTGAAGCGCCGCGCGTCTCGCAATGGGCGTTCCGCCGAAGCGGAACACCGGGAGATTCTTCGTCAGGCCCTGTCCGCCGAAGTCGAGCCCGCTTTCGCCGAGCTTGCGGCGCATATGCGCAAACTGACCGGGGGTCGAAAACACACCCCCGCGGAAGTGCTGCAGCGAGAAGGGCGCCAGGAAAGGTGAAACGACTCATTGTGGATGCCAGCGTGGCGATCAAGTGGGTCGTCGATGAGGTGGATTCCGCCGTCGCCGCGGCCTTGCTGGATCGATTTCCAATGGCCGCGCCGGACCTGCTTGTCGCCGAGTGCGCGAACATACTCTGGAAAAAAGCGCGACGCGGGGAACTGAGTGCTGACGAAGCCGTAACCGCGGCGCGTATCCTGCAGCACGCCGATCTGGAAATTTTGCCGACCCGGCACTTGATGGATGAGGCGACCCGGCTTGCGATTGACCTGGACCATGCGGCTTATGACTGCATGTATCTTGTGCTGGCCATGCACAATGGCTGGCAACTGGTTACAGCGGACGACCGATTGCGCCGCAAGCTGGCGCAAGCCTCAAGCGCCGGGAATCGGAAGACGCTTGCAATTTCGTTGCAACAGGCAATGTCGGGCCGGTCCAGGAGCCTGCGCCGCAGGAATTCATGAAAGCGAAAATTCGCTATCGCCGCGCCCCTGGCCGGTCGATTGAGGCGAATATTGGTGGATATTCAACGAAATCGAGCGGCCAGGGGCGCGGATGAGAGCGGATTTGCAGCCGTGAATTCCTGTGGCGCAGACTCCTAGCCCCGAAACGGATTAACGATCGTTAACTGCTCTATCCTTTGCCTATCTTGCAGATCTTCGCTATACAAGTTCCCGCAGCCGGCTTCCAGCGCCGCGGCGATGATCAAGGAGTCGTAGAAACTGTATAGATAGCGGGACTGGATGCGCATATCCATTCACTGCACGAAAAGCTGCACTTCCCTCAGTAATTCGTCTTCGAAGGGTTCGTAAAAGCCTTCGAGTCGCGCGGCTCCTACCGCGTCGCGATAACGGACGAGCGATATGCCGAGCGCTGCGGCGGAGACGACGATTTGGTCTCGCAGATCGTCGATGCAGTTACTCATCGAGGCGATTTCGTCTCGCTTGGCAGCCGCTTCCTCATCGGTCAACTCGTCTTCGGCAAGCGATCTCTCCTGTGCGGTTCTGCGGGTGCGCAAATCATCGAGTTCCGCTCGCTGGGAGCGGATCGAATCGGCGCTTAACCTGAGATTCGAAAGCGAATTGTAGACGTCTTGCCCCAGTTGCCAGGACTGCTGAAAATCGGCTGCGAGCGCGGCGGGGCAATCGGCCTCCAGGCGCGCGCCCGAGCGGCCCTCCCGATAACCGTTATCGCTGGTGCAATACAGCATCAGGCCGCTTTCGCGTCCGGCCAGATATGCCTGGGGGTCGGGAACGACTCCATGGTCCGCGCAGTCGCGTCGATAGTCGTCGAGTACCGAAACCGCCCTGCCCTGCTGGCCGTCGATTTCGCCGATCACGGTCCAGTCCGCGTTCAGGCACTCCGCTTCCGACATCGAGGCGCAGCCATGCAGCATGACTGCAACCAGCAGCCACAGCACCGACTTCCTGGCGAAATCGATACGTGAAGCCCGGCCGCCAAATGTTGCATACTTGCGCATGCAAGCCGTCACCGACTGTTGAGTATTCATAAATTGAGTCCCCAATGAAACCGCCACGAATCTTTCTTGCCCTGCTTTTATTGTCGGCCAGTTCCCATTTGCTGGCCGCGAGTGAAGCCGATTGCCAGCGTTTGCTCGATGCTAACCTGCCCGACACCAGCTTAACCAGCGCTGAAGTCCAGGCCGCGAACAGTTTTGCGCCGCCGGGAGCGGACAGCGCCATGCGGCATCCAGCTTTCTGCCGCGTGGCGGGCGTTACCGAACCGGCCGTCCGGTTCGAAGCCTGGCTGCCGATGGCGGACTGGAACGGCAAGTACCAGGGCGTCGGCAACGGCGGCATGGCGGGCACGATCAGCTATGCCGCGATGGCCGGCGCCTTGCGCCGCGGCTATGCGACCGCGAGCACCGACACCGGACATGAGGCCGGGCCGATTCCCTTCGATGCGTCCTGGGCATCCGGCCGGCCCGACCTGATTGCCGATTTCGGCCATCGCTCATTGCATCTGACGACTCGCAACGGCAAGGCGCTCACCGAAGCCTTCTATGCCGAACCGCCGGCCTATTCCTATTACGTCGGCTGCTCCAAGGGCGGCCAGCAGGGTTTGATGGAAGCGCAGCGCTATCCCGACGATTTCGACGGCCTGATCGCGGGCAATCCGGCGAATGACTGGACGCGGTTCTACGCCGGGGCACACCTGTGGTATTCGCAGGCCATGCTGGCCGACGAGGAAGCCTGGATTCCGCCGAGCAAGCTGCCCGCTTTCGGCGAAGCCGTGAACCGGCATTGCGATGCGCGGGACGGTATTGAAGACGGCATTCTCATGAATCCCCTGGCCTGCGATTTCGAGCTGCGGCAACTGCTATGCCCGGCCGGGGTGGACAACGATTCCTGCCTCACCGCCAGGCAGGTCGGCGCGGTGGAGAAAATCTGGTCCGGCGTGCGCGATTCTTCGGGCGAACTCGTCTACCCGGGCCTGGTGCCCGGCGGCGAAGCGGCGCCCGGCGGCTGGGAGACCTGGGTGACCGGCTCCGCGCCGTTCCGCTCCCTGCACTGGCTCGGCGGCGAAGGTTTTTTCCGCTGGTTCGTGTTCGACGATCCGGACTGGGATTTCACCCGCTTCGATTACGATGCCGACTTGCAATACGCGCTGGAAAAGGTCGGCGGCGAAGTGGATTCCGACGACCCCGACCTGCGCCCGCTGCGCGACAACGGCGCGAAACTCATCGTCTACCACGGCTGGAGCGACCCGGACATCTCGCCGCTGGCCAGCCTGAATTACTACGATAGCGTGGTAGATGTGGTCGCCGCCGACATGCCCGGCGCCGGCCTTGAGGCTGCACTCGAATCCACGAGGGATTTCTTCCGTCTGTTCATGGTCCCCGGAATGGCTCATTGCCGCGGAGGACCCGGCCCCGACCGGTTCGACGCGCTCGGCGCACTCGAAAACTGGGTGGAACGGGGCATCGCGCCGGAAAGCATCGTCGCGAGCAAGATCGAAGACGGCGAAGTGGTGCGTTCGCGCCCACTTTGTCCGCATCCCGAGTTCGCTGTTTACGACGGCAGCGGCAGCACCGACGAGGCCGCGAATTTCTCCTGCCGCCTGCCGGATTGACGGCAATGTCCTGGCAAAAGGAAATTGACGAACTGCGCAAGCGGGAAGCCATCGCCCGGGAGATGGGCGGCGCCGAGCGCGTCAAGCGCCAGCACGACAACAATCGCCTCACTGTGCGCGAACGTATCGACGGGCTGGTGGACGAAGGCAGTTTCCATGAAGTCGGCGCTCTTGCCGGTCGCGCGGAATATGACGATTCCGGCGAGCGGATATCCTTTACTCCTTCCAATTTCGTACTCGGCACGGCGGATATCAACGGTCGCCGGGTGGTGGTGGGCGGCGATGATTTCACCGTGCGCGGCGGCGCGGCCGACGCCAAGGTGGGCGACAAATCCGGCTATGGCGAAAAGTATGCCCTGGAAATGCGCCTGCCGCTGATTCGCCTGATCGACGGCAGCGGTGGCGGCGGCAGCGTCAAGACCATGGAAATGATCGGCTATTCCTATATCCCGGCACTGCACGGCTTTGCAACCACCATGGAACTCATGGGCCATGTGCCGGTGGTTTGCGCCTGCATGGGTTCGGTGGCTGGCCTTGGCGCCGTGCGCACGACGATTTCCCATTTCTCGCTCATGGTGCGGGACAGCAGCCAGTTGTTCGTCGCTGGGCCGCCCGTGGTGGAGAGGGGTTTCGGCAAGCCGGTGGGCAAGAATGAACTCGGCGGCTCGGCAATTCACACCAGCGCCAGCGGCGCGGTGGATAACGAAGTCGAATCCGAACTCGAGGCCTTCGCGGCAATTGCCGGATTTCTTTCCTACCTGCCGCAAAATGTCTGGGAAACGCCGCCACGGGGTACGCTGGACGACCCGGTAGACCGGCGCGAGGAATCGCTGATCGGCATCATTCCCCGGGACCGCCGCGAAATGTACGCGGTGCATGAAATCATCGCAGCCATCGTCGACCGGGACTCCTGGTTTGAAATCAATCCGGGCTACGGCCGCGCACTGGCAGTCGGCCTTGCCCGGCTGAATGGCTGGCCGGTGGGGGTCATGGCCAATGACTGCCGGCACCGGGGCGGCGCCGTGGATGCGGACGCATCGGAAAAGATGATGCGTTTCATCGATTTGTGCGACACTTTTCACCTGCCGGTAGTGAATCTGGTGGACAATCCCGGCTTTCTGATCGGCATTGACGCCGAGCGCGCAGGCACGGTGCGGCTGGGCAGCCGGGCCCTGCTGGCGATGTATCAATCCTCGGTACCCTGGGTTTCGGTGATACTTCGCCGCTGTTATGGCGTGGCTGGCGCGGGCCATGGCAAATCCGGCGGCCTCAATCTGCGCTATGCCTGGCCCTCGGCGGACTGGGGTTCCCTGCCGGTGGAAGGCGGTGTGCAGGCGGCCTACAAACGGGACATCGAGTCCGCTCCGGACCCGGCGGCCCGACGCCGGGAACTCGAAGACAGGATGGAAAACTACCGCTCGCCCCTGCGCACCGCGGAGGCTTTTGGCATTGAAGAAATCATCGACCCCCGCGATACCCGCCCCCTGCTTTGCGACTGGGTGGAACTCGCATACCGGATCACGGCGACCCAGACCGGCCCCAAAAAGCGCACGATTCGGAATTGATGGGAAGAAGGCGCTACACTGCGATGGTCGTTGCCGGGGAGGGGTTGAAGCTGGCGGACTGGCGGTATTCCCGAAGCACGCTGCGGGCGTGATTGCCGCACTTGCCGCAGTCGAGGCCAAGGCCGAGTTGCCGTCGCACATCGGACAGGCTCGCATCGCCGCTATCGCGGCAGACATCGCGAATCTGTTCTTCGGTAATCTGGCGGCAAATGCAGACGTACACGGCCTCTCTCCGGCAACTGGAGACCATTGAAATACAAATGAGAATGATTGTCAACAATATTCGCATGTGATAATTTTCGACTTTGACTAGGAAAGGACTCGGAGCCTGCGCCGTAGGAATTCGCGAAAGCGAAAATTCGCTATCGTCGCGCCCTTGGCTGATCGATTGAGGCGAATATTGTTGGATATTCAACGAAATCGAGCGGCCAAGGGCGTGGACGGGAGCGGATTTGCAGCCGTGAATTCCTACGGCGCAGGCTCCTCGGTGAGCGAATCCCCCTTATCCACGGCCCGGCGCGGCGACCTTTGCGTGGTGCCGCCTGATCGGTAATCCCAACTGCGGCAAGACCACGTTGTTCAATTTGCTCACCGGCGCCCGGCAGAAAGTCGGCAACTGCCCCGGCTTTCCGCTAGAATGACTCCCCAGGGTGCCAGCGTGAAAGTCGGAAACATCATTGCGCGATCAGGCCGAGCAAACTGATTTCCCGGATCATGCGGAAGCGGCGGGCTGGCTTGGCGAATTCCGCTGGCTTGCCGCGGCCTGCGGACTACTGTTGATCGGCAAGACCTGGTTCGCCTGGCGACTGGATCTGTACAGCGACGAAGTCTTCTACTGGCTGGCCTCAACCCGGCCTGCGCTGGCGTACAGCGACCTGCCCTTTCTCACCGCCCTGCTGGCCGGCCTTGGTTCAGCACCGGATCCCGGCAATCCGCTGGCGACCCGCTCGCTGTTTCTGATCGCCGGCAGTTGCCTGCCGCTGATCGTATATTGGATGGCCCTGGCCTGGGTGGGGCGCAGGGACGCCTTGCAGGCGGCCTTTCTCAGTATCTGTATTCCAATTGGCGGTTTTTTCGGGCTGTTGGCGGTACCGGACGTGCCCATGCTGCTGTTCGGCCTGCTTAGCCTCGGCTTTCTGGCGCGGGCATTGCAGACGGATTCCCCTGGCTGTTGGCTGGGGGCGGGAATCTTCATGGCCCTGGGGCTGTGCACCCATTATCGCTTTGCGCTGTATCCGATGGCCGCGCTGATGTATGTGTTGCTCACTGGCGGGGGCCACTGGCGCAGGCGCGGCTTCTGGCTGGGCGCCGGGGCTGCGGCGTCGGGATTATTGCCGCTGCTCTGGGCAAACCTGACGGGGAATCTGGGCAGCGCGGACTTCTACTTCGTCGAGCGCCATCCCTGGCGTTTCGACGCCATGGGTCTTTGGCATATTCCTCTGCAAAGCCTGCTGGTGACCCCGCCACTGTACGCCCTCCTCCTTTTCAGCGCCTGGTTGACTTTCAACTCACGCAACTCACGGGAGCGCAACTCACAGCAGAACTCACAGGACACCCATCCAGAACTCACAGGACAGAACTCACAGCAGAACTCACAGGACACCCATCCTGCAAAACCTTGCGATTACCGCCACACCCGGTTGCTGCTGTGGTTCTCCCTGCCCCATCTGCTTGCCTACGCACTGCTGGCGCCCTGGGCCGACGCCAACAGCACAACCGCCCACTGGCCACTCCCCGGCTACTTCCCCCTGCTGGTTTTCGCCCCGGAAGCCCTGCGCCGTACTCGCAGTTGGCTGAGCCGGCGCTGGCCCATGGCGAATGCCCGCGTGCTGGCGGGCGCCATTCCCGCAGTCGGCTATGCCGGCGCCCTGCTCGCCATTTTGGGAATCGGCAGCCAGTCCTTGCAGACGTCATTGCAACCCGTGCTTGGCGCTGGCGTACTGTCGGAGAAAATGGCGGGCTGGCGGGGGTTCAGCGCCCACACAGCGCAATTGCTGGCCGAAGATTTTGGCGCCGCCCCGGTGATTGTCACCGACAACTACTACACGGCGGCGCAATTGCAGTACGCCGGCGTGGCGCCGGACGCCTACACCCTGGACACGGACAAGGCGGTTCGCGACGGGCGCTTGCGACAGTTCGAGCTCTGGCGCCGAAGTGGCGAATTCGTGCGGGAGCGCACAGGAGAGCCGATGCTATTCATCAGCGAAGATTCGACTTTGAATGTGGAACAGAAGCACGCCCTGCTCGTCCGGGCCTGCGCCATGGCAACCTCGCTGGAGCAGTTGGGCCAATTATCACAATTCGATGGCGACAAGCGCTTCAGCTACTACCATGGCCCCGCGATCATTGCCCCGGATTCGAAATCGGCCGCGCCCTGTCCGTATCCGCCCCGGGCCTGGATCGATCAACCCCTGTCCGGGGCGGAGCTTTCCGGAATCGCATGGGTCAGGGGCTGGGCCTACAACGAAGACCTGGGCGTTGCGGAGGTGCGGATTTACCTGGACGGAGAACTCGTCGCGGAAGCGGATTACGACCTGCCGCGGCCCGATGTGGTGACCGCCACCGCGCTTTCCGGCGATCCCAACCAGCCGAACCTGGGATTTGAGGCCCAGCTCGATACCGGCGGTTTTCACCCGGGACGGCATGAACTGGCCATAGGCGTCATTGACAGCCGCGGCAATGAAACCCGCCATGGAAACCGGGAAGTCATACTTGTGGACGACCGCCCCTGACCCAGGAGACTGCGCCGCAGGAATTTTTCAGCGAGAATCAGTACGGCGACAGCACTTCCACCGCGATGCGCCACTCATTGGCGTCGATCAGCCGCCACAAACGCAGGTAATTGGCGCGGAAGCCGGATTCCTCATCGGCGCCGGCTTCACGCATGGTGCCGTAGGTGTAGCCGAGTTCCTGGGAAGCGGCCAGGTATCCGCCCACATGGTCCAGGGTGATGGGCACGGTGGCTTCAAGCTGGGTGTCGAGAAAGGCGCCATACACCTCGCTGGCTTCCTCGGCGCCCACTGCCGGCGCCATGCCCGGCAGGTAGACCCGGGAGTTTTCCATGCCCCAACGCAGCAGGGCGCGGCGACCGCCGCGGAAGTTGATGGAGCGACCGAAAGTCAGGTCGGTTTCCACCAGGGTTTCCATGGGATTGGAGTCTTCCAGAGCCACATGGGCGGGCGCGGTTTCCGCAAGCACTGGCAGGGAGTCGTCGAAATCCGGCTGCACGTCCATGCTGAGAAAGCCGGGAATCAGAACTCCCAGGTCGGCCATGAGTTCCCAGCGAACGCCCTGCTTGCGCCAGATCGAGATCAGATGGCCGAAATAATCCGGCCCCGGATCTTCGCCCGGGTTGATGATTACCAGCGGCCCGGCGGACAGGCCGAGATCGCCGGCCCGGGAAACGTCGATGTAATGCGCCTCCCAACTGATCTCGGCGCCCCGGAACGATTCGGAGGAATACAACTCGAGCGCATTCACCGGCCCATCGCGAAACACCACCGACCCTTCGCCAAGGAATTCCAGAAAAGCCTGGTGCCGACCAATTTCCAGGGCGCGGTCGGCATAGGTCTGGTCGGCTGCTTCAAGCTCCAGCCAGTATTCGTACTGCCGATCTTCCAGCCATTCCGGTTCCGCCGCCGCAAGGCAGGCGGATAATGCCAGCAGCGGCGGCAAGACTGACCATCCCGTTCGATTGCGCTTCAAGCCGGACTCCCCATCACAACCGGTTTCCGCCGATGGTACTACAATTCAGCCCACTGTCATTCCGCGCGAAGTCGCAGAATCTCCCGAATCCGGCCCGGAGGCATGCGGAGCGAGATTCTGCGACTTCGCTCCGCTCCGCGCAGAATGACGAAGGGCAGGCTTCGCTTCGCGCGGGATGATGGTGGCAGCGGATTGAATCCCGGCGGCCAGCACTTATAATTATTCGCCTTTTGCAAACTGGCAAGGTCGTCCCATGACCAGTGAAATCTGGCGCCGGCTCCGCGAAGAAGCCGAAGAGGTTATCCGCAAGGAGCCGCTGCTTGCAAGCTACGTCTACGCCTGCGTGCTCAATCACCGGGACCTCGCCTCCTCGCTGTCCTTCATACTCGCCAACAAGCTCTCCGACGATGTCATGCCCGTGGTGACCGTGCGGGGCTTGTTCGAGGAGGCTTATGCCGCATCCTCGGACATCATCGACGGCGCCGCCAGCGATATTCTCGCGGTCTACGAGCGCGACCCGGCGGTGTGTACCTTCCTGCCGGTCATTCTCAACCTGAAAGGGTTCCAGGCCATTGAAGTACACCGGCTTGCCCACTTCCTGTGGCTGCGGCAGCGCAGGGATCTGGCGCTGTTCATCCAGAGCCGCAATTCCGAAGTATTCGGTGTCGATATCCACCCGGCCTGCGTCATGGGCAAGGGCATCATGTTCGACCACGCCACCGGCATCGTCGTCGGCGAGACTTCGGTGATCGACGACAATGTCTCGATCCTGCAGCAGGTGACGCTCGGCGGCACAGGCAACGAGCAAGGCGACCGCCATCCGAAGATCAGGTCTGGCGTACTTGTCTCCACCGGCGCGAAAGTGCTCGGCAACATCACCGTCGGCGAAGGCGCCAAGATTGGCGCTGGCAGCGTCGTACTCAAAGACGTCCCGCCCCACGCCACCGTCGTCGGCGTCCCCGCCCGCATTGTCGGCGAGACCCGCGAATCCATCCCGGCCCAAACCATGGACCAAACCCTGTTCGAGGAATAAGGCGTTCAGGTTGGCGAATGAATCAGCATATCGCAATAAAACTGACCGCAGGCGGTGGCCCGGAGCCGCAAGATGAAATTCGTCGGATTTACGAAGCATCCCAAGATGACGAGAACGGCACTAGCTGGATAGCAACCCGCAAGCTTGGCGCATCGTTTAGCTTGTCTCCAAATTCTCGGTTACTGGCTTTTACATTACTGCCGAAAGCCGAAGCCTTGGTGTTGACCGCCAAGATAGTAGATCGGCAAACCGAACTGCCCAGTGATCCTACTGTGCGAGGATTGTACGGTCACTACAGAGCTGAATTCGAGGCGTTTTGGAAAATATGTGATCTCGAACTCACAAAAATGACGAATTCCAAATTACCGGGCAAGACACTAAGTGGAAAGTCATTAGTTGATGCATTCAGCGGCCAATTATCTTTTGCATATTGGATACCCAACGGCAAATCTACTCAAATGCGGTTGGCAGCGCCCCAAAATAATCCACTATACTTGCAACCTGCAAAGACTAGTAGCCAACGAAACCATCGGATATTACAAAGAACACTCGCTGTGCCCTTGCATGGCGTCGATTTCAGTGGCGCGAGAGAAGAGAATGGAAGAAATCAAAAGCTCTGGATTGCGAGTTGGCATCCTGACAAACAATTCGTCTCGCTCAAGTGCGGAGTAGAAGGTCGCGGATTTAACCGAAGCGACGTGACCAAAAAAATCCTTAAAGAAGGGGGTTTATGGGTTATAGATTTCCCATTCGGTCCACCGCAGCAGGTCGCAATTGCTGCTGGTTGGAAAACTTGGCAAGACTATCTCGCATGGTGCGGCAGCAATGAGAGTCCAACGGAGTTGCGTAATGGACTTCGAACAATTCTTGAGTCAGCCAATGTGTGTTGGTCAACAAAGCGGAAGATCGACAAAGAGACTCAGGCGTGGTTTCCGTTCTTTGAACAACTGTATCGCCAGACTATTACAGGTGGACGCGATGTCCTGTCACACTTGGACACTGAAGATCGTGAAAATGTAGCTGTTCTTCCGTTCCATGATGCCTGCGAACCGACTTGCCGACGAAGCGTCGTTGTAGAAGGCTATCCAAAGTGGACGCTGAAGCAGCTGAGGTTACCAACCAGAGGTTATAAAAATAAGCTACTCCCGGAGAATGCCCGCAAATTGCGTACTGAAATAGTCGACAATTTGAGCCAAAACGGAATCCCAATCAGCGATAACGATATAACCCGCGCAATCGAGGATATAGAAGGTGACGCAGTGGACGCACTTACCTTACTACTTGCAGCGAGGCGTACCTTGTGTCGTGAACCGTCAGAGTGGACTCAGGGTTCATGGCCAAATATCGAAGGCTGGTATTTCGATTGAAACATAGAATTCTGTCGAGTCAGACATACGATGAAAAAATCCGTCTGAGATTTTTAAAAATTTTTTAATTTCTGACTCACTATCTATATGTGCCCACATGTCTTATCCAAGGAGTACATCGATACTCTCTAGCAATGTATTTTTCTCGCATCCAATCAGCCCACTCTTCACACTGTGTTACATCGTCAACATATCCAAAGACCAAAGCTACCGGATCCCATGATGAGCCTCCAATGTCAAACGACACATCATGACGGAGCTCCAACCAGTGAGCCATATAGACAGTACCGGCAATTTCCGTGCTTAAGTCATCTAATCGGAATGTCAAAGTCACCTCATCTGAAGTTGAGTTCGTATCGCCTAGTAATCTTTCTAATCTGGATTCAATGGAAACTGCTGGATCAGATTCGGGCCAGACTGTTCCAGCCCAATAGCCAATCGAGAAAACTGATGCAGAACCGAATATTAGCCAACCGACTTTAGCAAATTTTCGTAGTTTCATATTCAGCACCCCAATACGATCAGAAAAGATATTTTGTATCATCCATTCCTCTTTAAAACTCTCCTTTATACATCACTGCTTTCAGAAAGTCTTCCGTGGCTTCGAATGCGGGATCGGTGCCGTTATGTTGCTTCAGCAGGGGAATGATCTTATTGCGGACTCCCATTCCACGGGCATCGACGTATCCGTAATCGCGCAAAACCTCGACGATCAGCGGGTTGCGGGGCGAGCGCTGGCCGGCGATCATTTTTTCCACGGTCATTGAATTTTGCAAAGCGCCAGGACTGAACACTTCGAGCCGGTCGGCGTAGAGCGCGATTTCGATTTCTTCGTAGCGTGTCCAGTCGCGATGGGCGACCGCGTTGACGACCGATTCTCTGACCGCATCCAATGGGTACAGCCAATTGCGCTGGCGCTGGAAAGAATCGTTTAACTTCTCCGATTCCTGGCTGAGGAACGGTCGCATCGCCGCGACAAGGCGCTCGATCAGGCCACTTTCCGCAATTTTTCCGCCGCTTGGATCATATTGTGCGATCAGCGGCCCGTCGATCAGCCGGTCATCGAGGGCCTTGTAGCTCTTGTCTTTTCCGTCGAACGCCATCCACCGGATGCCGGCCTGGTGGAGCAAGCGCCGCGGCGTATGGCCGAACAGCACCAAACCGGCGACGGTGCAGACCGGATACCCGCCTTCTATTTCGGTCATGAAACCGAGGTCGCAAAGCCGGGCCTCCCATTCTTGTTCGTTTGCCGGCAACTCGGCATCAGCTGTTACTGTCGACAGATAGTGCTTCAGCCTGTCGAGACTCAAGTCCGACAACCCACCCCCGGAAACCGGCAATTTTTCCGAAAACAACATGCCACCTAGAGAATGCAGGCGCGCCTGCTGTTCCCGCGTCGCCAGCCGGGAAGTGCTGCCGATGCGGATGTAAATGTCTTCGCGGTCGCGGTCCCGCACTACATAAGGTTTGGCGACTCCCTGGCTTACGGTGATCACGGCGACCCGCTTGTGCTCATCGATCCGCACTTCTTCGTAGAACGGAATGATTATCGGATGGACATAGCGGCCGAACACCGTGTCCATCACCCACTGCTCGATGTCTTCGCGTTGAATGCCTCCGACTGTGCCGTCGTCATCGACACCAATCAATATCCGCCCGCCGCGAAAGTTCGCCAGCGCCACGACTTCTTTCGCGAGTTGTTCCGGACGCAAATCATCATCGCGCTTGAACTCCATTCCGGAGTTTTCGCCGTTCGCGACCCATTCCGCCACCAGTTCCGCTTTCGTCATCGGTTACTGCACCCGCAAGTTTTGCCTCGCCACAAAAAAGCGTCCTGCTCTCCACGCTCACCATTGAAATTGATCTTGCAAGCGCATTCTACAACCACGAATCAAGGTGAGCGAACAAACTTCGGCTATGCGGCGAGGCGGATGAGGATGCCGGCGGCGACGGCGGAGCCGATCACGCCGGCGACGTTGGGGCCCATGGCGTGCATCAGCAGGAAATTCTCCGGGTCGGCCTCTTCTCCCAGGCGATGGGCGGTGCGCGCCGCCATCGGCACGGCGGACACGCCGGCGGCGCCGATCAGCGGATTGATCGGGTTGCGGGAGAATCGATTCATCAACTTGCCCATCAGGACGCCGGCCGCCGTGCCGGTGGCGAAAGCGAACAGGCCAAGCAGGAGAATCCCCAGGGTCGAAGGCACCAGGAACTGGTCCGCCGCCAGGCGCGAGCCGACCGCGAGTCCGAGCAGGATGGTGACGATATTGACCAGGGAGTTCTGCGTGGTGTCGGAAAGGCGCTTGACCACGCCCGACTCGCGCATGAGATTGCCGAAACAGAACATGCCGAGCAGCGGCGCCGCGGCCGGCACGAGCAAGGCGGTAAGCAGGAGCAGCAGCAGGGGAAACAGGATCTTCTCGATCCGCCGCACATGGCGCTGTTCGCTCATGCGGATGGCGCGCTCCCGCGGGGAAGTCAGCGCGCGCGCGATGGGCGGCTGGATCAGCGGCACCAGGGCCATGTAGGAATAGGCCGCAACCGCGATGGCGCCGAGTAGCTCCGGCGCGAGCACGCTTGCCAGATAAAGCGAGGTCGGACCGTCCGCGCCGCCGATGATGGCAATGGCCGCGGCTTGTTGCAGGCTGAAATCGAACCAGCCCAGGTCGGACAGCAGCAAGGCGCCGAGCAAGGTGGCAAATATGCCGACCTGGGCCGCGGCGCCGAGAATCATCGTTCTCGGATTGGCGAGCAGCGGTCCGAAGTCGGTCAGCGCGCCCACGCCCATGAAGATCAACAAGGGGAAAATCGAGGTCGCCAGGCCGATTTCATAGAGTTGCCGCAGGATGCCGTCACCGGTGGCGATTTCGACGCCGGGTATATTGGCCAGCAGTCCGCCGAAGGCGATCGGCAACAGCAGCAGGGGTTCGAACTTCTTGCGGATGGCCAGATACAGCAGCAGCAGGCAGATCAGCATCATCGCCGTCTGGGGCAAGTCGAGCCGATACAGTCCGGTGCTTTGCCATAACGAGCGCCATTGCTCCATCGCCCGGCCCTATTCCCGCAGCAGCAACAGGGTCTGGCCCAGTTGTACGCTGTCGCCGCCGCGCACGCGGATGGCGGCTATCGTGCCGGCCGCCGGCGCCTGGACTTCGGCTTCCATCTTCATCGCTTCCAGTACGATCAGCACGTCGCCGGCATTGACGCTTTCGCCGACGCCGACCATGACCCGCACCACCGTACCGGCCAACGGGGCCTTGATCTCCGACGCGCGTTCGGCGCCGACTTGACCGGCGGCGCCGGCAGCAGGCGTGATCTCGCCGACATGTTGGCCTTCGGCGACCTTGACCACGAACTGCTGCCCGCCCACTTCTACCGTGTAGACACCGGCAGCGTCGGCCGCGGGCGTCTGTTGGCGCACCGCTTCAGGCTTTGGTTCGAAAATCGCCGGATTGTGGCGGTTCTTGAGAAAGCGCAGCCCGGCCTGGGGAAACAGCGAGAAGGTCAAGGTGTCGTCAACCTCGTCGGCGAGCACGAAACCGTCGCGTTTGGCGATGCCGCGCAATTCGGCGCGTTGCCTGTCGAATTCCGGTTTGAGCAGATCCGCCGGCCGGCAGCGGATAGGCTCCTCGCCGTCGAGAACCCTGGCCTGCAGATCGGGGTTCACCGGCACCGGCGTCGCGCCGTATTCGCCGCGCAGCAGACCGGCGGTTTCCTTGGCGATATTGCTGTAACTCTCGCCGCTGAGCACGTTGAAAACGGCCTGGGTCACGACGATCTGTGAAACCGGCGTCACCAGCGGAGGAAAACCGAGATCCGCCCGCACCCTGGGAATTTCCTCAAGCACCTCATCAAGGCGGTCGAGCGCATTCTGTTCGCGCAACTGGTTCTCCAGGTTGGACAACATGCCGCCGGGGACCTGGGATACGAGGATGCGCGAATCCACCCCTTTCAGCGAGCCTTCGAAAGCTTCGTATTTCTTGCGCGCCTCGCGGAAATACGCGGCAATCTCTTCGAGCAGCTTCAGATCGAGGCCGGGAAATCGCGGCGTGCCTTCAAGCATGGAAACCATGGTTTCGGTCGGCGAATGCCCATAGGTGAGGCTCATCGATGAAATCGCGGTGTCGATATTGTCGATGCCCGCCTCGACGGCCTTCAGGTAGGTAGCGGTGGACAGCCCCGTGGTGGCATGGCACTGGATATGAATCGGAATGCCCACGGTCCGCTTGAGCCTGGAAATCAGCTCGAACGCTTCGTAGGGTTCGAGCAGGCCCGCCATGTCCTTGATGCAAAGCGAATCGGCGCCCATGCTTTCGATGTTGCGCGCCATGTCGAGCCAGGTATCGAGGGTGTGCACGGGGCTCGTGGTATAGGCCATCGTGCCCTGGGCGTGCTTGCCCTGCTCGCGCACCGCGGAAATCGCCGTTTCGAGATTGCGCATGTCGTTGAGCGCGTCGAACACGCGAAACACGTCGACGCCGTTGATCGCCGCGCGTTCGACGAATTTGCGCACGATATCGTCGGCGTAATGCCGGTAGCCGAGAATGGTCTGACCGCGGAACAGCATCTGTTGCCGGGTATTGGGCATGGCCGCCTTGAAGCGCCGGATTCGCTCCCAGGGATCCTCGCCGAGATAGCGGATGCAGGCGTCAAAGGTGGCCCCGCCCCAGGATTCGAGCGCCCAGAAACCCACCTGGTCGAGCTTGTCCGCGATCGGTAGCATGTCTTCGATGCGCATGCGCGTGGCGATAAGGGATTGGTGGGCGTCCCTGAGTACGACTTCGGTTATTCCCAGGGGATGGCTCTGATCGTTCATGAGTGAATCCGTTTGACGATGGTCAAGGCGTTGCCCGGCGCGCGCGCATGCGTTGGCGGTGCATGGTCACCGCGGCGATGATGGCGGCCACCTGCGCGGGAGGCGCCGGATAATCGGCGAGGTTTTCCGGCGCCAGGCCCAGCGCCGGCCCGAACCGCCCGGTCAGGATCGACATGGCCCGGGTGGCGAGCACGAGGAGGCAGAGAAAGACAAAAACGATACCGATGCCGAACAGCGCAAGCGGCATTCCCTGACTGACGAGATTCTCCATTTTCCTGGCGCCTTCCGACTTCAGAAGAAAACAATTTTACTAGAGCGCCCCGGCTAAATCTAACGACTCGGCTACCGCACGGAGGGCGCGCGGCGGTGGCTGAAAGGGGCCCGGCGCCAGCCGGGAAAGCGTCAGCCAGCGTCGGAAAGCGCCCGGGGCTCGATCGGTCAACGTGGTTCGCATTGGCGCGGGCCTTTGATTATACTGCCGGGGCTCTTTCAACCAACCCGGTAACGCAGGAGAAAATCGTGAGCAACTATCTGAAAATAGCAGGAATTTCCCTGCTTTCCATGGCCATCGGCGTCGGCGCCGGCATGTTCGCCGTCAGTTCCGCCCAGAGCGGCAAACTGTACGAATTGCGCATCTACACGTCCACGCCCGGCAACCTCGACAACCTGAACGCCCGCTTCCGCGACCACACCACGGGCCTCTTCGAGAAACACGGCATGGAAAATATCGGCTACTGGACGCCGACCAGCGAAGAAGAGCGCGACGACACGCTGGTCTACATCATCGCTCACGACAGCCAGGAAGCCGCCGATGCCTCATGGCGGGCTTTCGGCCAGGATCCCGAGTGGCAGGCTGTCGCCGAAGCGTCCAACGCCAACGGCCAGATTCTCGCCGGCATCGAGCGCAAGTTCATGGTCGCGACAGACTATTCCCCGATTCAATAACGTCGGGGCTTCGAACGGGGCCGCTCGCGGCCCTTTCGGTTGTGCGGAATCTCCGCGATCAGCGGTTCAGGAACTCGTCAGTTACGTCTTGAGCTACTTGCTGGAGGAAGCGGGTGTCGTCGCGGTTGAGCGCGCCGAAATAGTCGTAGTCGCTTTCCAGCGGCGATAAACCCCAGATACTGGCAACGATTACGCAGGCGGCCAGATAAGTGCCGAGCATATCGGGGTGGCTGCCGTCGAACTGTTTGTGCAGTACTATCTCCGGCCGGCGGCGGTAGGCCTCCTCGAAGGCCAGGCCCACGGGGATTACCAGGGCGCCGATTTCGTTTCCGGTTTCTACGTACAGCGACTCGATGGACTCGATCATATCGGGGTCGAAGCGGGGATGGGGCGGTGAATACGCGTGGGTCATGTAGAGCGCGGTTTCGGCGCCGACGGCGCTGATCCTGCGCTCGAATTCGGCGGCGGTCCGTGCGAACCCTTCGCGCCGCCGATCGCTCAATGGCTCGCCGCTGCCGCCTTGCAGGATGACCAGTTCGAACGGTTCGTCGATGCCGAGTTTGCCCGGCGTGAGATGGCTGTCCAGGGGGTGATGGTTCAGCGCCGCGCCGCCGATGGTCGCCGATTTGAATTCGATGCGCTCGCCAAGCGCCGGGTCGAGCGAGGCGAGCATGCGCGAGACGTGGTTGTGCAAGCTGTCGTTGTAATAGAAATAGCTGTTGCCGACGAACAGCACGCGTTCGGGCACCGGGTTTTCCAGTGCGGTCTTTTGTGGTTGCGCGCCTGCATGTACGGCATGCAGGAGCAGGAAGGCGGCGACCGCGGACAAGACCGGTTTCATTTTGATTCGCATCGAATTCCTTCCTCCGTCAGTCGATTCCGAGCGCCGCGGCGCCGGGACGGCGCGGATCGGCGGCGCCGTATAGCAGGCCATTGCTCAGCATGATCGATTGCGTGCTGCCCATGGTCTGCTGGATTTCGATTTCGTGGCCCATGGCTTCGAGCAGGCGCAGGCTGTCGGCGCTTGAGCCACGTTCGACGCCGAGTTCCGGCTCCCGCCAGGCCTGGTAGATGCGCGGCGCATGGGTCGCTTCGGCGATGTTCATGCCATAGTCCACGGTATTGACGATGAGTTGCAATATGACGTTGTGGATGCGGCTGCCCCCGGGGGTGCCGGTAACGAGAAAAAGCCGGTCGTCCTCGTCGAACACCATGGTCGGCGTCATCGTCGAGACGACCCGCTTGCCGGGTTCCATGCGATTTGCGTGTACGTCGGGATCGCGAATCGAGAAATTGCGCATCTGGTTGTCGAGAATGATGCCGGTGCCGGGAACGACAAGGCCCGAACCGAAGGAATAGCCGAGGGTGTAGGTCAGGGAAACCGCATTGCCCTCGCCGTCCACTACCGATACTTGCGTGGTGTCCCTGCTCTCGTGGGGGAAAGCGTCCTCGGGCGAGATTTCCTCCACCGGGGTCGCGCGGTCCGGGCTGATCCGGGCCGCCATTTCCCTGGCCAGGGATGCGCTGAGCATGCCCGCGATCGGCACTTTCACGAAGTCGGTATCGCCGATGCCCTCGCGCCGGTTGGCGTTGGCGAGTTTCATCGTTTCCGCCAGCACATGCAGGCTCGCGGCCGATCCCTGGGGCAGCCGCGCCATGTCGTAATGGCCGAGCACATTGAGCATCTGCAGCAAGGCGAGGCCGCCGACGCTGCTCGGCGGCATGGTCACCACGCGATAGCCGCGATAATCCGTGGCGATGGCTTCGCGTACGCTCACGCGATACGCGGCGAGGTCCCCGGCGGCGATCAGGCCGCCGGCCTGTTCCATGTACGCCGCGATTTTCTCCGCGATGGCGCCGCGATAGAAAGCTTCGGCGCCATGATCGCTGATCTGGCGCAGCGACCAGGCCAGGTCCGGCTGAACCAGCGTCTCTCCGGCGGCCCAGGCCAAGCCGTCTTCCCGGGCATAGGCCGCCATGCTGCTCGGATAGCGCCGCATGACCGCAAGCGCCTCGGCGAGCGCATAGGCCAGATCGTCGCTGATCTCGATGCCATTTTCGGCCAGTTCGATGGACGGAGCGAGCACTTCCCGCCAGGAAAGCGCGCCGAATCTGCGCCAGGCGTCTTCCAATCCGGCGACGGTGCCGGGTACGCCGGCCGCGCGCGGACCGAAAGTCAGCGCATCCCGGAGAATCTCGCCGTCGTCGCCGCGGAATTCGTCGCTGCTGGCGGCGGCCGGCGCCACCGAGCGGAAATCCAGCGCCGCCACCGCATCGGGACCGCCCGGCTCGGCCATATGCACGAGCATGAAGCCGCTGCCACCGAGATTGCCCGCCCGCGGCAAGGTGACGGCGAGGGCGAAGCCCATGGCGACGGCGGCATCGACGGCGTTGCCGCCCTTGCGCAGGATTTCCCTGCCGACCTCGCTCGCCGCCTCGTTCTGGCTTACCACCATGCCGCCGGAGGCCGCGACCGGGTGATGGATGCTGTCGTAGCGGATAATCGACTGGGTTGCCGTGCCCTGGGATTGCGCGAATACCTGCTGCCAAGCGAGCAGGAGCGCGAGCAGCAGAATTGCCGTTTCCCCCACTGTCATTCTGCGCGCAGCGAAGCGGAGTCGCGGAATCTCATTTACAAAATGAGAATCGCTGGCAGTGCAATGTAAACCTTTACTTTGGTTTCGTCGCATGATTCGCGGGCTTTCGCATGTAGATTGTCGGATTGCCATACGCCCCACCTGAAAGCGATTCCGGGCTGCGGTGTTCAATTACCGGCCCTGTTCCCATTTTGCTGCGCCAGCGTCCAGTGGGAGTTTGCAACGCCGCATGTTTCCACGCACCCCGAATTTCGTACAAAGCGACTTTTTCAAAGCCGCGTTCAAGACTTCCGTCTTGGCATCGCTGAAATTTCAAGCCGGCGAATACTTCAACGAGGCTTTCCATGCGGTCTGTGCGCGTGGCGTAATCGGGCCAGAAAGTATCTGCTGCCACGGGGACCACCACTCGCTAACATCACCTGCCGCAAATGCAATGCAATTATACTGGAACGAGTCTGGAGCCACGATTTCAAAAGTTTCGCCGGATAACCTTGGGAATACTTGTACAAGCGACCGCATCCATTCAGTTGTATCCATTGGCTTCGCCCCATTCCAGCCAGGAATCCTGCATTACTGCAATCTTGCCTCTGTCGGCTGGATTGACGGGGTCGGCTCCCGTGATGGCGCGCAAAGCAAAAAACCAGTGTGCCCGTTCCGCCCGCATCCGTTCCAGTATCAATGGCACCACCGGCTCGCCCATGTTGATTATTTCCTTAAGGGCGGGGTGTTCGACCACGTGGGCCGTGTTGGACTCGAACACGGTTTCCATTTCCCATCGGTCGGCGAGTTCCGTGAAGCGTAGACGGTCGGCGGGATCGATCTCCACTTCGTCGGCGTACTGTCCGTAGCCCAGCCCGCGTACATGCGGTTCCTGGTGCAGCAGCAGACGCAGCCGCGTGAGTTCTGCGGCGTCCCAACCCATCGCCTCGGCTACGGCTTCATCCCAGAGGCGGCGCACTTCGCATTCGCCGTCTCGGTACGGCGGCACTTCCATCTCCGCCGTGGCATCCCAGCAGCGAGCCAGACCGTCAACGATGTCGCGGTCGGAGAGATCGGGTAAACGGATGGTCTTCAGGCCCGCAGGCCTGTATTTCGGAAACTCAAGTGTTTTACCGACATTGCGCATCAGTTGCAGTCGCCCCGCAATTGAGTTGAAGAAGACGGCTGCCGCTTTCGCCTGGTCCATCGTGGTCCCCGGCACTGGCAGCCAGCCTATACCGACACACAATTCTTCCTGCGCCACCGCGGTCAGACGTCCTGTGTTGGTTCTCTGTCCTCCCGTCACCAGTAAATGGGCGGATTTATTCACGATTCGACGGGCGGTATCAGGATGCTGCAATCCATTGATACCCGGAGTTTCAATCCATTCACGCCGCGGTACCGACCTTTTGGGCGCCCAATGCTGATCGGGTACGCCTCGAATCGTTCGCTGGGCATCGGCGCCCTTGAAATACAACATCGGAAAACTGCCCGGAGCGTTAGCGTCGGCCTGCCCGAACTCACGCATTTGCGCCCCTCCATCCAACACCGCGGATGGCACCATATCGAGATTTTCCATTCGAAGAAGCGATTTGTGATTGGCGAAGTCGAAGGCTGCATTGGCCAGTTCAGGCGATCGAAACACCGCCGCCGTCCAGTCGCCTGTCTCGATTCGATCCGCGGGCCAGTAGGAAATCTCGCCCCATCCGTTCTCTATCAAGCCTTCCTCACAGTCCAGCAGACATCGGTGAAAATCGGCGACCTCGTCCTCGTCCACCGGCAGCCTGTCGAGATTGATGAACCGAGTCGGCGGGCTGTCGCCGACACATCGACGCATTACCACGATGCTTTCATTGATGGATGTGTGCTGGCTCAGGTTGTTGTTTCCAGGTTGGTGCGAGGTCAACACAGTATGTATATGGAAGCGCCGGGCGAGCGCAAGCCGCTCACGCTGACCGGAGGGTACCGTGAGCGCTATGGTCGGGTTAATCATCGCCAGAACCCCATCGGACCGCTCTACGCAGTGGTCTGCAAGACCAACGAAGAGCGGTCCGATGGAGTTCCTGTCCGCAATCTCCGCCAAACCAGAGTCTGTTTTCGTGAGTTCCCGCTCCATCAAGTCGGCGCGGTCGCGGAGCTTTTTCTGCGTCTCCTTCGGAAACTTCTCGCCCATCCTGGCGCGGTTAGTGAACGGTGGATTCATGATGACGATACGAGCACTCTTCGCCGCGTCAACCGCATGCTCAAGCTCCGCGTCGTCGGTTGCCGCCCATGTTGCCATTGAGCCAACCGCATCGTCGCCCAGGTTCAGTTCGTTCGTTCCCGCCACGACTGACCTCTGCCCCAGCAGTTCGAGCGTTCCCGCTGACACCCTGCCAGGATCGTGTTTGTCGGGGCCATAGGGCATTTGGTGAAGTCCCATTCTTCGGTAACTGACTTTCTGGTTGCCAGCCGTCAGTTGGGAAGCCGCAAGCTGGAGGGAAACGGGATTGATGTCCAACCCCTTGATGACATCCTCCACTGCCAGCTTCTGAAGCCGGGTCAGCGTCTCAGCTTCCGCGCCGCTCTCTGCCGCTCTGCGTTTCATGTCGGAAAGCATAGCCGCAAGCAGGGTTCCACTGCCGCACGCCAGATCAACAGTCTTGTGAGTTCGCCATACCTCAAGGTCGGACCAGTCCTGGTCTTCGCAGGCATCGAGCGTCAAACGCGCGGCGAGCGAGGCGGCGACGGGTCTGGTGAAGAACGCGCCATCCGACGCCTGGTTGCCCATGACGCGGTTGAACAACGGACCGGCATGGTCGGCGCCCATGTCAGCATAGGTCTCGGCTATGCGTTCAGCCTCGGCGGCGAGGTGATGCAGTGCGCGTTGCAGTCCGGCAGTCTTGCCCGTTTCTTCAATGGCATACATGGCCTCCAGCGCGGGCTCAAGCACCGGTCGGAAGTCATGGCGCATGATGCGTTCCCACTCCCGACTCAATTTCGGAACGACATTAGTTTCATTCTTGATGGTCGAAAGATCGCTTACTCCCGGCAGCCAGCCGCCGTTAGCGACGCGCTGATGCAGCATGGCGGCATTCATCATCAGCAGTGAGGCCGTGGTGCAGCCGTCTGCCTGCTTCTTGTTCGTTTCCTTGAGCCTGTCCAGCCCGAAGTGCCGGTTCAGCGCGGGCAGCAACCCGTCCGCCCGCATGTGGTGCGCGGCTTCGGTAACGCTCGATTCCAGAATGTTCAGATCGCGGATCACGCGATTGTCGCTCAGCCCGGACTTCGACAGCAGATTCATCTTGATGGCGCTGCCATGGTCTTCGAGCCCGCTCAGCTTGAGCATCAGTTGGCCCTGTTCCTCCGCTCGTTCCCTGGCGGATTTTCCGGCCTTGCGC
>JAJECW010000002.1 GCA_022821865.1 Pseudomonadales bacterium
AACTCCATCCGTGGAGTTTTTCATTATCGCAAAACAAAAGCGTGGTTTTGTTTTGCTCCCGAATTCAATGGCTTACGCCATCGAATTCGGCGGCACTTCCATGTGCCGCAGGGAAGCTCTGACTTGATCAGAGCTTCCCTAATGTTTCAGATCGCCGGCATGCGGATGCCGGCGTCCAGCCTGATGGTTTCGCCGTTAAGATAGGCGCATCCGACGATATGCGCCACCTCGGCGGCGAATTCCTCGGGCTGCCCGAGCCGTTTCGGAAACTGGGTGATCGAAACCAGCGCCTGTTTCAGCTCGTCCGGAGCCGCGGCGAGCAATGGCGTCTCGAATACGCCCGGCGCCACGGTCATCACGCGAATGCCCTGCCTCGCCAGATCGCGGGCGATGGGCAAGGTCATCGCGACGATGCCTCCCTTGGACGCGGCGTACCCGGCCTGGCCGGTCTGGCCGTCGAAAGCCGCGACCGACGCGACATTGACGATGACGCCGCGTTCGCCGTCACCGCCATCGGCTTCGTTTTCGTTCATGATCGCGGCGCACAGCCGCAGCACATTGAAGGTGCCGATCAGGTTCACCCGCACGATATGTTCGAAGCGCGCCAGCGGCATCGGGCCGTCGCGGCCCACGGTGCGCGCGGCGCCGCCGATGCCGGCGGAATTGACATTGATATGGATGGCGCCGAAACGCTCGCGGGTCGCGGCGATGGCGGCGGCTACCGAGTCTTCGTCGGTGACGTCGCCCGCATGCCAGGACGCCCGCTCGCCGAGTTCCGCCCCGGCCTCGCGCAGCAATTCCCCGTTGCGGTCGAACAGCATGACACTGGCGCCGGCGCCGAGAAAATTCCTGGCGACCGCCAGGCCAAGGCCCGAAGCGGCGCCCGTGATAAAAGCCGTTTTTCCCGCAATTTCCATGGCTCCCTTCGCCCTCCTGTTTCGCGAGCAGGCAAGCATAGTGCAAGTATTCATGTGCGACAAGGCCAATGCGCTGTGACAATATGCCACATCGGATGCGGAGGATGGCGAAACTATAATTCCCGGGCTGTCAGGAAACGACCGGGAGAATGCGGTGTCTGGTATATGGGAGTCTGGAAAAAAGGACTTGTCTGGCGCTGTCCTTGCGTCATTGCTGCTGGCCTGCGGCGGACCGCTTTTCGCCCAGGGAGAGGAAATTGCCGAGATTCGCGTGGTCGGGCGGAAGGAATTTCTTGAAACCCGGTTCAATGCGCGGCGCACCAGTTCCGCTGCGGATTCCGCCCTGCTGATCAATCGCGTTCCCGGCGGCGGCGCCAACCACAACGGGCCGCTCACCGGGCAAATCCAGTATCGCGGCATGTTCGGCCCCCGCATCAATGTGCGCATCGACGGCATGCTGATTCACGGCGGCGGGCCCAACTGGATGGCGCCTCCATTGCACCATATTCCTTCGGCCCTGATGGAAAACCTGGTGGTGGAACAGGGCATTGCCTCCATATCCACCGGCGGCGGCATTGGCGGCGCGGCCACGGCCAGATGGAAGCGGCCCGCATTCAATGACGACAGCGGCTGGGACTGGCGCGGCGATTCCGAATTCTCGGCGGGTTCCGCCGCCGGCAGCGCCAGCGGGTCGCTGATTTTTGGCGGCGGCAATGCCAACCACCGCCTCTATGGCATTGGCAATATCGACCAGGGCGGCAATTACGATTCAACCCATGGCGAAGTGGCGGCGACCGGCTACAGCCGCGACATTTACGGCGTCGGCTACGGCTTCCGCGGCGGCGCCCATGAAGTGCTGATCGACGCCCACCGTATCGAAACCGAGGACAGCGGCACCCCCACCCTGCCCATGGATATCGACTGGTTCGACACCGGCACCTTCAACTTCCGCTACAACGGACAAATCGGCGAAGTCGGCGTCGAACTTGGCGTATACCAGTCTTCCATCGAACACGGCATGAACAATTACCTGCTGCGTCCCGCGCCGGATTTTTCCAGCCTTTCGCTGGCGCCTTTTGCCGGCGATGACAAGCGTTTTGCATTCGCCGGGAGCGAAGAATCCGGCTTCCGACTCGCGTTCAATCTCGGCCTGGGGCCGGGCCTGCTTGAAGTGGGCGCGGAAGGCAAGAGCGGCGAGCACGACGTGCGCGTGACCGATCCGGATTTCGGCCCCTTTTTCGTGGAAAACTTCCACGGCGTGGAAACCCGCGGCACATCGCTTTTCGCCCAGTGGTCGGCGATTCCGGCCAGCGACTGGTATCTTGAACTTGGCGCCAGGATGGAACAGGTGGACATGAGCGCCGGCGAGGTTGACGCTTTCCCCGCCCGGCTGGTGGACATGAACCCTGCCATGTGGGGCATGGGCAGTCCGCCCCGGGCGGTGTGGATGCTGCGCCAGGGGTTCAACTCACGGGACCGCGAGCAGCGGGACGACAATCACGACCTGGTGGCCAAACTGCGCCACCAGTTGACCGCAAACCTCGTGGTGGAAGCCGGCTATGGCCGCAAGACCCGCTCGCCGCTGTACCAGGAGCGCTATCTGTGGATTCCGCTGGAAATCAATGCCGGCCTTGGCGACGGCAACAACTATGTCGGCAATCCCGACCTGCAGCCGGAAACCTCGAACCAGTTCGAACTCGGCTTTGACTGGACCGACGGCGCCGCCTGGGTTTCCCCCCGGTTCTTCGTCCGCAATGTCGATCACTACATCCAGGGCGTGCCGGCCACCCACATGGCGGTCATCGGCGTAAGCCGCAACGCCAACGGCGACCCCACCCCGCTCATGTTCGCCAATACCGAAGCCGATTTCCGCGGCTTCGATCTGAGTTTCGGATTCGCCATCAACGAAAGCTGGCGGGTGGAAGGCATGGCGTCACAGGTGAACGCCGAACGCGGCGATATCCCGGACCACCTGTACCGGATCAACCCGGGCAATGGCCGGGTATCGCTGTTCTATGAAACCGGCGACTTCTCGGCCCGCATCGAACAGGTCGTCGTGCTGGAGCAGGACCAGATTTCCCGCACCAACACCCACGACCCGATGAACCCCAGGAACAATGCCAACCCCACCGGCGGCTACAACCTGACCAATGTCTACCTGAACTGGTTCACCGGCCACGGCATGACCTTCACCCTCGGCGCCGAAAACCTTTTCGATGCCGATTATGTCGATCACCTCACCGGATTCAACCGCGTAATGAACAGCGTCGTCCCGGTGGGCAGCCGCATGTTCGGCCAGGGCATGAATCTCTTCGGCCGCGTCCAGTTCCAGTGGTAGTGGGCGGCAGCTTGAGATTCAGGCCGAAAAATGCTTGAATGCGCAGCCACTCGGCGGCGCTTCATTCCACCTCCCCCGCCGCTCCGCGACTGGCCCAGCAATTGATGACAGAAACCGCAGTCCGGCAAGTTTTCGCCTCCTGGCGCGACTACTACGAAATGTGCAAGCCCCGCGTGGTCATGCTCATGATCCTGACTTCGCTAGTGGGCATGTTTCTCGCCGTGCCCGGCATGGTTCCCTGGCGCGTGCTTCTGCTCGGCAACCTCGGCATTGCGCTGGTTTCCTGCTCAGGCGCCGCTGTCAATCACCTCCTGGACCGCCGCATCGACCGCATCATGGGCCGCACTTCCGGTCGGCCGCTGCCGCAAGGCCGGGTCGAGCCGGTGCAGGCCGCGATTTTTGCGCTGCTGCTCTGCGCCAGTGGCATGGGCATTTTACTGGTGTGGATCAATCCGCTCTGCGCCTGGCTCACGCTGGCTTCCTTCGTGGGCTACGCCTTCATTTATACCGGCTACCTGAAACACGCCACTCCCCAGAATATCGTCATCGGCGGGCTTGCCGGCGCCATGCCGCCGCTGCTTGGCTGGTCGGCGGTGACCGGAACCATCGAAGCCGACGCCCTGGTGCTGGTGCTGATCATCTTCGCCTGGACGCCGCCGCATTTCTGGGCGCTGGCGATTCACCGCAAGGACGAATACGCCCGCTCCGGCGTTCCCATGCTGCCGGTCACCCACGGCGAATATGCGACCCGGGTGCATATCGTGGCGTATACCCTCATTCTGGTGGCGGCAAGCGTCATCCCCTGGTTTACCGGCATGAGCGGCCGGCTCTACCTGGCCGCCGCGCTGCTGCTTGGCGCCGGATTCCTGTACTGGTCGGGCCGGCTCATGTTCCGCCCGCGGTCGGATGTTCCCATGCGCACTTTCGGTTATTCCATCGTCTACCTCGCGCTGCTTTTCGCCGCCCTGCTGGTGGACCACTACCTGGCCTGAATGGCACATGGCCGCCATCCGCCTCAACCGCACAGTCTGGCTGGCATTCGTCCTGCTGAACGTGCTGCTGTTGATGCTGATCGCGCTGCTGCTGCAGTTTCGCGCCGGCCGCGCCGAGCTTGCCCGGCTTGACGGCCTCGGCGCGGCGGTTTATCCCGAACCGGTTCCGCTGCGTGAAATTGCCCTGAGCGACCAGCGCGGACAGCCATTTGACCTTGGCGACATGCGCGGCGCATGGAACCTGGTGTTTTTCGGTTTCAGCAATTGCCCCGACATGTGCCCCCTGACCCTGGCGGAAATCGAGCGCTACTACCGGGACCGGGGGGAGTCCGCGGAAGCGCCGGTGCAGGTCGTTTTTGTTTCGATCGACCCGGCTGACACCCCGGCCATCATCGGCGAGTATCTGGATGAATTCCACGAGGATTTCATCGGTCTCAGCGGCAGCAGGGAAGCCGTTGCCGGGTTTGCCGGCCAGATGTTCGCCAATACCGGCGCCGGGATGGACGCCGGCCACGGCCAGCCCGCCGATGCCCCCGAAGGCATGATCAGCCACAGTATCCATATCGCCGTGGTGGACCCGGTCGGCGAACTGGTTGGCCTGCTGCGGCCGCCGCACCGCGCCGCGGCCATTGGCGAGGCGCTGCGGCTGATCATGCAGCGGGCCTGAACGCGGACAATGAAACATGGCCGGCAATGAATATCATCCCGAACTTATCCTGGTAGACGGCTCTTCCTACCTGTTTCGCGCCTATCACGGGCTGCCGCCCCTGGTGAACAGCCGGCAGCAGCCAACCGGCGCCATCCGCGGCGTGATCAACATGATCCGCAGCCTGCTGAACAAGTATCCCGGCAGCCGCGTCGGCATTGTTTTCGATGCCAGGGGCAAGACCTTCCGCAGCGAGATCTACGCGGAATACAAGGCGCACCGCCCGCCCATGCCCGAAGACCTGCGCAGCCAGGTCGAGCCCATCCTCAACATCATCCGCGCCATGGGCCTGCCCCTGCTGATCATCGATGATGTGGAGGCCGATGACGTCATCGGCACGCTCGCGGTGCAGGCCGGGGCGGACCAGGTGCCCACACTGATTTCCACCGGCGACAAGGATCTGGCCCAGCTTGTCACCGGGCGGGTGGCGCTGATCAACACCATGAACGACGAGCTACTCGACCCTGCCGGGGTGGAGCGGAAATTCGGCGTGCGTCCGGAACAGATCATCGATTATCTCGCCCTCATGGGCGACAAGTCCGACAATATTCCCGGCGTCCCTGGCGTGGGCGCGAAAACCGCCGTCAAATGGCTCGGGGAATACGGGTCGATGCGGGGAATCATCGATCATGCCGGCGCCATCAAGGGCAAGATCGGCGAAAAGCTCAGGGACAATATCGAACAGCTCAGGCTGTCGTACCGGCTCGCCACCATCCGCACCGATGTGCCGCTGGAACTGAAGTACCAGCAACTCCTGCCGCAGCCCGAGGACAAGCGGGAACTGCACCGCCTGTTCAGCGAACTCGAGTTCCGCACCTGGCTGCGGGAACTCGAATCCGAGGGAGTGATTTCCACGCCGGCAACCGGGCCGGCCACCGAAGAGGCGCAGGGCAGACCGGAATCCGAACTTGACCTGGACGCCGCGCCACCCGGGGCCGCAACCACGATTATCACCAGCGAAGAGCAACTCCGCGAACTTGTGGCCGAACTCGGCGCCGCTCCCACGTTCAGCTTCAATCTGGAAGCCGAACCCGGGCATTTTCTCCAGGCCCGCATCATCGGCGCCGCTTTTTGCGCCAAACCCGGCCAGGCCGCCTACATCCCCCTCGACCACGACTACGAGGGCTGCCTCGAACAGTTGTCCGCGGAGCGGGTTTTCAAAGCGTTGCGGCCATTGCTCGAAGATGCCCTCAAGCCCAAATGCGGCTATGACCTGAAGCACCAGCTCCATCTGCTGGAAAATCTCGGCATCAGCCTGCGGCCGGTGAAATCCGATGTGCTGCTGGCCTCCTATGTGGCCAACTCGGTGGCCGTGCGGCATCAGCTTGAATCCATCGGCAGGCGGTATCTGGACCATGCCCCGCCGGACCTGGAGAGCCTCACCGGCAAGGGTCGCGGGCGGCTTGCCATGCATCAGCTCGGCGTGCGGGAATTCGGCGACTGGGCCGGCGAACGGGCGGACCTCATCCTGCGCCTGACGGCGACCCTGGAACAGCACCTGCGCGAGAACGGCCAGCTTGAAGGGCTCTATCGTTACTTCGAGATGCCCCTGGCGCCGGCCCTGCAACGCATGGAGCGCAATGGCATCCTGCTTGACCGGGAGGCCCTGGCGAAGCAGAGCGCCGAACTCGCCGGGCAGCTTGAAGAGCTTGAACAGGCCGCCTATGCGCTGGCCGGGGAGCGTTTCAACCTGTCCTCGCCCAAGCAATTGCAGGCGCTGCTCTATGACAAGCTGCAACTGCCGGTATTGCGCAAGACACCCAAGGGCCAGCCTTCCACCGCCGAGGATGTGCTGCAGGAACTGGCTGAAAACTACGAACTGCCCCGGCTGCTGCTGCGGCACCGGTCCCTCACCAAACTCAAGTCCACCTATACCGACAAGCTGCCGCTGGAGTTGCAGGCCGGCACCGGCCGCATTCACAGCAGCTTTCAGCAGGCGGTGGCGGCAACGGGCCGGCTGTCGTCCATCGATCCGAACCTGCAGAACATACCCGCGCGAACCGCCGAAGGCCGCCGGGTGCGCCAGGCCTTTGTCTGCCGGCCGGGATACCGGCTTGTGGCGGCGGATTATTCCCAGGTGGAACTGCGCATCATGGCGCATCTGTCGGGCGACCCGGGATTGCTCGCGGCCTTTTCCCGGGCCGAGGACATCCACCGCGCCACCGCGGCGGAAGTATTCGGCGTCGCCCTGGAAGATGTGGCGCCCGACCAGCGGCGCAGCGCCAAGGCGATCAATTTCGGCCTGATCTACGGTATGTCGGCTTTCGGCCTTGGGCGGCAGTTGAATATCGGTCGGGAAGAGGCCCAGCACTACGTCAACCGCTATTTTGAGCGCTATCCCGGCGTCCGCGCCTTCATGGACCGCACCCAGGCCCAGGCCACGGAACTCGGCTATGTGGAAACCGTTTTCGGCCGCAGACTGTATCTGCCGGATCTGCGCGCCGGGCGCGGCATGCTGCGGCGCGCGGCATTGCGCACGGCCATCAACGCCCCCATGCAGGGCACCGCCGCCGACATCATCAAGCAGGCCATGATCGATATCGACCTGTGGCTCGAAAGTGAACCCATCGACGCCCGCATGCTGTTGCAGGTCCACGACGAACTCGTCTTCGAAGTCAACGAAAACGACCTGCAACTGCTATGCGACGGCGTAAAGTTCCGCATGATCAGCGCCGCCGCCCTTGATGTGCCGCTGGTGGTGGACGTTGGCGTCGGCGCCAACTGGGACGAGGCCCACTGAGCGGTTCCTGGTCCAGCCAGCTTTCCAGCCGTTCCCGGGTCTGTTCCAGGCCGATGCCGGCAGTGGCGGAAAACAATTGCACTTCCAGGGCGCCGCGACCGGACAATTCCTTGCGTACCGCCGACATGACATTGTGGGCGGGATTCCGCTTCAGCTTGTCCGCCTTGGTCAGCAGCAGATGCAAGGGCAGCCCGGACTCCTGGGCCCAGTCGATCATCCGCCGGTCAAATTCCTTCAGCGGATGCCGGATATCGCTGAGCAGCACGATGCCCTGAAGCTGGTCCCTGCCGGTGAGGTAATACCGCATTTCCCGCTGCCATTGCGCCTTGACTTCCAGGGGCACCCTGGCGTAGCCATAACCCGGCAAATCCACAAGGTAGCGCCCGGCAAGACCCGGCACCAGAAAGAAATTCAGCATCTGCGTCCGTCCCGGCGTCTTGCTCGTCCGCGCCAGCCGGGACTGTCGGCAAATCGCATTGATGGCGCTGGACTTTCCGGCGTTCGACCGCCCGGCGAAAGCCACCTCCGCCAGACTGTCGCCAGGATACCCATCCAGCGAAACCGCACTGGTGGCGAACGTTGTCTGGTCGAAGTTCATTGCGTTCGCAGGCCGTGTTGCGAGTGAACACGGCTCTCGCTCCAGCGACGACTCGAAGGCCTACAACGCAGCGCGTTCCCGATCGATGAGGAAATCCACGACTTCCAGCATCATTTGCTGGGTTGGCACATCCGGACCCGTGGCGATCAGGTACTTGCCGTTGACGATCATGTTGGGAGTGCTCTGGATGCGGTAGTCCTGCATGCGGCTTTCGGCCTGGTTGATCCGGGTGCGGACGCCGAATGAATTGAAGGCCCGGCTGAATTCTTCCTCGTCGATACCGTGGCTGGCGAACAGATCGCCGATCTGCCGTTCGTTCTGCAGCCGGTTGCCTTCTAGGTTGATGGCGTTGAAGACCGGCTCGTGGACGATGTCCACGGCGTCCAGCGCCTCGGCGGTGTAGTAGATCTGGGCGTGGATTTTCATCAGTCCGTTCCACATGGCGGGAAAGCGGAGGAAGTCGATATCGTCGGCCATGTTCGCCTTCCAGTCTTCGACCAGGGGCTCGAAGCGGAAGCAGTGGGAGCAGCCGTACCAGAACGCCTCGATCACTTCGACTTTGGAAGGGTCGCGGGTGTTGACCGGAACGGGCAAGGTCACATAGTGCGTGCCATCCACAAATCTTTCCACCTGCCCGAAAGCCGTGTTGGCCAGGGGCAGCGCGAGGGCAAGGGCGAATATCGCAAGTGTTCTTCTGATCATGGATTCACTCCGGGTCGGTTCAGCATCATCCAGTTGTCTGGAAAACTACCACAGGCGGGCGCGGGCTCCTAGTGCAAGCCGGCCAGAAAACTGGCGAGGGCTTCGAGTTCCGGATCGGTAAGGCGTTCGGTGACGACGCGCATCATGCCGCCGGGATCGTTGGCGCGGGCGCCGGAGCGGAAGTCCTTGAGTTGCCGCAGGGTGTACTCGGGATGCTGGCCGCCGAGGGAGGGAAATCCCGCCGGGGCGTTGCCGGTGCCGGTGGGGGAATGGCAGGCGGAGCAGGCCGCCACCTGCAACTCCCGGTTGCCGGCCCGGTACAGGGATTCGGCAAGTTCCACGCTTTCCGGGTCGGCGCCGAGCAGGGTTGGCGTCTGGGCCGCGTAGTATGCGGCGAGGTCGGCAATGTCTTCATCGTTGAGGTTGATGACCATGGCGCTCATGATGGGGCCGGGGCGGGCGCCGGACTTGAAATCCTGCAATTGCTTGATGATGTAGCGCGCATTCTGGCCGGCGATCTTGGGATTGATGGCAAGCTCGCTGTTGCCGTCGGGTCCGTGGCAGGTGGCGCAGAGGGCGGATTTGGCCTCGCCGGCGCCGGCATCTCCCTGGGCTAGCGCAATCGGCGCCGTTACGGCCATGGCGAACAACAAGAACAGCGATTTCTTCATTTCCTCCATCCCGCTGGATCGGCATTGGTGCAATCGGCGCCGGCGCAGGGCTGCCGCTGGCCGGGCGGAAGCGGATTATAGCCTGATTCCCGAAGGCTCTCCATTGTTTGTACGCTTCTTTTTCATGCGGCAATTCTCATTTTGGCGCTTCAACCTTCATGTCATTCCGCGCGGAGCGAAGCGCTCCCTTGTTGCCGGAATCATGCGCTCCTGGTGAGCCAGCGCCAAAGTCGATAACCCAGGAGTAAAGTGAGGATCGACCCGTACAGCACGGCTTCTCCGAGATCGGTTCGCAGAATCCAACTGAGGTGGATGACGCCGAGAATGGCTGCCGGGTAGATCAGCCGGTGCAGGCGTTTCCAGTTTTTGCCCATGCGCCGCACCATGGCCCTGGTGGATGTGATTCCCAGGGCGATCAATATCAGCAGGGAAGCGAATCCCATGCTGATGAAAGGCCGCTCGACGAGTTCCTCGCCGATGGCGGACCAGCGAAAGGCCAGCAGCAGGGACATCCAGACGAAGAAATGGATGGCGGCGTAGAACAGGGTGAACAGACCCGCCATGCGCCGCACCCGGACGAATTCCGGGCGCCCGCTGAGCTGGCGCAGGGGCGTCAGGCTCAGGGTGATGAGCAGGAGGCGCAGGGTCCATTCGCCGGTGGCGATGGCGAGTTCCTGGGCCGGGTCGGGGCCGAGATCATTGGCGGCGATGCGCCAGAAGAGCCAGGCCAGAGGCAGCAGGGATGCGCTGAAAACCGCGGGTTTCAGCAGCCCGAGCCCTGGCCTCGCCCTCGATGCGGCGCTGGTCATTCCGCCGGTTTCGACCCGTGCTCAGTAATGGCGCGCCAGGTCCATGTCCTGGTACATATGCGCCACCTGTTCTTCGTAGCCATTGAACAGTCGGGTGGGAATGATCTGCCGGCTGAACAGCGTCTGGGGCAGCCGGCGCTCGGTGTCCTGGCGCCAGCGGGGATGGTGCACCGCCGGATTGACGTTGGCGTAGAAGCCGTATTCATTGGCCTGCAGGTCGTTCCAGGTGGTATTGGGCCGGGTTTCGCGAAAGTGCATGCGAACGATGGACTTGATGCTCTTGAAGCCGTACTTCCACGGCACCACAAGCCGGATGGGGGCGCCGTTCTGGGCCGGCAGGAAACTGCCGTACAGTCCCACCGCCATGAAAGTGAGTTCATTCATGGCTTCGTCCATGCGCAGTCCTTCGCGGTAGGGCCAGTCGACGATGGCGAAAGGCGAGCGGATGCCCGGCATGGTGTCCGGCTGGATGATGGTTTCAAATTCGACGTATTGCGCCCGGGAGGTGGGCTCGAAGCGCCTGATCATGTCCGCCAGGGGAAAACCGATCCAGGGGATGACCATGGACCATGCCTCCACGCAGCGCAGGCGGTATACCCGTTCTTCGAGATCGTGGGGTTTGAGAATATCTTCCAGATGATAGGTTCCGGGTTTGGCGACCTCGCCGCTGATCTCGATGGACCAGGGGTCGGTCTGGAATGCGCTGGAGCGGTTCGATGGGTCTGACTTGTCCATCCCGAACTCGTAGAAGTTGTTGTAGCGCGTCACGTCCTGATAGGGAGTCAGCGATTCCGCGGTGTAAAACGGCTCTTCCGAAGGCGCCGGGGCGATGGTCTCGAACTTGTCTTCCCACCAGGTGGCCGGCGGCGTGCGGGTCAGGCCGGGGGGAGCGGCGGCCTTGAGGGCGTCGCCCTGCTGGCCGAAGGCAAGCGGCGGCAGCATGGCGCCGCCTGCGAGCAGGGCGGCGCTGTCGCGCAGGAACTCCCTGCGCCGGCGATACACGCTTTCCGGCGTGATTTCCGATGGCTGGATATCCGAAGGCTTCTTGATCAGCATGGCGACTTGCCTCATTGGGTGGTCGTTTGGTCGGTTTTGCCGGTGTCGTTTTCGTCTGGCTTCCGCTCCGGTGGTTCCGCCACCGGGGATTCCGCGTTTTTCCCCGCGCCCGGCTCGCTGTCCCCGTTCGACTTGCCCCGGGCGAACAGCCTGCCGCGCTTGCGGTAGAACCACGCCGCGGGACCCGAGGCGGCATAGATGACGCACATCGCCAGCAGCAATTCCTGGGGATTCTGGGCAATGACCACCAGCAGGCCAAGGGTCAATAGTAACACCATGTAGGGCACCGTGCCCTTGACATTGAGCACCTTGAAACTGAAATAGCGATAGTTGGAAATCATCAGCAGGCCGGTGAGCACCATCATCGCCGCCGCCGGATACGCCACCAGGGCCGTTACTTCCACCCCGTACTTGTGGCCCACCCAGGGAATGAAGGTGATGAGACCGGCGGCCACGGGGCTTTGCAGGCCGAGGAAGAAGCGCTTGTCCACGGTGCCGAGCTGCACATTGAAGCGCGCCAGGCGCAGGGCGGCGCAGGCCATGTAGAAGAAGCTCGCGGCCCAGCCAAGTCGTCCCAGCGGCTCGAAAGCCCAGCTGAACATGATCAGCGCCGGGGCCATGCCGAAGGAGACCATGTCGGAAAGGCTGTCGAATTCGGCGCCGAAAGCGCTCTGGCTGCGGGTCAGCCGGGCGATGCGGCCGTCGAGGCCGTCGAGCACGCCGGCGATCAGAATCGCCCAGCCGGCTTCGTTGAAATTGCCCGACATGCCGGCGATCACGGCGTAGAAGCCGGCGAACAGCGCGCCCAGGGTCAGCAGGTTGGGCAGCAGATAGACGCCGCGCCTCCTCACCTGCCGGCCGCCCTCGGAGACGATTTCCTCGTGCTCGTCGATGGGCAGCAGGCTTTCGGACTGGTTGGCGGGTTGTTCTTTACGCATTGTGTTTGCCTGGAACCGTCGTCGTCTGGTGGGCGGAGCCCTTTTCCCTGTCATCCCGCACGGAGCGAAGCGCAGTCGCGGAATGACGAAAATGCGGCAAATTTACCTGCTTTTGCGGATGCTATATCATCGCGCCTCGTTTGCCGAATCGACCCGGAAATTCTCCATGAACTACTTTAATTCCCTCCCCATGCGCCTTCAATTGGAACAGCTTGGCAAATGCCGGTTCATGGACCATTCGGAGTTTCATGACGGGGCGGAAAAGCTCAGGGGCAAGAAGGTCGTCATTGTCGGCTGCGGCGCCCAGGGGCTCAACCAGGGGCTCAACATGCGCGACAGCGGGCTCGACATCGCCTATGCCCTGCGCGCCGGGGCCATCGCCGAACAGCGCGCTTCCTGGAAGAACGCCACGGGCAACGGCTTTGTTACCGGCGCCTTCGAGGATTTGATCCCCGGCGCCGATCTCGTGCTGAATCTGACCCCCGACAAGCAACACTCCCCGGTTGTGGGCCAGATCATGCCCCTGATGAAGGAAAACTCCTGCCTCGCCTATTCCCACGGTTTCAATATCGTCGAGGAGGGCATCCGCATCCGCCCCGACATCACTGTCATCATGGTGGCGCCCAAGTGCCCGGGCACCGAGGTTCGCGAAGAGTACAAGCGCGGTTTCGGCGTCCCCACCCTGATCGCGGTGCATCCGGAAAACGACCCCCGCGGCGAAGGGCTGGCAATCGCCAAGGCCTATGCCGCGGCCACCGGCGGCCACCGCGCCGGAGTGCTCGAATCGTCGTTCGTGGCGGAGGTGAAATCCGACCTGATGGGAGAGCAGACGATCCTCTGCGGCATGCTGCAGACCGGCTCCCTGCTCTGCTTCGACAAGATGGCGGCCAATGGCGTCGAGCCGGGCTACGCCTCGAAACTCGTCCAGCACGGCTGGGAGGTCATCGCCGAAGGGCTCAAGCACGGCGGCATCGGCAACATGATGAACCGCCTGTCGAATCCGGCCAAGCTGCTGGCGGATGAACTCGCCGACGAACTGAAATCCATCATGCGGCCCCTGTTCGAAAAACACATGGACGACATCATCACCGGCGCCTTTTCCGAAGGCATGATGGCCGACTGGCGCGACGGAGACAGCAAACTGCTCGGCTGGCGCGAGGAAACCGCCGGCACCGCATTCGAGAACACCCCGGCGGGCGAGATGGATATCCGGGAGCAGGAATACTACGACAAGGGCATTCTCATGGTGGCCATGATCAAGGCCGGCGTGGAGCTCGCTTTCGAGACCATGACAAGCTGCGGCATCATCGACGAATCCGCCTATTACGAATCCCTCCATGAAGTCCCGCTGATCGCCAATCTCATCGGCCGCAAGAAGCTCCACGAAATGAACAAGGTGATCTCCGATACCGCGGAGTACGGCTGCTACCTCTTCTCCCACGAATGCGCGCCCCTCCTCGCCGATTTCATGTCACGAATCGACATCGACGTCATCGGCCGCGGCCTCCAGCTAGCCGACACCGGCGTAGACAACCAGGAACTGATCGCGGTAAACGAAAAAATCGCCTCCCATCCCATCGAAATCGTGGGCCGAACCCTCAGAGGCCACATGACGGCAATGAAAAGGGCGATTTGAGGAATCCAGAATGTTCGAGAAATAACGTCTACTTGGAATGATGTTCCTACGGCGCAGGCTCCTAGCTTCGCTAAATCATGTAAAAGGTGAATCGGTCATTAGCCTTTCGGAGAGAACTCAACCAGTCTGCAAATTTTAACTGTGCAAAGAATCAAGTCAGTACGCTTAGGGAAGCTCTGATTAAGTCAGAGCTTCCCTGCGGCACATGGAAGTGCCGCCGAATTCGATGGCGTAAGCCATTGAATTCGGGAGCAAAACAAACCACGCTTTTGTTTTGCGATAATGAAAAACTCCACGGATGGAGTTTTTCAGAGAATACCTGGTTCCACGCGTTGTAAAAACAATAACATACAATCACCTGTCTATGGATCCCATTACCTGATAGCGGTCCTCGCCATAGTCAAAACGCTTATCTGGCACGACTATCCGAGAAGGATCTTGGAACACACGAATAGCATGGCCGAAATCAAATCCCCTGGTCCGCAGACATGCATCGCTTTTTGCCTTGTCCCTCAAACTTCATTTCGCCTTTATAGGCCATTGGACTACTTTTGTCAATCTTTGCCCCGAATCTGATTACGCTACGGCTCGACTGGCAGAGTGCGCAGGTAGTCGGCCAGGGAGGGGATGAGGATTTGGTAGTAGCCGGGGAGGTTTTTTGCGGGGGCGAGCAGGCCGGCGTGGAGCGCCTGGGTGAGAAACTCTTCAATATGCTGTTCGGTCCTGGTCAATCCATCTGTTGTCAATTGATCGAGTTCGGACTTGCCCAGCATGTCCTGTTCATTGTTGGCGGTGGCCAGGGCGATTCGCTTGTATAGCCCGGCCCCGTGTGATGAGCCATATTCACTCACCAAGCGGCAACGGTTCAACAGGCGGGGGTTTGGGGAAATGCCTTGCGCTCAAATCGCCAGGACCTTGGCGCCGCGGGAGATGCCGGTTACGCCGGTGCGGGCGACTTCGAGAACCTTGCAGTCGTTGAGGACGGCGAGGAAGCCGTCGAGTTTTTCGCTGGCGCCGGTCAACTGGATCGAATAGGTGGCGCTGGTCTGGTCGACGATCTGGCCGCGGAAGATTTCCACGGCGCGCAGCACTTCGGCGCGCTGGCCGCCGGTGGCCTTGACCTTGATCAGCATCAGTTCGCGTTCGATATGGGCGCCGCCGGTGAGGTCGATGAGCTTGATCACATCGACGATCCGGTTCAGATGCTTGGTGACCTGCTCGATGCGGGCATCGTCGCCCGAGGTGATCAGGGTGAGCCGGGACAGCGACCGGTCCTCCGTGGGGGCCACGGTGAGCGAGTCGATGTTGTAGTTGCGCTGGGAGAACAGGCCGACGACCCGGGACAGGGCGCCGGGCTCGTTTTCCATCAGGATCGAAATGATACGCCGCATCAGGTTCTCTCCGACTTGCTCAGCACCATGTCCTTCATGGCGCCGCCCTTGATGGCCATGGGATAGACGTGTTCATTCGGGTCCACGAGGACATCGACGAAGACCAGCCGGTCCCGCAGGGCGAAGCATTCTTCGAGCTTGCCGCGCAATTCTTCCGGCTGGCTGATGCGGATGCCCACATGACCGAAGGATTCCGCGAGCTTGATGAAATCCGGCAGGGACTCGGCATAGGTGCTGTGGCTGTAGCGGCCGCCGTATTGCATATCTTGCCATTGCTTGACCATGCCGAGCGCCTGGTTGTTGAGGCAGATGATCTTGATGGGCAACTGGTACTGCATGCAGGTCGCGAATTCCTGCATGTTCATGAGGAAACTGCCCTCCCCGGTGATGCAGACCGATACCGCGTCCTGGAAGGCGAACTGCACCCCCATGGCGGCCGGCAGGCCGAAACCCATGGTGCCGAGGCCGCCGGAATTGATCCAGCGCCGGGGCTTGTCGAATCCGTAGTACTGGGCGGCGAACATCTGGTGCTGGCCCACGTCGGACGACACATAGGCGTCGCCGCCGGTGAGTTCGTGTACGAGCTTCACCACCTGCTGGGGTTTGATCAGGCCGTTTTCGGGTTCCGGAATATGCAGGGAATCCTTTTCGCGCCAGCGCCCGATCTGGTCCCACCAGATTTTCAGCGTATCGGCGTCGGGCTCGCGCTTGCCGCGTTCGATCTCGGCAATCATGTCCTCGAGCACCGGCGCCACGTCACCGACGATGGGGATGTCGGCGGTGACGGTCTTCGAAATCGCGGCGGGGTCGATATCGATGTGCAGGATGGTGGCGTCCGGACAGAACTTGCTCACATCGGAATTGGTCACGCGATCATCAAAACGGGCGCCGACGCAGAGCAGCACATCGCAGTAGTGCATCGCCATGTTGGCTTCATAGGTGCCGTGCATGCCGAGCATGCCGACGAACTGGGAGTCGGAAGCCGGGAAGCCGCCAAGACCCATGAGGGTATTGGTGATCGGGTAGCCGAGCAGCCTGGCGAGCCGGGTCAAGGCGTCGGCGCCTTCGCCCTGGATAACGCCGCCGCCGCTGTAGAGCATGGGGCGCTTCGCCCGCAGCAGGGCGTCCACCGCCTTGCGGATCTGGCCGGGATGGCCTTTTTCAGGCACCGAATAGGAACGCAGGTGGATATCTCCGGGCCAGGCGTAGGGCAGCTTCACCCTGGGGTCGGTTGCGTCCTTGGGGATGTCGATGACCACGGGCCCCTGGCGGCCGGTGGCGGCGATATGGAAGGCCTTCCTGACCAGCATGGGGATTTCCGCGGCATTGCGGGCCATGAAGCTGTGTTTCACAATGGGCCGGGAAATGCCCACCATGTCGGTTTCCTGGAAACTGTCGGTGCCCACCATGCGGCTTTCCACTTGGCCCGAAATCACCACCAGGGGAATCGAGTCCATATAGGCGGTGGCGATGCCGGTTATGGCGTTGGTGGCGCCGGGGCCGGAGGTGACGAGGACGACGCCGGGCTTGCCGGTGGCCCGGGCGTAACCGTCGGCGGCGTGGGTGGCCGCCTGTTCGTGGCGCACGAGAATATGTTCCACCTGGTCCTGGTGGAAAATGGCGTCGTAAATGTGCAGCACGGCGCCGCCGGGGTAGCCGAAGATGATTTCCACGCCGGCGTCGTGCAGAGCCCGGATCAGCATCTCGCCGCCAGACATCAGTTTTTGCTGTTCTGTGGTGTTACCGGTCATTTCCCCGTCCCCAGGAGCCTGCGCCACAGGAATTCGCGGCTGCAAATCCGCTCTCATCCACGCCCCCGACCGCTCGATTTCGTTGCATATCCACCAATATTCGCCTCAATCGACCGGCCGGGGGCGCGGCGATAGCGAATTTTCGCTTTCGCGAATTCCTGCGGCGCAGGCTCCCAGGGGCGGAAACCATGGCAGGTTTCCCGCCCCTGGGTGGCGATTGACAGGAATTCGGACGGCTTGCTTTGGCGCCGTCCGGAATGCCCGGACCCCTGACCGCGGGTAGGTTTTGTCAGGGCTGCGGGCTTGCGGGCTTGCTGTATGCCGCAAAATCGGGCGGAATTTTCCCATCTGTGCTGGAAAAGTCAAGTGGGATTGAGGGATGTGCTTCGTTCGCGCCCCTTTGTGCAGACGCCATTTGACTCCTCAATGGTTATGGCTTACGGCATCTCAAGGCGAAGGGTGGGTGAGTGGGAAATGCGGGAAGTCATGCGGCAACAGAATTGTTCTTGGGTGGAGAGGGAGTGAATTCCAGGTTTTGGCTGGGGGTGATGTTGATGGCGACGGTGGCGCCGGCGGGGAGTTTTCCGGCGAGCAGTTGTTTGGCCAGCGGGTTTTCGATCTGGTCCTGGATGGCGCGGCGCAGGGGGCGGGCGCCGTAGATTGGGTCGTAGCCGGCCTCGGCGATGTGATCGAGGGCGTCGGGGGAAAGCTGGATGACAAGTTCGTTGTCGGCGAGGCGGCGGTTGAGTCCGTCGATCTGCAGTTGGGCGATGCCGCGGATTTGTTCCTTGCCGAGCGGGTGGAAGACCACGAGTTCGTCGATGCGGTTGACGAATTCCGGAGAGAAGTGGCCGACCACGGCGCCGAGCGCCGATTGCTTCATGCCGGCGTAGGCTTCCCGGTCCGCCCCGCCCTGCCGCATGAGCCGCTGGATGCGCTCCGAGCCGAGATTGGAGGTCATGATGATGACGGTATTGCGGAAATCCACGGTGCGGCCGCGGCTGTCGGTCAGGCGACCGTCGTCAAGGACTTGCAACAACACGTTGAATACTTCGGCATGGGCCTTTTCGACTTCGTCGAGGAGGATTACCGAATAGGGCCGGCGGCGCACGGCTTCGGTCAACTGGCCGCCTTCCTCGTGGCCGATATAGCCGGGAGGGGCGCCGATGAGCCGGGATACGGCGTGTCTTTCCATGTATTCGGACATGTCGATGCGGATCATGGCGGCTTCGGCGTCGAACAGGAATTCGGCCAGGGCCTTGCACAGTTCGGTCTTGCCGACTCCGGTGGGGCCGAGAAACAGGAAGGAGCCGTTGGGCCGCCCGGGGTCCGCGAGGCCGGAACGCGATCTGCGCACGGCGTCGGCGACCGCGGCGACGGCTTCGTCTTGGCCAATCACGCGGCGCCGCAGGGCGGTTTCCAACTCAAGCAGGCGCTGGCGGTCGCCCTGGAGCATCCTGCTCACGGGAATGCCGGTGGCGCGGGAGAGAATGTCGGCGATTTCCCCGTCGGTGACTCGGCTGCGCACGAGTTTGCGCTCGTTGTTAGCGGCCTCGGTGGCCTGCCGCAGTTTCTTTTCGAGGGCGGGAATCAGGCCGTACTGGATTTCCGACATGCGCCCGAGATCGCTGGCGCGCTGGGCGGCTTCGAGGTCGATCCTGGCTTTTTCCAGGCTCGACTTGAGCGCCTGGGCGCCGTGCATGGCGGCTTTTTCGGCTTTCCAGATTTCATCGAGATTGGCGTATTCCCGCTCGATTTCGCGAATTTCCCCGTTCAGTTTGTCCCGGCGCTGTCTGGCGGCCTCGTCGCGGTCCTTTTTCAGGGCTTCGCGTTCGATTTTCAACTGGATCAGGCGGCGGTCGAGTTTGTCCATTTCCTCGGGCCTGGAGTCGATCTCCATGCGAATCATGCTCGCGGCCTCGTCGATAAGGTCGATGGCCTTGTCGGGAAGCTGCCGGTCGGAGATGTAGCGCTGGGACAGGCGCGCCGCGGCGATGATGGCGGTGTCGGAGATTTCCACGCCGTGGTGCGCTTCGTAGCGCTCCTTGAGGCCGCGCAGAATGGCGATGGTGTCTTCCTCGTCGGGCTCGTCCACGAGCACTTTCTGGAAGCGCCGCTCAAGCGCGGCGTCCTTTTCGATGTGCTGCGTGTATTCATTCAGCGTGGTGGCGCCGACACAGTGCAGTTCGCCCCGGGCCAGGGCCGGCTTGAGCATGTTGCCGGCGTCCATGGAGCCTTCGGCCTTGCCCGCGCCCACGAGGGTATGCAACTCGTCGATAAAGAGAATCACCGAGCCTTCGCGCCTGGCGATTTCCTTGAGCACGCCTTTCATGCGCTCTTCGAATTCGCCGCGGAACCTGGTCCCGGCGATCAGGGAACCGAGATCGAGGGCCAGAATGCGCTTGTTTTTCAGGCCCTCGGGAACTTCGCCATTGACAATGCGCTGGGCGAGCCCTTCGGCGATGGCGGTTTTGCCGACGCCGGGCTCGCCGATCAACACGGGATTGTTCTTGGTGCGCCTTTGCAGCACCTGCACCGCCCTGCGAATCTCGCTGTCACGGCCGATGACCGGGTCAAGCTCGCCCTTGCCGGCGCGTTCGGTCAGATCGATGCAGAACTGGTCGAGGGCCTGGCGGCCTGTTTCGGCTTCCGGGTTGTCCACCGGCTCGCCGCCGCGCAGATTGTCGATGGCATTGGCCAGGGCCTGTTCGCTGACGCCGCCTGACTTGAGCAATCTGGCCGCCGGGTCCGAAGCTTTCATCGCCGCGAGCAGCACGGTTTCGCTGGAAACAAAGCTGTCGCCCTGTTCATTGGCCAGGGTTTCGGCGCGATTCAGCAGTTTGGCCAATTCCGGGGAGATGGAAAGCTGGCCGTCGTGGTCCCTGATTCTTGGCAGGTCCTTGACCAGTTGTTCGAGATTGGCGCGGAGTTCGGTGAGGTTGAATCCGGTCTGGGCGAGCAGGGCGCGGACGGAGCTGTTGGGCTGGTCGAGCATGGCGAGCAGCAGGTGGGCCGGGTCGATTCGGGTGTTTTGGTGGGCCAGGGCCAGGGACTGAGCGGTGGCGAGGGCCTGCTGGAGGTTGGTGGTGAATTTGTCGGGGCGCATGGAATGGTGGATGCTGTGAAGTATGTTGGTCAATTGGTATATGAGGGCCTGGGGGAAAATGTTCAAGATCGGGTATCCCGCTTCTGTCATGCAACGCATGACGATGTACTTTTGCCATAATGTGGTATGGCAGTCAGGCGGGAGAATGAACATGCGGGCGAAAGCGGGTGTGCCGGAGCGGGTGGGGCGGGCGGGTGTGCCTGTTTGGAGGATTCTCGGGCGGAATCCCGGGCCCATGACCGGGCCGGGGACGAACAGTTACCTGATTGGGGAGAAGCGGCTTTGCCTGGTGGACCCGGGGCCGAAGGACAAAGTCCAGTTGCGGAATTTTCTCGATGCCATTGGCGGACGCGAGCTGGCTTGCATTCTGGCCACCCACACCCATGGCGACCATTCTCCCGGCGCCGCGGCGCTGCAGGCCGCCACCGGGGCGGAGCTCGTTGGCCTGCCGGCGCCGGCCCAGGGTCACAATGACGCGACTTTCCAGCCCGCAAGGCAGTGGCGTCACGGCGACTTGCTCGACTGCGGCGAGTACGGCATTCGCATGCTGCATACGCCAGGGCATGTTTCCAACCATTTCTGTTATCTGCTTTGTGAAGAGCAAATGTTGTTCACCGGGGATCATGTGCTGGAAGGCACCACTTCGGTGATTCTTCCGCCGGACGGAAACATGAGCGATTATCTTGCCAGCCTCGAAGCCCTGCTGGAGATCCCCCTGCGCTATCTTGCGCCCGGCCATGGCGGAATCATCGACAAGCCGCACGAGGAAATCCGCAAACTCATCCGGCACCGGATGTATCGGGAAAGCAAGGTGGAACGTGGGCTTGCAACCAGCGGTGGCGGCGTCCTGACGGAACTTGTGGCCGCGGTGTATGACGATGTCGATTCCGCCATGCACGGCTGGGCCTGCCGCACCATGCTGGCGCATCTGGAGAAACTCGAGCGGGAAGGCCGGGCGCGCCGCGCCGGTGGGCGATGGCTGCCGGTTTGAGCGGAAAGATTCCTGTTGGCGTCAGCAGTTGCCTGCTTGGCGAGCGGGTTCGCTACGATGGCGGCCACAAGCGCCATGACTATATTGTCAAGTCGCTCGGCGGGTATTTCGAATTCCACCCCTTCTGCCCGGAATTCGCCATCGGGCTCGGCGTTCCGCGCAAACCGATTCGGTTGACCAGGCGCGGCGGGGGCGGAATCCGCTGCGTTCAGGTGGATGACCCCGGGGTTGACCACAGCCGGGCGCTGCATGACAGCCTGGATGGCGAGCGAATCAAGACACTCGGCTTGTGTGGCTATATCCTCAAGAAGGGCTCGCCAAGCTGCGGCATGGAAGCCGTGCCGGTATGGCGGGGGGGGAACCGGATCGGCGAAGGCAGCGGCATTTTCGCCCATGCCCTCATGCGGGCTTTTCCCTGGCTGCCGGTGGCGGAGGAGGGTTGGCTGGATGATCCGGTATTGCGGGACAACTTCATCCAGCGCGTTTTTGTATTGCGGCGCTGGTTTGCGCTGATGGGCGAATGGCGATCGAGCCCCGGCCTTGCCGCGCTGACCCGCTTTCACGCCCGCCACAAGCTGATCATCATGAGCTGCGAACCGGGCAGTTACCCCGCCCTGGGCCGATTGCTCGCGGAAGCCGGCAAGGATGATTTGCCGACGATTGCGGAACAATACCTGTCAGGACTCATGGCGGCCCTGGGGCAACCGGCCACACCGGGCAGGCATGTGAACGTGCTGCTCCATGTGCTCGGCTATCTGAAGCAGCGGCTTGACCGTGAGGAAAGCGGAAAATTGCGGCAAGCCATCGACGACTTCCGCCAGGGCCGGGTTCCATTGCAAACCCCCATCCGTTTGCTCAACCACGAGTTCAGCCTGCATCCGGACCCATACATCGCCAATTCCTGGTACATGAATCCGGAGCCTGGGGAAACCGCTCTCCGGTTCGCCATCACGCCAACTGGTGCCCGGGCGCTCCCGCCGGGGCGATCTTGAAATTGAGGAAGCCGTAAAGAACCGCAATGACCGGGCAAATCATGTTGAAGAAGCAGAAAGGGAAGTAGGCCAGGGTGGCGACGCCCAGGGTGCCGCTCATGTAGGCGCCGCAGGTATTCCATGGCACCAGGGGGGAGGTGATGGTGCCCGAGTCCTCCAGGGTGCGCGAAAGGTTTTTCACGTCGAGGTCGCGGCTCTGGTATTCCAGCTTGTACATTCGGCCCGGCAGCACGATGGAGATGTACTGGTCCGAGGTGATGATGTTGGCGCCGATGCAGGTGGCCACGGTGGTGGTGATCAGGCTGCCGGTGCTGTGAACAAAGGACAGCGCGAAATCCACCAGCCGCCGCAACAGGCCGACCCGCTCCATGGCGGCGCCGAATACCATGGCGCAGAGTATCAGCCACACGGTATTGAGCATGGAACTCATGCCGCCCCGGGACATGAGATCGTCCAGGGTGGCATTGCCGCTCCGCAGTACAAAGCCATTGAAAAAGGTTTCCCAGACTCCCCGCGCCAGGGCGAGCGGCAGGCTGGGGTCATCGCCGGGCAGATTGAGTATTGCCTGCCGCTGGAACAATAGCGCGAGAACAACGCCGAGCATGCCCCCGGTGAGAATCGTGGGAATCGGCGGCAGTTTGCGATTGGCCATCCACAGCAGGGCCAGCACCGGCAGCAGCATGATCGGCGAAATCATGAAGTTTTCCGTGAGCAGGGCCATGGTGATGGCAAGCTCATCGGCGCTGGCGCTGGAATCGATATTGAGTCCGATCAGGCCATACAGCGACAGCGCAATGAGTATGCTTGGCACCGCGGTCCACACCATATGGCCGATATGGCTGAACAGGTCGGTTCCCGCCACGGCGGGGGCAAGATTGGTGGTTTCCGACAGGGGCGACATCTTGTCGCCAAAATAGGCGCCGGAAATGATCGCGCCGGCGGTAATCGCCGGTGACAGCCCGAGCCCCGCGCTGGCGCCGATCAGGGCGATTCCCACGGTGCCGGCCACGGTCCAGGAACTGCCGATGCTGAGGGCGATGAGGGCGCAGATCAGGCAGGAGGCGAAGTAGAAGATGGACGGATCGAGAATGAGCAGGCTGTAGTAGATCATCGTCGGCACGGTGCCGCCCATGATCCAGCTTCCGATGAGCAGGCCCACGCAGAGCAGGATGAGGATGGGTTTGAGGGAAATCGATATGCCGGAGATGATGGCGTTCTCGATCTGCTGCCAGCCAAGGCCATTGCGCCAGCCCACCGCCGCGGCCACCGCGGCGCCGATGATCAGGGCAATCTGGTTCGGGCCATAGCTGGCGTCTTCGCCGAACAGATACACCGAAAAAGCCAGCAGCAGCACCAGCGTCAGCACCGGCAGCAGCGCCTGAACTACGGTCGGCTTTCTTTCCCGGGAATGGTCCCGGGCCGTATCCCCACTCATGGAATGCACTTTCCGCAAAGAGCGCCAAGCATACTGGCACAGCCGTCGCTGTGTCTAATGCGCTTCTTCTCCGTCATTCCGCGCGCAGGATGACGGGGCGAGCTTCGTACAACGACAATGGGTTTCGGGGTTATAATTTCGCGCCGGGAACAGCATGGCCCAGTCAGCCGGGCGCAAGCCACATGACGGACATCAAGCACTACATGGCGCAGATCGGCCAGCGCGCGAGAGCCGCAAGCGCCGCGATTGGCCGCGCCGGCGCCGCGCAAAAGAACGCCGCGCTGCTTGCCACGGCCGAAGCCATCGACAGCCGCCGGGCCGCGCTCGGGGAAGCCAATGCGGCGGATCTTCGGCGGGGCAGGGAAAAGAAGCTTGCCGCGCCGCTGCTGGACCGGCTCGAACTGACTTCCGGCCGGATCGACGCCATGATCACGGGCCTGGGTCAGGTCGCCTCGCTGGACGATCCCGTTGGCGAGATCAGCGGCCTCAAGCATCGCCCCACGGGAATCCAGGTGGGCCGCATGCGGGTGCCGCTTGGCGTCATCGGCATCATCTATGAATCGCGTCCCAATGTGACCTGCGAAGCCGCCAGCCTCTGCCTGAAGTCCGGCAATGCCGCCATTTTGCGCGGCGGTTCGGAAGCCCTGGATTCCAATCGGGCCATTGCCGGCTGTATCCGGGAGGGACTGGCCAAAGCGGAACTTGACCCGCGGGTCATCCAGGTGCTCGACCGCCCGGACCGGGAAGCCGTGGGCTGTCTGATCACCATGCCGGAATTCGTTGACGTCATTGTGCCCCGGGGCGGCAAGGGGCTGATCGAGCGGATCAGCCGGGAATCCCGGGTGCCGGTGATCAAGCATCTCGACGGCAATTGCCATCTCTACATCGACGACAGGGCGGACCTCGACAAGTCGCTTGTGGTGGCGGTCAATGCCAAGACCCAGCGCTACGGCACCTGCTGCACCCTGGAATCGCTGCTCGTGGCGCGCGATGCGGCGGTGGAAATCCTGCCCCGGCTTGCCGCGGCCTATGGCAAACACGGCGTCGAACTGCGCGGCTGCGAGGCGACCCGGCAGATCCTGCCTAGGGCCGCGCCCGCAAGCGAAGAGGACTGGTACGCCGAATATCTTGCGCCGATTCTTTCGGTGCGCATTGTGGCGGGTATCGATGAGGCGATCGCCCATATCAACCGGTACAGCTCGCAACATACCGACGCCATCATGACCGCCGACCATGGCCGCGCCCTGCGATTCCTGCGCGAAGTCGATTCGAGTTCGGTGATGGTCAATGCCTCGACCCGCTTCGCCGATGGCTTCGAGTACGGCCTCGGCGCGGAAATCGGCATCTCCACCGACAAGCTCCACGCCCGGGGCCCGGTGGGGCTGGAAGGCCTGACCTCGCAGAAATTCGTCGTGCTCGGGGACGGGCATATCCGGCAATGACACGACCATGACCCGCGTCGGCATTTTCGGCGGCATGTTCGATCCGGTGCATCATGGACACATGGCGGTCGCCAGACATGCCGTGGAATTCCTCGACCTTGATCGATTGCTGCTGATTCCCTGCAAACGGCCCAATCACCGCGGACTTCCCATGGCAAGCGGCGAACAACGTCTCCGGATGCTCGAACTCGCCGCGGCGGAAGACCCCCGCATTGTGGCGGACCCCATCGAGCTTTCCAGTGGGGGCGTGTCCTGGACGGTCCACACCCTGGCGCGCCTCCGCCAGCGATTTCCCGCCGCCCGACTCGTACTCGTGCTGGGCGTCGACGCCTTTCTCGGCCTGCCGAACTGGCGCAACCCGGAGCAATTGTTCCGGATGGCGCATTTGCTGGTAATCGCAAGGCAAAACCTGCCGATGGATTACGCTATGGCGGGCAGATTTGGAGGCGCGATGGCGCAAGACCCGGAACAGTTGTTCAGCGGCAAGGCGGGCGGGGTGCTGCTGAGTCCGGAGCCGGCGGTGGACGCTTCTTCCACGGCGGCGCGTGAACTGCTTGCCGAAGGGCGCCGGGTCTCCCTGCCCGGCAAGGTGCTCGCCTACATCGGGGAACAGGGACTGTATCGCGGGGAGAATACATGACGGCGCAGGCAGGGAAGAAGGGGCAGCCGGCAGCACTCGACGAAGGGCGGATCGCCCGGCTGGTGGAAAGCATTCTGGAAGATGGCAAGGCGGAGTCGATCCGCTGCATCGATGTGCGGCAACTGACCTCCATAACCGATTACATGGTCATGGCGACGGGGAACTCCCGCATCCATACCAAGGCGCTGGCCGACGCCATCGTCGAAAAAATGAAGGAACAAGGCGTGGCCGCCAGTGGAATCGAAGGCCTTCCCGCCGCCGAGTGGGTCCTGGTGGACCTCGGTTCCGTGGTGGTCCACATCATGCTCGCCCAGGTCCGCGCCCTCTACAACCTCGAAGAACTATGGAACCTGCAGCCGGCGAATGAGGAGTGAGGCCCGGTGGCTGGAACGAGGGCAAGCGTTTACGAGGCGCAGCTTCGTGCCTGGTTCCGAGCGGCGTCGAGCCATGCTCGACGACTGGACTGGCGGGACTGGGGTTTGGCGAAGCCCAAAGAGCCGCGCCAGGGGTGGCATGAACAACCCCGCGGAAATCCCGCAGGGAAGCTCTGATTAAGTCAGAGCTTCCCTGCGGCACATGGAAGTGCCGCCGAATTCGATGGCGTAAGCCATTGAATTCGGGAGCAAAACAAAACCACGCTTTTGTTTTGCGATAATGAAAAACTCCACGGATGGAGTTTTTCAGAGAATTCCTGCGGCGCAGGCTCCTAGCCAAAGAAAGCACCAAAATAGTGCATGAATATTATAGCCTTTGTAAAACAATGACTTGCAATCCTGATTGTCATAAAACAGTCATATTTCTGAAAAAATTGGCCGATTTTCCTTGATATTGCCGCGCTTCTGCGCGATATTCGAGACAGTGTTTTTGCTTCGGGGTTTCGCAACATGCCGGTTTTCCTCGCCAGCATCAGGAAATCCATCTTTTCCGGGGCCGGTTTGTGGAACTGGCTCGCGGTCGCTGTGCTGGTATTGCATTCTCCCGCCAGCGGGCAATCAAGGGATTCATTCCCGGCGGATTCGCTGTTGCGTCAGGCCCAGTCTCTCCAGGAACAGCATGAGCACGCGGCAGCCCTGCCCATTCTGCGCCGGGCCCTCGATCTGGCCCGCAGGTCCCGGGGCCTGTACCATGAAGATCAGCTTGACATTCTCTACCACCTGATCGAAAGCGAGTCGGTGCGGGCCAACTGGGAGCAGGTGGACGATTACTTCACCCTGCTGCAAAGCCTGTACCTGCGCTTGTATGCCGATGACCCGGCCCGGCTGGAGAGTGGGCTGGCCAGGGTAGGCGATTGGCATGCCGATGCCCTGCGCCATGGTCTCGACGGGCGCACGGTGCCGCACCTGCGTCAGGCCCGCCGGCTGTTCAAGCTGAGGCTGGAGCTTGCCGAGGCCGCCCCCCGCCCGGATCCGGGCAAGGTCGAAAGCCTGCGGGGCAATATCCGCATCGCCGAATCCCGTCTGGGCCTGTATTCCCTGCGTGACAGCGGAACCCTGCACGAACAGCGGGAGCAGCAACGGGAGTTGCTGCTGTCAAGTCTGCGCTAGGAGCCTGCGCCGCGGGAATCCGCGAAAGCGAAAATTCGCTATCGCCGCGCCCCCGGCTGGTCGATTGAGGCGAATATTGGTGGATATGCAACGAAATCGAGCGGCCGGGGGCGTGGACGGGAGCGGATTTGCAGCCGTGAATTCCTACGGCGCAGGCTCCTGCGCCGCCATCGTCAGCGTCCCGTCATTCCGTGCGAAGTCGCGGAATCTCAGTCAGAAGCCTCCCAGGAAGATTCTTCGGCTGCGCGCAAGGGGACGGGGAGAGAGTTAAAGGGCGCTGAAGGGAAGCATCGCCAGCAATTCCATTCGTTTAGGGGGAACGATAAAGAAAGTAAACTCACGAGCCCCGCCTTCAGCTATTCATTCGCTGTTTACGGGGGGGCGTACAGCGAATGAATTGCCAAGCATCTTAACGCCGACCCGGGGCTGATTGCAGTTTTGTAACAACTTATTACAATGTATCGCCGGATTTTCTGTCTTGCGTTGTCATGACCACCCGATTCTGCCCGCAATTCACTGTTTCAGCGGGATAATGCCCAGCTTCCGGGCCCGGCGTTTCCAGTTTCTGCGCGCCAGGGCCTGCATGTCCTCGGTATCGTCGGATTCGTCGACAATCTCAAGCCCGAGCAGGGTCTCGATGATGTCTTCCATGGTCAGTATGCCTTCCATGGCGCCGAACTCATCCACCACCACCGCCAGATGTTCCTTCTTGGCGATGAACATGTCGAGCAGGTCGGGCACCGTGGCGGTCTTGTGGACGGCGATGATGTCCCGGCGCAGATCCTTCAGCCTCACCTCGTCGTGTTCGTCCACGAGCTTGAGCAGAACTTCGTCCTTGAGCACATAGCCGGTGACGTTGTCATTCTTGCCCTGATACACGGGGATGCGCGAAAAAGGCAGTTCATCGTGGCTGTCGTGGAACTCCCGCAGCCCGGTGTCCTCGCTTGCCGCCACCACGACAATGCGCGGCGTCATCACATCGGCGGCCTGAATGCCGCGGAAGGCGAGCAGGTTGTGGATGATCTTGCGCTCGCTCTCGGCAAGCACGCCGGTTTCGGTGCCGATATCGGTCATCACCGCAAGGTCGGTGCGGCTGAGCACGGGCCGATCCTTGTCCTTCTTCAGTTTGCCGGTAATGAACTGGCTCAGCCACACCAGCGGCCAGAGCACAATGAGCATGACTTTCAGGGTTCTGGTGGTGGCCGGGGCGAGGGCTTCCCAGTTATTGGCGCCGATGGTTTTGGGAATGACTTCGGAAAAGATGAGAATCGCCAGGGTCATGATCACCGCCACGATGGCTTCCCAGTTCAGCGCGATGCCCACCCCGAACAGGAAAATCTCGGAATGGGGAAACAATACGGCGGCCTGGGCGCCAACGCCAATGGCGCCGACGGTATGGGCGATGGTATTGAGGGTCAGGATCGCCGCCAGGGGCCGGTCGATATCCTCCTTGTAGGCGGCAAGGTCGCCGGCGACGCTGGAGCCCCGCTTTTCCAGAACGCCCACATAGGTGGGCGTGACGCTGAGCAGCACCGCTTCCATGATGGAGCAGAGAAAAGAGAAGCAGATGCTGACAAAAAAGAACGCGAGCAGAAGGCCCATGAAAACTACCGCGATATCCCCGGGGCCGATTCTCACACAGTCCCCCAAGTCCTTACAAGCACAGCCCGAAATCGATAGTCTCCAGACCATTACGCAGGGTTGCCGATTGGGTGTTGGAAAGTGGGACGAGCGGCGGGCGGGGATTGGCCCAGGTCTTGTCGTTGGCGGCGATGGCTATGGCGGCTTTTACCGATGCGACCATGGGGGCGGCTTCGAAAAGTTCGCGGATGCGGATCAGGTCGGCCTGAAGCTGTCCGGCCTGTTCCTGTCTCCAGTTGGCGCAGAGCGCGGCGATGGGAGCGGGGTTGATATTGGCGGTGGCCGAGATGCAGCCGGCGCCGCCTGCCCGCAAGGTCTGCAAGAGAAAGCGCTCGGAGCCGCAGAACACCCGAAAATCGTCCCAGCCGGCATGGATGAAGGCGGCGGTTTGCTCCCATTGCCCGGAGCTGTCCTTGATGCCGGCAATGGCGCCGGGACAGGCCTTGACGAGGCGGTCGATCACTGCCATGGGCCAGGGTGTCCGGGACATGGCGGGGAAGTGGTAGAGATAGATCTGCAAATCTTCATTGCCCACCCGCTCGATGACTTCGGCGGTGTAGCCGAAGAGCCCGTCTTCGCTAAGATTTTTGTAATAAAAGGGCGGCAGCAGCAATACCCGGGGGCAGCCGAGGGCCGCGGCCCGGGCGGTGAGTTCCACGGTTTCGCTCAGGGAGCACAGCCCCGTGCCGGGCATGATGTGGTTTGGGTCGGCCCCGGATTCCAGCAATTGCTCGAGCAGGGCGGATTTTTCCGCCAGCGAAAGTGAGTTGGCTTCGCTGGTGGTGCCGAATACCGCAAGTTTCACGCCCTGGCCAAGCAGCCAGTGGCAGAAGCGGATGAAGCGCTCGCCATCGGGATGGTGGTTTTCATTAAAGGGCGTAATCACCGGAGCCAGGGCTCCGTCGAGTCGGTCTCTGCTCATGGGTCTGCGTTCCTTGTGGTTTTGCGCGCCAGCAGGCTGTAGAGGATCATCGGCCAGATTCCCGCGTGGATCATCATGTCGGCGAGGTTGAATATGTAGTTCCAGTATGGGATGTGCTGCAGGTTGATGTAATCGATCACGCTGCCGTGGACAAGCCGGTCGACGACATTGCTCAGGCCGCCGCCGGCGATACAGCCAAAACAGGCGTATTCGAAGCGGGAGATGGCGGCGCCCATGAACAGCCAGGCGGCGATGCCCGCGAGCAGGCCGAGGCTGAGGGTGCCGAACAGCCAGCCCTGGCCCTGCAGCAACCCGAAGACGCCGCCGTGGTTGCGGATATGGGTCAGATGCACAAAGCCATTCCACTCCAGCGTGCCGTAAAGAGGAATATTCTGGTTCACCCACCAGCCCGCCGCCTGGGCCCAGGCCAGGGTCAGCCCGGTAATCAGGCAAAAGAGAAGAAAATCCGCTGTTCTCTTGCGGGACAGCATGCTAGGAGCCTGCGCCGCGGGAATTCACGGCTGCAAATCCGCTCTCATCCGCGCCCCCGGCCGCTCGATTTCGTTGCATATCCACCAATATTCGCCTCAATCGACCAACCGGGGGCGCGGCGATAGCGAATTTTCGCTTGCAGCGCAGGCTCCTGGACAACTTGCGACCCCTTGATGTGGGCGAAGGGCTGGTCGGCGTATTGCAGAATCTCGCCGGTGCCGTTGCGTTCAATTTGCACGATGCTTTGGGCGCAATTGTGCATGGGGTGCCAGGCCCAGAGGTCGCGCATGGGCAGTTCTTCAAGGAAACACAGCACCGACTTGATCAGGGCGCCATGGCTGACCACGGCAACGCACCGGCCAAAATGCCTCCGGGCGATGCCGCGAATCGCCCGCATGGCGCGCTCCTGCATGTCAAAGAAAGTCTCCGCGCCTTCCACCCGGAACAAATGTGGCATATGCCAGAAGTGATGCTGTGATTCCGGATCTTCCAGGGCGATTTCCGCATGCAGGCGGCCTTCCCAGGGGCCAAGGTCGATTTCCCGCAGGGCATCGACGAAAACCAGGTCTTCGTGTCGGCCCGGGAATGCCAGCCAGGCGGTCTCCTTGGCGCGCAGGGAGCTGCTGCAATAAATCGCGTCGTAGTGGGTATCCGCCAGCCGTTTGCCGAGTTCCACGGCCTGCCGATTGCCTTTTTCATTCAGGCCCACATCGCATTGTCCCTGCACCCGCCGGTCCCGGTTCCACTGGGTTTCGCCATGACGTAACAGATGCAGTTCCATACTAGGGCCTGTTCACACTATGCGCTGTCGCTCTGCCGGATCGCTTTTTTCGTCTGGCAAGACGCCGCGAGCGCCGTGTGGTTGATCCACATGAGCGAGCGGCAACGCCGCCCGGAGGAAAAAGAAACCCGGCCCTTCGGGTTGTGTCTGTCACGTCGCCACCCGGCGTTGCGACTCGCTCATTTGGAATCACCAAACCACGCTCCCCGCGCCTTGATTGGCGACTTGACAGACACAACAGGGCAACAGCGCATAGTGTGAACAGGCCCTAACCCAGGGTGCGCCGCACCGCGTCCCGCCAGCCGGCGTACTTCCGCTCGCGCCAGACCGCATCCCGCCGGGGGCTGAATTCGCGGTCCAGCCGCCAAAGCCCGGCAATGGCATCCAGGGAAGGGAACACGCCGGCTTGCAGTCCGGCGATGCAGGCTGCGCCCAGCGCCGTGGTTTCGGTGATTGCCGGACGATGTACGCGGCAGTCGAGAATATCCGCGAGATATTGCAGGAAGACGTCATTGGCCACCATGCCGCCGTCCACCCGGAGCAGGTCGAGGGCAACGCCGTCGGCGGCGATGGCGCCGGTGAGGTCCCGGGTCTGGTGGCACACCGAATGCAGGGCGGCGCCGACGATTTCGGGGATGCCGGTATCCCGGGTCATGCCGAAGATCGCGCCCCGGGCGTCCGGGTCCCAATAGGGCGCGCCGAGTCCGGTGAAGGCGGGCACCAGATAGACGCCGGAATCATCGCCGCATTCCTCCGCCAGGGCGGCGGACTCGGCAGACTTGCGAATCAGCCGCAATTCATCCCGCAGCCACTGCATGGTGGCCCCGGCCATGAAAATGCTGCCTTCCACGGCATAGCTGGGTTTGCCTTCGAGCCGGTAAGCCACCGTGGTCAGCAGGCGGTTGCGGGAATACACGGGCTTGTCGCCGGTGTGCATCAGCAGGAAACAGCCGGTGCCATAGGTGCTTTTGGCGGCGCCGGCGTGAAAACAGCACTGGCCGAAGGCCGCCGCCTGCTGGTCGCCGAGCACGCCGGTGATGGGCACCGCGCTGCCGAGCAATTCAGGCTCGCTGGCGCCGAAATCGGCGGCGCTGTCGCGCACTTCCGGCAGAATCTGGCGGGGAATCTCGAACAACTCCAGCAGTTCGGCGTCCCATTGCTGGGTCTCGATATGGAACAGCAGGGTGCGCGAAGCATTGCTGGCGTCGGTGCAGTGGCTGCGGCCGCCGGTGAGTTTCCACAGCAGGAAGCTGTCTATGGTGCCCGCGGCGAGTTCTCCCGCCTCGGCGCGCCGGCGCAGACCGGGCACTTCATTCAGCAGCCATTGCAGCTTGGTGGCGGAGAAATACGGGTCGAGCAGCAGGCCGGTTCTGGCTTGCAGGTCGGCCTCTTCCACCCGGGACTGCTTCAATTCCTGGCAGTGCTTCGCCGTGCGGCGGTCCTGCCAGACTATCGCCCGATGCACCGGCTCGCCGCTTGCCCGGTCCCAGAGAACCGTGGTTTCCCGCTGGTTGGTGATGCCGATGCAGGCAAGCTGGCGGCTTTCGATGCCGGCGTCCCGCAAGGCGCCGCGACAGCTTTCCAGCGTGGTGCGCCAGATTTCCCCGGCATCGTGCTCCACCCAGCCGTCCCTGGGGAAGTGCTGGGTGAATTCCTGCTGGGCGAGGCCCCGCAGCATGCCCTTCGCATCGAACACCAGCGCGCGGCTTGAGGATGTGCCCTGGTCGATCGCGAGAATATGGGTCTGCACTGTCATACTCCTGCCGCTGCCCGCGCTGTATCTCCGCCGCGCCGCAGCAGGCCCACGCCCGCCGCCGCCATGGCGACGGAAACGAAGGCGTTAAGATAATTGAAAAACGCGAAGGGCGCATATTCGATCACGGCCACTCCCAGGGTTGCGGCGTAGAAGGCGCCGGCGGTGGTCCAGGGAATCAGGCCCGTGGTCATGGTGGCGCCTTCTTCCACCGAACGCGAAAGAATCGCCGGTTCGAGTTTCTGCTCACGATACTTTTCGCGAAAAAGCTGGCAGTTGAGAATAATCGAAATGTAGGCCTCGCCCATGGCCATATTGCCCAGCAGCCCGGCGCCGATGGTGGCGGCCACCAGGATGTGGACTCTCCGCACCTGTCGGATCAGGCCAGCCAGCAGAGCGGCGAGAAAGCCGGCGCCGTGGAGCATGCCGCCAAGGGCCAGGGCCATCAGCGCGAGCAACAGGGTCCAACTCATGGAGGTGATTCCGCCGCGGCCAAGCAATTCATCAAGCTGGGCATTGCCCGTGGCGCCGGGGGTATTGCTCCACAGCGCATTGAGCACGTCCGCCGCGCCCTGCCCTTGGTACAGCACCGCGACAAGCATCGCCGCAAGCACGCTCGCCGACATGGCCACCTCGGCGGGAATCCGCCGCATGCTCATCACCGCCAGCAGGACAATCGGCAGCAATACCGCCGCCGGCCGCAGGCCGTAGGCCGCCCGCAAGGCCTCGCGCAAGGTCTCGATGCTGTCTCCCGCGGCCAGCGGCTGCCGGTAGATCAGGCCCGCAATGCCGAAGATCGCCAAAGCCAGCACAAAGCTCGGCCCCGTGGTCAATGCCATGGCGTGAATATGGCGATACAGATTCGTGCCGGCGCTCATGGCGGTGAGGTTGGTCGTATCGGAAATCGGCGACATCTTGTCGCCGAAAGTCGCCCCGCCAATGATCGCTCCCGCCACCAGCGGCAGGGGCAGCCCCATGGCCCCGCCGGCGCCGATCAACACCACCCCCAGGGTGCCCGCGGTTCCCCAGGCCGTGCCCGTCGCCAGGGACATCAGCGCGCACAGCGCCAGACACAAGGGCAGAAACCAGTTCGCCGAAAGCCAGCCAAGGCTCCAGTACATCAGGGCGGCAATCGTTCCCGCCTGATTGAAACTCGCAATGACCATGCCAATCAGCACGAAAATGTATATCGCCGGCAGGGCCCGGCTGATGGCGCCGCCCATCATCTCGCGAATGGCCCCGAAGCCATGCCCCAGCCAGGCGCAGTGCAGCCCGGTCCAGAACAGGCAGAGGAACATCACCGCGTGCAAATCCACCGCCAGCGCAAAAAGCCCCAGCGCAATCGCCGCCACGATAGCCACAAAGCACAACAGGGCCTGCCCGAACCCGGGCTGGCGGTTTTCCAAAGATGCTGCTCCAGCCATGCCCCGCAGCATAGAATCAATTCCCCCGTGAGTAAAACTGCCGCGACCGCGCGGGTGGCCCCCGTCATTCTGCGCGAAGCGAAGCCGCGGAATGACACTCGTTCCGATGGGTGTCCCGCAAGTTCCCCGCGCAAGTTCCCCCGTTCCGATGGGTGTCCCGCAAGTTTTGCTTTACAATGAATTCGCTTTGCTACCGGAGGTTGAGGAACTTATGGCTTACTCATTGATTGGGAAGGATTTCACGCCTTCGGATGTGCGGGCGAAGGTGACCGGCAGCGCAAGGTATGCCGAGGATTTCCGGGTGGAGGGCATGGTCTACGCCCGCCTGCTCACCAGTCCGGCGCCACACGCCAGAATCAGAAACCTGGATCTTTCCCGCGCCCGGGAAATGCCCGGCGTCGTCGGCATCATGACCGCCGATGACGTGCCCCCGGCGCCTTTCCCCCAGCCGCCGCTGCTCACCAACGAGCCATTGTTCATTGGCGACCCCATTCTTGCCGTGGCCGCGGTGGACGAGCGCAGCGCCGAGGACGCCATCGAGCAGATCAGTTTCGATATCGAACGCCTGCCCTTCGTCACCGACCCGCTCGCCAGCCTGCGCCCCGGCGGCCCCAACGCCCGCGCCAATGGCAATGTGGGCAACTACGCCATGCGCGATGAAATGCTCGACCTGCACTGGACCGAAGAGCAGTTCCGCGAATTCGAACAGGGCCGGCTTCCCCGGGGCGAAGCGGCGCGGGAGTGGGCCTATGGCGATGTGGAAGCCGGATTCGCCAGGGCCGACTATGTTCTCGACCAGAGCTTCGTCAACGCCAGCCATTCCCACCATTCCATGGAGCCGCGCTCGGCGCTGTCCTACTGGGAAAACGGCAAGTGCTTCGTGTACGGCTCCTGCCAGAGCGGCACCTTCCCCCTGCCCATGCTGTCCGGCCTGATTGGCGTCAGCCCCGAAGACATCGTCTTCATCGCCGAGTTCTGCGGCGGCGGCTTTGGCTCCAAGGGCGCCGCCTATCCCGCCATGGCGATTCCCGCCCACTTTTCGCGCCTGATCAACCGTCCGGTCATGCTGCGCATTTCCCGGGAGGAAGAGTATTTCATCGGCTCGGCGCGGCATGGCTTTCAGGGCCGGGTGGAAATGGGATTCCGCGGCGATGGCCGCCTGCTCGCGGCGGACCTGTACCTGATCCAGGACAACGGCTCCTACGGCGGCTTCAGCGACTGGCTCGCCGCGGCGGATTCCTTCTCGCTGATCTACCAGCCCGAGGCCATGCGCTTTCGCGGTGTGCCCCTGATCACCAATACGCCGCCCAAGGGACCACAGCGCGGGCCGGGCCAGAACCAGATCCATGCCGCGGTGGAGCCCATGTTCGACCGGGCCGCCCGGGAACTCGGCCTGGACCCGCTCGCCATCCGCCAGATCAATGCGCCGGGGAATGAATCCAGCTACGGCCCCAACCGGGGCGGCATGACTTCGGCCTATATCAGCGAAGCCCTGGCCATGGGCGCCGAGCGATTCGACTGGGCCGGCCGCCGTGCCCGCAGCGGTCGGCGCAATGGCTCGAAAGTGATCGGAGTCGGCGTGGGCCAGGCCTACCACTCCGCCGGCAGCAGCGGTTTCGACGGCCTCGTGCGCATTACGCCGGACGGCAAGCTGCATATCCACACCGGCGTCGGCAATCTCGGCACCTATTCGTATTCTTCGACTTCCCGGGTCGCGGCGGAGGTGCTCAGGCACCGTTGGGACAATACCGTCATCCAGCGCGGCGACACCCGCAGGCATCTGCCCTGGAACAACGGCCAGTTCGGCAGCAATACCTCGTTCACCATGACGCGGACCAACTATGTCGCCGCCGTGGACGCCGTCCGGAAGCTGCTGGAAATCGCCGCCATCGAACTCGGCGGCGCCACGGAAGACTACGACATCGGCGACGAGCGGGTGTTTCTGCGGGAAGACCCGTCGCGCTTCATCACCTATGCCGACGCCGCCGCCCGGGCGATCGAGCTCGGCGGCCGCTACAGCGGCGAGTTGGCGCCCGAGGACATCAACCCCATTACCAGCCGTTCCGTGGCCGCCCTGGCGGGCACCGGACTCATCGGCGTGGCCCGGGACAATCTCGACCGGGACGGCACGCCGCCGGGCCTTGCCGCGGGATTCATCGAAATCGAACTCGACACCGAAACCGGCAAATACGAGATTCTCGATTATCTCGGCGTTGCCGACTGCGGCACCGTGCTCCACCCCCGGGGACTCGAAATCCAGACCAAGAGCGCGGCGGTGATGGGATTCGGCATGGCGGGTTTCGAGCGCCACGCCTACGATCCGCAAAACGGCCTGCCCGCCGCCACGAGTCTGTGGCAGGCGAAGATTCCCACGGTTCTCGATGTGCCCACGCCCATGGATCATGATGCCGTGGGCATGGCGGACCCGGAAAACCCGGTGGGCGCCCGGGGCATCGGCGAGCCGATCCAGGGCTGCGCCTCGGCGGCGCTGCTCTGCGCCATTGCCGATGCGCTCGGCGGGTATCAGTTCAACCGGGTGCCGGTCACCGCGGACATGATTCTCCAGGCCGCCGCCGGGCTGGAGCCGCCCCAGGGCCCCCTGCAAACCAATACGACCTGACCGCCGCCTGCTTGCCGCGGAAATTTGTGCGCAGGCCCCGGGTTATGCAGAATATCGGATAACCTTCCGCGGCCAGCACACCAGGCTGAGCCTGGCAGCCCGGATAATCCGACACCCGTCACAACGAACCGGAGGACGCGACATGACACAAAAGCATCACATCAACCTGGTTTTCGGTGCGGCCCTGCTGCTTGCCGGCGGCGTTTCCGCCCAGACGGGAGGCAACATCGTCACCGGCGAGGGCTTCCCCAACCCCAATCCCAACTTTGAGAACAACTGGGGCGACCTGCCCGCCGGACGCGAGTGGGGCTCCACGGCGGGAATCGACATCGACCCCACCGACGGCCACATCGTCGCCTATGAACGCTGCGGCGCCGGCGCCCTCGGCGGCCAGGGCATCAATTGCGACAGCAATCCGGTGGATCCCATCTTCAAGTTTGATCGCCACACCGGCGAAGTGCTCGCCAACTTCGGTGGCGGCGTCATGGTGGTGCCACACGGCATTCACGTGGACGATGAGGGCAACGTCTGGGTGGCGGATTTCGCCGGTAACGCCGAAGGCACCAAGGGCCACCAGGTGCACAAGTTCAGCCCGGACGGCGAACTGCTCATGAGCCTCGGCACCGCCGGACAGCCCGGCAACGACAGCGCCCACCTCAACCAGCCCAATGACGTCATCGTGGGCCCGGACGGCAGCATCTATGTGGCGGATGGCCACAGCGGCCAGGGCATGCTCGACGCGCAGGCGCTGGAAGAAGGCCGCCAGGCGGGCCTGACCGCGCGAATCGTGAAATACGCGCCGGACGGTACCTATATCAAGGAATGGGGCCAGCTTGGCACCGCCCATGGCGACTTCCGCACGCCACACGCGCTGGAGTTCGATTCCCGGGGCCGTCTCTGGGTGGCGGACCGCGGCAACCACCGCCTTGAGATATTCGATCAGGACGGCAACTACCTCGAATCCCGCTACAGCTACGGTCGCATCAGCGGGCTGTTCATCACCGATGACGACATGATCTACGCCATCGATTCCGAATCCGGCCCCCTGCGCCACGAGGCCTGGCACTGCGGCGTGCGCATCGGCCCGCTCGATGAGGATCGCATCACCGGCTTCATTCCCGGATACCAGACCGAAAGCCGGGGCGAGCAAGGCACCGCCGGCGAAGGCGTTGCGGTGGACGAGGACGGCAATGTCTTCGCCGCCGAAGGTCCCGCCTCCCTGCCTCTGGCGGGTGGCGCCTTCACCAGGTACACCCCGTAAGACAGTCTGAAGAAACCCCGTCCAGGCGGGGTTTCTCTTTCTGCAATCCGCCATCTGAACCCCGATGCGGCGCCGCCGGGAAGGATGCGCGGCGGACGGGATCGACTGGAGAGCAGGGGATAATACGCTGCTGAATCAAGGTCAGGGCCTCAAGTCTCGGGACGATCGGGAAAGCTTTCAATCCGAAGATGGCAATGACCAGCCGCCGCCCGACTACAGCGAACTGAAATCCAGGGTGGAAATGTGGGCCGGGGAACAGGACGCGGACAGCGACCACGCCCAGCGCTAGGAGCCTGCGCCGTAGGAATTCGCGAAAGCGAAAATTCGCTATCGCCGCGCCCCCGGCCGGTCGATTGAGGCGAATATTGGTGGATATTCAACGAAATCGAGCGGCCGGGGGGCGTGGACGGGAGCGGATTTGCAGCCGTGAATTCCTACGGCGCAGGCTCCTAGAACCGTCTATTGGGAATCCCCCCGGAACCCGCACGATTCACGCGGTTCCGCGTCCACGGTCCAGCACGCGGTTGCCCGGACTATAAAAAGTTGTTCGGCCAGATAATGGAGCGCCACATGTGGGCGACCGGGCTGCCATCGAAGCCAAGTCCTTCCCTGGGTTGCTTGAAGTGGCGACCGATGATGTCGGTGAAATCATCCACGTCCACCACCACGCCTTCCTCGAAGGAGTACAGGTCATTGAGGGTAATCAGCCGGGACGACATGTACCACTTGTGGTTTCTGGCTTCTTCCCAGGCCTTGACCAGGTAGGGCTCGGGCTTGTAGTCGGCGCCGAAGAAGCGGATATAGGCCTCGGGATACTCATAGCCCACGCTTTCGTCGGGGAAAAAGCGCAATGCCTGGTGCTTCTCGATGGCCCAGGCGACTTCCTCGTCCACATAGGGGCCCACCATTTGCGCGCACCAGTAGCCATGGTCGGTGCGGATCAGGTTGGATACGCAAATGTCGTGCAACAGGCAGGCCAGCACGATCTTTTCATCCAGGCCATTGTTCTTCGCCAGCCGCGCGCTTTGCAGCACGTGGTTTGCCGGGGCGAAACGCAGCTTGAAGAAATCGATCAGGGTCGGGGCTTCCGGCATGACGGGCAGGCGCGGGTCGTTATGCTGGTACCAGGGCCGGGTATCGCCGGGAATCGGGTCGGGAGTGGGTTCGATGCCGCACATCCAGGGAGTGGCGATGCGCTTGTCGAGTTCATCGCTCATGGCGTCTTCCAGGGCGTCGGCCTTGGCGGCGAGGGTGGTGGCGCCGGCTATGGAGGCGATGGAGGCGGCGCTGAGATTACTGAGGAAAGAACGACGGTCCATGATTTTTCTCCGGGAATTGCTGTTGCTTCGGGGAGTATGTATCACAGGTAGAGGGAATGCGCCAGTTTTCTGTGAATGGGCTCCGGTCGCTTTCCGCCGGTGGCAGACACGCCTGGGTAGGGACGGGTGTAAATGGACGCGGGCGAAAATGGACTTGGGTGGGGGAGTTGTGGGAGTATTTGGCGGGCTGGCCGGGGCTGGCGTTGACAGACGGGTTTTCAGATTGGGCGATTGGCAAAATGAATGATGCGATGAATGGGTTTTCGGGCTTCAGGGCCCTGGCCCTGGTTGGCGGGATGTGGTTTGGCGGGTTGGCGCTGGCACAGGATTACGGGGCCGCGGTCAATGCGGCGCGGCTGGTGGCGGCGGATGACGAACCCGGTTCCTGGATGAGCTATGGCAGGACCTACGACGAACAGCGCTACAGTCCGCTGGACCGGATCAACCGGGACAATGTGAACGAGCTCGGGCTGGCCTGGTACGCCGAGGTCAACACCAGCCGGGGGCAGGAGGCCACGCCCATCGTGGTGGATGGGGCGCTGTATGTCTCCACGGCCTGGAGCATGGTGTACGCCTTTGACGCGGCGAGCGGCGAACCATTGTGGATGTATGACCCCGAGGTGGACCGCAACAAGGGTCGCGACGCCTGCTGCGATGTGGTCAATCGCGGCGTCGCGGTCTGGGACGGCAAGGTCTTTGTGGGCACCATAGACGGCCGTCTGGTGGCCATCGATGCCGCCGACGGCAGCCTTGCCTGGGAAACCATGACCACCGACCCCGCGCTGCCCTATACGATTACCGGCGCCCCCCGGGTCGTCAAGGGCCTGGTGATGATCGGCAATGGCGGTGCCGAATACGGCGTGCGCGGCTATGTCACCGCCTATGACGCCGCGAACGGCGGGCAGGTCTGGCGCTTCCATACCGTGCCCGGCAATCCGGCGGACGGCTACGAAAGCGATGTCATGACCGCCGCCGCCAATACCTGGACCGGCGAATGGTGGCGCCTCGGCGGCGGCGGCACGGTCTGGGACGCCATGGCCTATGACGCCGGACTCGACCTGCTCTACATTGGCGTCGGCAATGGCTCGCCCTGGAACCAGAGCCTGCGCAGCCCCGGCGGCGGCGACAACCTGTTCCTCACTTCCATCGTCGCCCTGGACCCGGACGACGGCAGTTATGTCTGGCATTACCAGACCGTGCCCGGCGAAACCTGGGATTACACCGCCACCCAGCACATCATGCTGGCGGATCTGGAAATCGATGGCGGGATGCGCCGGGTGGTGATGCAGGCGCCCAAGAACGGTTTCTTTTATGTGCTGGACGCCGCAACGGGCGAATTCATCTCCGCCGAACCTTACACCCCGGTCAACTGGGCCAGCCATATCGACCCGGACACCGGGCGCCCGGTGGAAATGCCCGAGGCGCGCTATGACCGCACCGGGCAGCCGGCGCTGGTGAGCCCGGGCCCCCTGGGCGGCCACAACTGGTATCCCATGGCTTTCAGCCAGCGCACCAATCTGGTCTATATCCCGGTGACCGAGAACTTCCTGGGCTATGTCGCCGACGCCGAATTCGTGGTGGACCCGGAAGGCTGGAACACCGGTATCGATTTCGGTCGGGGCGTGGGCTTCATGCTGAGCCTGCCGGACGCGCCGGTGAACGCCGCCCTGCTCAAGGCCTGGGACCCGGTGACCCAGGAGGAAGTCTGGCGAGTCATGCACCCCGGCGGCTCCAGCGCCGCCGGCGTCCTGGCCACCGCCGGCGGCCTGGTTTTCCAGGGCAATCGTTCCGGCGAACTCGCAGCCTTCGACGACGCCACCGGCGAGCGCCTGTGGAGTACCCTGACCCAGGCTGGCGTCATGGCGGCGCCTTCCACCTACACCATCGACGGCGAGCAGTATCTTGCCCAGCTTGTGGGCTCTCCGGCGCTGCCCGCGGAAGGCCCCGGTGCGGCGGTATCCACCGCGGACCTTTCCAGCAACAATTCGCGCCTGCTGGTGTATCGCATCGGCGGCGACGCAAGTCTGCCGGAAATGCCCGAACTCGCCGATAGCGCTCCGGCGCCCGCGGAATTGCCCCAAATCGACGCCTCCAATGAAACCATTGCCCAGGGCGAAACCGCGTACAACCGCAATTGCAGCGTCTGCCACGGCCCCTTTGCGGTATCCATCCGCCTCGATACCTATCCCGATCTGCGCATGAGCCCCTTGCTCGGCGACGCCGGGGCCTGGCACGCCGTGGTCATGGAAGGGGAACTGGCCGACGCCGGCATGGCGTCCTGGGAAGGCGTCATCGATGACTCCGACGCCGAGGCCATCCGGGCCTACGTGATCACCATGGCCAGCCTGGGGCAATAAGTGCGACAGGTGCGATAAACGCCGGTATCCCGGAACAGCAACGGCGGCGGGCCGCATGGAGACTTATCAGCCGAACGCGCTATCGATCCTGCCGCCCCTGCTGGCGATCCTGCTGGCCATCGCCACCCGGCAGGTGGTGATATCCCTCGGCATCGGCATCTGGGCGGGATTCTGCCTGCTCGAGGAAATCGATCCGATTTCCGCGTTGCCCCGGGCCCTGGATGGCCTTATCAACGTGTTTTCCGACCCCGGCGATACCCGGGTGCTGGTGTTCACCCTGATCATCGGCGGCCTGATTGCCACCATCGAACAGACCGGCGGCGTACGCGGCTTCATTCGCCTGCTGGAGCAAAGCGCCTGGGTCAACAACGGCTGGCGCGCGAAATGGCTGGCCTGGTTCACCGGTATCGTGGTTTTTGTGGAATCCAATATCACCCTGCTGGTGGCCGGGGCGATTTCCCGGCCGCTGTTCGACCATTACCGGATTTCCCGGGAAAAACTCGCCTATATCATCGATTCGACCTCGGCGCCGGTGTGCATTCTGATTCCGCTCAACGCCTGGGGCGCCGTCGTGCTCGGCCTGCTTGCCTCGACCTCGGTGGAAGAACCCATCAGTGTCTTTCTCACGGCGATTCCGCTCAATTTCTATCCGATTCTCGCCATCGGATTCAGCGCCTTCGTCATCTGGCGCAATCTCGATCTCGGCCCCATGGCCCGGGCCGAGCGGCGCACCGCATCCGGCGAATTGCTCTGGCCCAATGCCACCCCCATGGTGGACCCGTCGATTCTTTCCAGCGGGGAAGCTGCGGGGCAGGGCGACCGGGCCCGCTACATGATCGCCCCGATTGCCGTCATGGTGCTCAGTATGCCCGCCGCGCTGTGGATTACCGGCGACGGCGACATGCTGGCCGGTTCGGGTTCGACTTCGGTGCTTTGGGCGGTGTTGCTGGCGCTGGCCTGCTGCTGGCTGCTCGTGCTCCTCGACCGCCGCAGCCATGTGGATGAGTTGATGCGCACCTTTCTGCGCGGCGCCGGCGGGCTCTTGCCGGTGGCGGTGATTCTGCTGTTCGCCCTGGCCCTGGGCGATGTGGCCAATGCCCTGGGCACGGGAACCTATGTTGCCGGGCTTGCCGGAGACACCCTGCCGCTGGGCCTGCTGCTGCCGCTGCTCTTCATCCTGTCGGCTTTTACCGCTTTCTCCATCGGTTCGAGTTTCGGCACTTTCGCCATCATGGTGCCCATCGCCGTGCAGACCGCTCTCGCCCTCGAAATCAATCCCGGTTTTTTCCTCGCGGCGGTGCTGTCGGGCTCGGTATTCGGCGATCATGCCTCGCCCATCAGCGACACCACCGTGGTGGCGTCCATGGCCTCGGCCACAGACCATATCGATCACGTCAGAACCCAGTTGCCCTACGCGCTGTGCTGCGCCGCCCTCGCGGCCATCCTGTTCTTCCTGTTCGGTTTGCTTGCGCTATGACATCACCCGTCATTCCGCGACTGCGCTTCGCTCCGCGCGGAATGACGGGGAGCGGGATTCTCAGCGCCGGGCCTTGTCAAGAATCGACTTGATGGTGAAGGCGCAGGTCATGTAGACCAGCGTCAGCATGGCCCAGGCGAAAATCTGCAACCGCCAGTTGGCGCCGTCGCCCGGATTCGCCGCCCGGGCAATCATCCACACCAGCCACGGCAAGCCGAGCAGCAAGGGCGCCAGCGCCGCCCTGCGCCATGTCCCGCGCCAGGCGCGATATGCCGCCCAGGGCAGCCAGGCGCCCGCCGCCGCCACAGCCAGCGTCAGCAGGGATATGCCGAGGTCCGTCGCATCAGGCATTGCGGGCGACATGCTGGAGAGCGGGGAACTTGCGGGACTGCATACCAGGCATGGGTGCGTTATCATGCGCGCGGCGCGGTCTCCCCTTATAGCCATGTCCATCCAATCTGTCCACAAGGATTACCGCAATCTCGTTGAGTTGAATTATCAGCTCTACAATGGCCTGTTTCTCACCCTGCCACTCGACGCCGTGCAACAAACCGGCGTGCTGCTGCCCCTGCTTGAGGAAGCCTGCCGGGAGGGGCTCGAATCCGGCGCCAATCCGCGGCAGATACTCGGCGATTTTTTCGCCAGCCATCGCCCGGATTTTGACGAGGACGCCAAGGTCGCCTTTCTGTTCAAGGTGATCCAGTACGTCGAGCGCCAGATCGTGCTCGTGGACGCTCTGGAAGATGCCGCCTTCGAAAAAATCCACGAAACCGCGGCGGGCAATGAATTGCAGCGCCTCGGCGGGGGGGGCGGCGCCGAAGGCTCGCAGCGCGCCCTGCTCGAACGCTTCCGCGCCCGGGTAACGCTCACGGCCCACCCCACCCAGTTCTATCCCGGCAAGGTGCTCGCCATCATTACCGACCTCACCGGGGCGATTCGCGGACAGGACATCGCCCGGGCCCGCAATCTGCTGCAGCAGCTCGGCAATACGCCTTTTTTCAATAAGGAAAAACCTTCGCCACTCGATGAGGCGGTCAATCTCGGCTGGTATCTCGGCAATATCTTCTATCCCGCCATTGCCCGAATCCACAGCCGTCTCGGGGAGCAGTTCAATGGCGGCTATCGGCCCAATCCGCAGTTGCTCAGCGTCGGCTTCTGGCCCGGCGGTGATCGTGACGGAAATCCGCGGGTAACTCCCGCGATCACCGGGAAAGTTGCCAGTAAACTGCGCAATCTCATCATCAGCCGCTATCACCGGGATGTACGCAGGCTGAAGCGCAGGCTCAGCTATGCCGAAGTCCACGAACGGCTGGAAGACATCGAACTCCGCCTGCATCGCGAGTTGGTGAACGAACTCGAGCAGGCCTTCGCTTCGCCGGCGGAACTGATCGCCGAACTCGAGCAGATCCGGGAAATGGTCATAGGCCGCTACCAGTCGCTTTATCTCGACCAGCTTGATTCCTTCCTGCTCAAGGTCCGCACTTTCGGTTTTCATTTCGCCAGCCTCGATATCCGCCAGGATTCCCGGGTACTCGGCGCGAGTCTCGATCAGGCGATCCAGGGGAATCCCGGCAAGTTTCCCGCGGATTTCGGCCAGTTCGAAGAATCGAAGAAGATCGATTTTCTGCTGGGCCTGGACCAGAATCTCGACTGGTCCGAATCCACGGATCCGTTGTCCACCGACACCATGGAATCCCTGGCCCTGATGCGGGACATTCAGGCCCGCAACGGTGAACTCGCCTGCCATCGCTACATCATCAGCAATTGCCGCGGGCCGCTCGATGTGGCCGTCCTGCTCGCCTTGCTGCGGGGCACGGGCTGGCGGCGCCCCAGCGTGGATATCGTGCCCCTGTTCGAGACGATTGCCGATCTGGAACGCGCCGGCGAGTTCATGGGGCGACTCTACGACGACCCGCGCTACCGCGAACACCTGCGGCGGCGGGACTGCCGGCAGACCGTCATGCTCGGTTTTTCCGACGGCACCAAGGACGGCGGCTACGTCACCGCCAACTGGTCGATTTACAAGTCCAAGGAGGACATCACCCGGGTTTCCCGGCGGGCCGGCGTGGAAGTGAACTTTTTCGACGGCCGGGGCGGGCCGCCGGCAAGAGGCGGCGGCAACACCTATCAGTTCTACGCCGCCCTCGGCAAGACCATCGAAAGCAACCAGATCCAGCTCACTGTCCAGGGCCAGACCATCAGTTCCCATTACGGCACCCGGCAGGCAGCCGAGCACAATCTGCGGCAACTGCTTGCCGCCGGGCTCGAAAACAATCTGCTGGAGCTGCCCGAGCGGGAAATCGAACCCAGGCAGCGGGAACTGCTCGAACAGCTATCGGCAATCAGTCTGAAACACTACCAGCGCTTCAAGTCGCATCCAGAGTTCCTGCCCTACCTGGAACAGATGAGCACCATGAGCTACTACAGCCAGTCGAACATCGCCAGCCGGCCAGCGCGCCGGGGCGGGGGAGGCGGCGCCGATTTCGAGGATCTGCGGGCGATTCCCTTCGTGGGCGCCTGGGGGCAGCTCGGCCAGAATGTGCCGGGATTCTATGGCCTCGGCACGGCATTGCGGCAGGTTGCCGACGCCGGCAGATTGCGGGAACTCAAGGAACTCCACCAGCGCAACCGCTTCTTCCGCACCCTGGTGGGCAACAGCATGCAAAGCATGAGCAAGGCCAATTTCGCGCTCACCGCCCATCTGGCCGAACACCCCCGCTTTGGCGCCTTCTGGCGCCTGATCCACGACGAATTCCGGCTGAGCCGGGAAATGGTCCTGCGAATCTCCGGCCAGAACACCCTGCTGGAAGACAACCCCGCCAGCCGCCTCAGCATCGAGTTGCGCCAGCGCATCGTATTGCCCCTGCTCGTCATCCAGCAATTCGCCTTCATGCAGGTCAACCGCGAAGAACTCCGGGAAGCCGACCGCTCCCGCTACGAAAAAATGATCATCCGCTGCATGTTCGGCAACATCAACGCCTCCCGCAATTCGGCTTGAATGGCAAAAGATGACGAAAGAATGAGGTCACTACTCCGGATACGGCACGAGCGCCTTGATTAAGCCATCAGGTATCGTAACTGGATATCATGTTGCCAATTGAATGATTTGCGCAGAGTGGCTATGATGCAGCGACATCAGAGTGAAACATATCGGAACAGGGAGAATGAATACATTGGTAGACCTCCAAAATTTGGATGAATTGAAGCAAGCATGCTTGGATATTGAGAAGCGTGTATCGGCTGGGGAATGTAACCCTGAGTGGCGTAAGTTATTGTCTAGTTTTCTTGCCGAAGTGCGAGAAGCGGATCTTCAAAAACGCGCTAGTCAAAAATTTCAGCAACAGATTTGGGCGGATGACCATCCAGTCAGTTCCGTAGGCCAAGGAAACATTTCAGTTGAAAGAGCGATCAAAAATGCGGATTTTTGCCGCTGGCTCGCAGAGCGCTCCCTGAAACAGTTGCCAGACGTGCGCGAAGATCGAGGTAATGAACTACAGGAATTCTTCAACCAGTTGGCAAGTAAAGTGCAGGAGTACACTACAAGGACTCCGTGGTTGAAAATTTACAGGGTGATGGCGGAATTCTTTCCTTTGGAATTCACTACCATGGCCAGCGAAGCCGACGCGATCAAGCTACACGAGGAATTGTTTGGCGACAAGGGGAGCGATGGTCCATCCCGCCACGCCAACATCCTTCAAAGACTCGACGAAGTGAATTTGTTAGCCGAGACTGCAACATTGTCCGCATGAGTATCCTTAGATTCCATTTTTGATATGAGTCCGTTGCTATTCCGGGAGTTGACGAATTCTTTTAACGTAGTAACATAAAACAATTCTATCAAATCTGACGAGGACAGACAGATGAGTGTGAACAATAACTCTGCAGATGAAAACTTTGACCCGGACACCGCACCGGATCTTTCCCGTGGCCGTTGGCCTGAACAATTCTCCAAATCACCGGTTCGGCGCGGGCGGCCGCCACTTGAGCGACCAAAACAGTCTACGACCATTCGCCTGTCGCCGGAAGTTCTTGATTACTTCAGGGCTGAGGGCTCAGGATGGCAGACCCGGATAGATGCAGCCTTACTCGATTGGGTCAAGCGCAATGGTTCGGGTGCTTGAAGCTCAGGACACTGGGTGTGTCAGTGTGTAACGAAGTTTCGGATTGATCTGGACAGGCACGCTGGACAAGCGCAATTTTCGTAATCTGGACTCAAATGCACCAACCCGTGTAACACGCCGCCCTCGGAGTCAAACCTGGAAACAATCTTGTCGAAATAGCGGGTGTCTTGATACTCATAGCGTCTCCAGACCGCCCAGGTCGTCAAGTCAGCGATTTGCAGGATGCGCGACGCCTGGGAATCCACGAACATCGGGACTTCAGCCATATTCCGCAAGCTTCCCCAACGAGTTCCATGGATACGAAATGTTCTGGCCAGACTCTGCAGGGCGCTTTCGTAATTGTCCGACTTGTCCATGACAACCAGGCCACGTTGCGCTTCCGCGGAGGAATAGCCTGACCGCTTGTAGAATCGACCTAACTGTCGATCAAACCGATTACAGATTTCTTCAAATGAATGTTCAACCGGGTCATGTGGGCTGCACTGGACTTTGTGAACCGCCACTGCAAACAGCTTGTTGGTCTTGTGCGTGGTTCGAACCACTTCCAATGCGTCTTCAATGATCTGTAATCGAGATTTTCGCGGGATTCCTTTCCAGGGTCTTTGGCTACCACGTGCAATGACACTGGCATGCAGCTCGATTTCTTCGGAGGGACCCAACTTCAGGGATTCGACATACTCGTCAACTTGCTTGATCAAATGGAAGATCTGGCGCTCGTAGACAGAAATACCGCCGAGGATAAAGTAGGTCTCATTGGGATTCTTGACAGAGCCCGACCCATCTACATAGAGAAGGTACATGTACATAGAGAAGGTACATGGTTGATTCCGGGGCAAAAAAACAGCCGAGTGGGGAACTTGTCCCCAACGGACCGCGAACACCACAGCCCTCTCGACCGTGCTCGGATTTATAATGCAGCTAGCACCGGATGTCAATCATCCGGTGGAAATTTTTCAAAACTTCGTGGTGGGGAACCAGATGTCCACGTAGTTGCCGAGTTCTTCCAGGGTGGCGTCGATTTCCGGGTCGGATTCGCCCCGGGCGAGGAGGGCCTGCCGCGCGCCCCACAGCGACCAGACGTTGTTGGGATGTTCGCCCAGGTCCTGGCGGTATTCCGCCAGGGCGCTGTCGTGGGCGCCCATTTCCAGGTATAGCGCGCCGAGCCAGTGGCGCGGGGAGAAGGGCAGGGGTTCGGGCTCGTCGTAGTTGAGGTCGTTATAGTAGGCGATGGCTTCCTGGAAGGCGCCGAGGGCGGCTTCGCGATCACCCTCGCTCCAGTGAATCTCGCCTTCGAGAATGCCGGCCATGGCGCCAATGATGTCGGCGCCGTCGTGGAAGCGGAAGCGCGCCGTGGTGGTGGCGGCGCGTTCCTTCAATTCTTCCGTGGTTTGCCGGGCGCGGTCGGTGTCGCCGAGCTTGAGCGCGGCGTAGCCCTGGGCGAAATCGTACATGGCGCGATTGACTTCACCCGCCGGCGCTTCGGTGACCGCGGGGATTTCCTCGAAGCGGCCGAAACGCACCAGCGCCAGGCTCAGCATGGCGGTGTTGCCATTGAGGCCCGCGAGGTCCCGGGCCGCTTTCAGGGAAGCGGCGCTTTCCCCGCCCATGGCGCCAGCATAGTAGAGCATGGTCAGATTGTGGGTGGCGTAGGTGGAAATGCCGCGGCCGTAGGCGGCCTTCTGGTCGGAATGCCAGGCCCGGGTATTGGCCCGCACCGCCTCATGCCAGAGACCCATCTCGTTCCAGGTGTGGCTCGGCATGTGGTTGATATGGCTGGAGCCGGGGATGGCGTCGCCCAGATAGCGCGCGCAGGGGGCGGCAAGTTCCGGGGTGGGCGTCGATTCCGAAGCGTGCACGAGCAGATGGCAGGCGCCGGGATGGGCGATATCGCGCTCCAGCACCGAAAGCAGCACATTGTGCAGGTGGGTGGTATTGGGGTTTTCCAGGGAACGATAGCCGCGTCGCTCCTCAAGCAGGAACAGGGCGTCGCCGTAGAGGGTCACGATGTCGAGATCGTCCGGGTATTTTTCCGCCAGTTCCGCCATGGCGTCCCGGTACAGCTCATCCTGCGCCCGGCGGTTTTCCGGGTCGTAGTCCTCCACATAGCGCACCTGAATCGCCCGGATCAGGTCGGCTTCCTTGGGGCTGGCCCTGTCGATCAAATCCATGGCCTTGCGCGCCGCCGCCAGCGCCCGGGGCGATTCCGCGGTGGTCATGGCGCCGTTGAGATAGGAACCCCAGGACCAGGCCTCGCCCCAGTAGCAGATGGCGCAGTCCGGGTCCGCCTGCCAGGAGGCGCGGAAGGAGCGCGTGGCCTCCACCTTGGCGAAGCCGTACATGAGCTGGAAGCCCTGGTCGAAGTACTGCTGCGCGAGTTCGCTGTCGCTGGAAATCGGATAGTGGAAGTCGCCCATGGCTTCTTCCAGCAAGGGCATGGGTTCGCTGTACACCGCCGGGTATTCCACTTCCTGGGCGCTTGCCTCGGACAGGAGTGCGAGGCCCGGAACCAGGCCGAGGAGGAACAAGAACTTTTTCATGCCGTTACCTGCATTGTTCTGGCAAATTCACGCATTGCTGATTTTCGTCAGGTCATTTCCGCTTTGCAAGTCGCGTCAGGGCATGCTGAACGAGACCGGCGCCGCGGGGCCGAGCGGCAGGCCCGAATATACCCAGACGATGGTGAGCAGCAGCCCCGCCAGTAGCAGGAACACCGAATAGGGCAGCATGGTCGCCACCAGGCTGCCGAGGCCGAAATCCTTCTGCCAGCGCTGGGCGAACACCAGCACCAGGGGGAAATAGGGCATGAGCGGAGTGATGATGTTGGTGGCGCTGTCGCCGACCCGGTAGGCGGCGGTGCTCATCTCCGGCGAAATCCCCACCAGCATCAGCATGGGCACCAGCACCGGGGCCAGCAGCGCCCATTTCGCGCTGGCCGAGCCGATGAACAGGTTGAGCAGGGCGCCGAAGATGATGATGGACCCCATCAGCAGGGTGTCGGGCAGATTCGAGCTTTCCAGTATGGCGGCGCCGTGGATGGCGAAGATCAGGCCGAGATTGGACCAGTTGAACATCGCCACGAAATGCGCCGCGGCGAAGGAGAGCACCAGGTAGTAGGCCATGTCCCCCATGGCGTCCTGCATCATCCTGATCAGGTCGCGGTGATTGCTGACGGTGCCGGCGGCGCTGCCATAGGCCCAGCCCGCCGCCAGAAAGATGACGAAAAAGCCTGCCACCAGGGACTGGAACAAGGGATTGAGGCGCGCTTCCGGCGGTGCCGATTCGTCGATCAATGGCGTGCCGGGGCCGATGCAGAGGAAGATCCACAGCGCGACAATGCCCAGAATCGCCCAGCCGGCGCGTTTCAGCCCCGCCTTTTCGGCATCGCTGACGGCGGTGCCCGGGTCCTTGACGATGCCCGCGCTGCCGCTTTCCGCCGGGCCTTCGCCAAGCGGCGCCAGCCGGGGCTCGATGACGCGGTCGGTGAGGTACCAGATCACCGGCAGAAAGACGAAGGTCATGGCGACGATGAACCAGGCGTTGCCGGCGATATTGGCGTCCCAGGTGGGCAGTATGGTTTCCGCGGCGGCTTCGGTAATGCCGAACAGCAGGGCGTCGAGTTGCCCCGGCAGCAGATTGGCGGAAAAGCCCCCGGAAACCCCGGCAAAGGCGGCGGCGATGCCGGCCACGGGATGTCTGCCCGCGGCGGCGAAAATCACTCCGGCCAGGGGAATCAGCACCACATAGGCCGCATCGGCGGCGAGATTGCCGAGCATGCCCACCAAAGCCACCGCCGGCGTCAGCAACAGCCGCGGCACATTGCTTACCGCCGCGCTCATGGCGGTGCCGAGCAGGCCCGAGCGTTCCGCCACGCCGGCGCCAAGCATGACCACCAGCACATAGCCCAGGGGATGGAAGCTGGTGAAGGTGGTGGGCATCTCCACCAGCAGGCGGCGGATATTGTCCGCCGACAGCAGGCTTTCGGCGCGAATCACCAGGGCATTGCCCGCGGCGTCCACCTGGGTGGGATGCGGGGCGGAACCGCCCAGGGCGGCGGCGATGACGCTGAGAACGATCACCCCGAGGATGCAGTACAGGAAAATCACCACCGGGTCTGGCAAGCGGTTGCCGCCGCGTTCAATCCAGCCCAGAATGCCGCCGGCGCCGTTGTTTGCGGAAATCGATTCAGCGTTCATCTTGCATACTCCCCGGTTTTGCCCGCAACCTTATCGCAGCAGGCGGTAAAATTCCCGCAGGTCATTCAGATACAGTTCGGGCTGCTCCAGGGCGGCGAAGTGGCCACCCCTGGGCATCACCGTCCAGTGCCGCAGGTCATAGCCGGCTTCCACCCAGGCCCTGGGCGCGAGATAGATCTCGGCGGGAAAAATCGACACCCCGGTGGGCACGTCGATATAGCCTACGGGTTTCTCCGCCGGGGTATTGCGGTTTTCATAGTAGATTCGCGTGGATGAGGTAATCGTGCCGGTGAACCAGTAGATGGAGATATTGGTCAGCAGATCGTCCATGGAGAAATTCCCGTTCAGATCGCCTTCCGGCCCCTGGGGCAGATCGCTCCAGCCGTGGAACTTTTCCACAATCCACGCCGCGGTGCCCGCCGGGGAATCATTGAGGCCATAGCCCAGGGTCTGGGGCTTGGTGCCCTGGATCTGCTGATAGCCGGTTTCGTTCCGCATGTACGCCGCCCTGGCGCCGGTGAGGGAGAGTTCTTCCGGCGCCGCTCGGTCGCGCAGCGCCTCGTCTTCCGGCGGCGGCGCGATAATCATGTTGGAATGCAGGCCGATCAGGCGTTCGGGATAGTGGTTGGCCAGATGCCGGTTGATGATGGCGCCCCAGTCGCCGCCGGCGAGGGCGTAACTTTCGTAGCCCAGGCGCTCCATCAGCGCGGCCAGCATGTGGGCGATTCGCTCGGGATTGTAGCCCCGGCCAGCGGGAATCCCTGAAAAGCCGAAGCCCGGCAGGGAAGGCGCAATGAGGTGGAAAGCGTCCGTGCCGGCATCGCCCCCGTGTGAAGCCGGGTCGGTGAGCGACGGGATGACACCGAGGAATTCGCTGATGGAGCCGGGCCAGCCATGGACGAGCAGCAGCGGCATGGCCCCGGAATTCGTCGAGCGCTGATGGATGAAATGCAGGTCAACCCCGTCGATTTCGGTGCGGAACTGGTCAAAGGCATTGATGCGCGCTTCCTGGGCGCGCCAGTCGAAGTCATTGGCCCAGTAGTCCAGCAGTTCTTCCAGATAGGCGCGTTCGGTGCCGTATTCCCAGGAAGTATCGGGAATCTGGTCCGGCAGACGGGTATTGGCCAGACGGCCGCGCAGGTCTTCCAGCGCCGCCTCGGGGATTTCCACGCGAAAGGGAGCTATCGGCATTTCATTCTCCGCCGGCAGCGCCTTGCCGGAATACAGAACAAACAGGGCCAGCAGGGGCAGGGAGGCTCTTGTGAAAACTTGCATCATGCGTTCTCCTGGTTTCTCTGAAAAACTCCCTCCCTGGATTTTTTCATTATCGCAGCACAAAAGCGTGGTTTTGTCTTGCTTGCGAATTCAATGGCTTGCTCCAGTCGCAGAGCATGGCTCCGCGCCGTTGCGGCCACGCTCGAAGCTGCGCTTCGAAAACGCTTGCCTTCACCCATCGAATTCGGCGGCACGTCCTTGTGCCACAGGGAAGCTCTGACAAAATCAGAGCTTCCCTTCAGCCAGCGCAGATTGGATTAGCGCCAGGGCTTCGTCAATCTCTTCCCGGCTCACATTCAGCGGCGGCAGCAGGCGGATGCTGTTGTTGCCGCCCTTCACCGCAAGCAACCCCTTCTCCCGCAAGGCTGAAAGGAACGCCCCCGCGTCGGCGTGCAGGAAAACGCCGATCATCAACCCGAGCCCCGAGATTTCCCGGATGAGGCCGGGGTTTGCCTTGGCAAGTTTTTCCAGGGCGCCGCAAAAATATTCGCCGTGTTCGCGCACCCGGTCAAGAAAACCGGGCTGGGCAATTTCGTCCACCACGGCATTGGCCACGGACATGGCCAGGGGATTGCCGCCAAAAGTGCTGCCATGGGTGCCTGCCATCATGCAGTTCGCGACTTCTTCCCGGGCCATACAGGCACCCACTGGGAAACCGCCGCCGAGTCCCTTGGCCGAGGCGAGCAGGTCGGGCTCGACGCCGAGTTGCTGGTGGGCGTAAAAACTGCCGCAGCGACCCACCCCGCACTGCACCTCGTCGAATAGCAGCAGAATGCCATGCTCGTCGCAAATGGCGCGCACCTCCCGTAGCCATGCGGGGTCCGCGGGACGAATGCCGCCTTCCCCCTGCACCGGCTCAAGCACCACCCCCGCGGTGGCGTCATCAATCGTCTGCGCCAGGGCCCCGGAGTCGCCGAAAGGCGTCTGCTCAAAACCGCTGTCGCCGGCGAGAAAGCCTTCGCAATGGGCGGGGTTGCCCGCCGCGGCAATCGCCGCCAGGGTGCGGCCATGAAAGGAATCGCTGAATGCGATAATGCGCTTGCGCCGGGTATCGCCCCGGGCATGATGGTAGCGGCGCATCATCTTGAAGCCGCATTCCATGGCCTCGGCGCCGGAATTGCAGAAAAAAACCCGGTCGGCGAAACAAAGCCCGGCAAGTTTCTCCGCCAGCTCTTCACCCGTCGGAATGCGAAACAGGTTGGAAGTATGCCAGAGCGAGCCGGCCTGCCCGGTCAGCGCCTCCACAAGACGCGGATGACAATGACCCAGGCTGTTGACCGCGATACCCATGGCAAAATCCAGGTACCTGAGACCATCCTCGCTCCAGACATGGCTCCCCAAACCACGAGAAAGAGCAAGATCGCGCACCCCATAGTTTTCCAGTAAAGCCTTGGTCATGCTGGGATTTTACCCCTATCGTCATTCTGCGCGGAGCGAAGCGCAGTCGCAGAATCTCATCCAGTGCCCTGCCAACAAGATTCTGCGGCCACGCGCGGAATGACAGGAATTCCGATATGCCGTAGGCCGGTAACGGCGAGATGCAAGTATTCCCGAACCGCCATCGCTTCTGGCGGAAACAAACAAGTGCGCTATCATGCGGGATTGGGTGACAGGTTTCAATGAGTGGTCATGCGGCATTTTGTGAACGGGAATCGGATTTGCGAGCCTTTTCCGGCGGGGACCGAGCGGGCGGTTTTCGGGATGGGCTGCTTTTGGGGCGCCGAACGCTTGTTCTGGGAATTGGAGGGCGTGTACAGCACCGCGGCGGGCTATGCCGGCGGCAACCACGCCAATCCGACCTACAGGGAAGTTTGCAGCGGCGGGACCGGCCATGCCGAAGTCGTGCTCGTGTGTTTCGACCCCAGGCAGGTCGCCTATGAGAATTTGCTCGCGACGTTCTGGGAAAACCACGACCCCACCCAGGGCATGCGCCAGGGCAATGACCGGGGAACCCAGTATCGCTCGGTGATTTATGTCACATCCGTGTTGCAGGAAACCATCGCAAAGGCGGGAAGACTACACTGCCAAGCCCTGTTGAACGCCCGTGGATATCCCCATATCACAACAGAAATCAAGCAGTTGGATCAGTTTTATTACGCAGAAGATTACCATCAGCAATATCTCGCCAAGAACCCCGGGGGCTATTGCGGGCTTGCCGGTACCGGAATCTGCATGACCCGGATGGAAGAGGAGGCCAACGCTGGTGCCGGATAAGAAGAGCAAGCAGGGGGACCGCCTCGTGGTGGCGATCTCTTCCCGGGCCCTGTTCGATCTCGCCGACAGCCATCGCATCTACGAGGAAGAGGGGCTTGCGGCCTACCGCAGCCACCAGATTGCCGCGGAGAATACTCCCCTGGAGCCTGGCGTGGCTTTCAATTTGGTCAACAAGCTGTTGAAACTCAACGAAATTCTGGAGAGGCCCGCAGTAGAAGTCATCCTGCTTTCGCGTAACAGCGCCGATACCGGCCTGCGCATTTTCCACTCCATCCAGCACTACCGGCTCGCGATTTCCCGGGCCGCTTTCTGCAGCGGCAACAGCCCCTGGCGTTACATTCCCGCCTTCGGCAGCCAGTTGTTTCTATCACTCGATGGCGCCGATGTGCGTCAGGCCCTCGAACTCGGCGTGGCGGCCGCCACCATCGTGCCTTCTGCCCACAGCAAGCAGTCCGACGACCACCTCAAGATCGCCTTTGACGGCGACGCCGTATTGTTTTCCGACGAGGCGGAGAAAATCTACCAGCGGCAGGGCCTCGAAGGATTCACCCGCAACGAGAGCGAAGCCGCCCGGGAGCCTCTCGAAGGCGGCCCTTTCAAGCCTTTCCTTGCCGCCCTGCAGCAGATCCAGATGGCCTTTCCCGACGGTGAGGCGCCCATCAGCACCTGCTTGATTACCGCCCGCTCGGCGCCCGCCCACGAGCGTGTGGTGCGCACCCTGCGGGCCTGGAAAATCCGTATCGACGAATCGCTTTTTCTCGGCGGCCTGCCCAAGGACAAGTTCCTGCAGGCCTATGAGGCGGACATCTTTTTCGATGACCATCTCGATCATTGCGACGCCGCCAGCAACCATGTGGCCACGGGCCATGTGCCGCACGGCGTGCTGAATACCTGAGCGACACTGGGAGCCTGCGCCGCAGGAATTCGCGAAAGCGAAAATTCGCTATCGCCCGCCGCAGGCTCCCAGGGAAGCTCTGATTAAGTCAGAGTTTCCCTGCGGCACATGGAAGTGCCGTCGAATTCTATGGCGTAAGCCATTGAATTCGTAAGCAAAACAAAACCACGCTTTTGTTTTGCGATAATGAAAAACTCCACGGATGGAGTTTTTCAGAGAATACTTAGACAAACACGCTGTAGTACAGCCCGAGGCTGCCCAGAATCATCACCAGGGCGACCCTGAGGATTCTTTCCGGCAGCAGGTGGCCCACCCGGGTGCCCAGATGGATGGCGGGCAGGGAGCCGAACAGCAGGCTGAGCAGCAGGATCGGGTCCACAAAGCCGCCGCCGAGATAGCCAAGCCCTGCGATCAGCGTCAGGGGCACGGCATGGGCAATATCGGTGCCGACAATGCGCACCGCCGATAGCCGCGAATGCAGCATCAGCAGCACCGCCGCGCCAAAAGCGCCGGCGCCCACCGAGGAAAGGGTCACGCAGACGCCGAGAAAGACGCCGGTGACCCAGGTCAGAAAGAAGGATTCCCGCACATAGCCCCTGGGTACTTTGGGCAATCGGTTGCGCAGCACCAGAATCAGGCAGGTGACGATCAGCATGGCGCCCAGACTGCGGGTGAGCACCTGTTCAAAAAGGACGGAATTCTGGAACTGGATGTCGAGCAGGAATACATGCACCGCGATGGCGGCGGGTATGCTGCCGGCGGCAAGATAGAGCACGATGGGCCAAGCCACATGATTGCGCCGGTGATGGGACACGGCGCCGCCCGCCTTGGTGATCCCGGCGTAGAACAGGTCGGTGCCGATGGCCACCGGCGCCGGATAGCCGAGCAGCAGCAGAAAGGGCGTCATCAACGAGCCGCCGCCCACGCCGGTAACTCCGATGGCGAAGCCCACCATGGCTCCCGCCAGCACCTGAATCAGAAATTCCATGTCAGCGCTTGTGCAGTCCGCATTCCCTGAGGGTGGCTTCTTCCCACCACCAGCGCCCTTCGCGCTCGTGCTGATGGGGGCCTGTGGGCCGGGTGCAGGGTTCGCAGCCGATACTGGCGAAACCCCGGTCGTGCAGCGGATTGTAGGGTATCTCAAGCATCCTGATCTGCTCCCAGACCTGTCCGGAGCTCTGTCCCGCCAGTGGATTGATCTTGACCAACGGCCCCCGGGCACCAACAAATTGCGGATCGATCTCGAACAGCGCAATTTCCCGGCGGGTGGGCGACTGATCCCGCCGCAGGCCGGTGATCCAGGCGGTGTATTTCGCCAGATGCCGCCGCATGGGTTCGATCTTGCGAATCCCGCAGCATTCTTCGTGGCCATCGCGATAAAAACTGAACAGCCCCTTTTCCCGCGCGAGCCGCTCAAGTCCCGCCGGGTTGGGGCTCAGCATATCGATAGTCACCCCGTAACTTTCGCGAATCTGTTCAATATAGCGATAGGTTTCCGGATGCAGGCGGCCGGTGTCGAGGGTGAAGACTGCGATATCCTGTCGCAGTTTGCTCGCGTGGTGTAGCAGCAGCACGTCTTCCGCGCCGCTGAAGGAAAGCGCGCAGTCGGGCCAGGCGTCAAAGGCATGGAGCAGAATCTCCCGCGGCGATGCATCGGCGAGGCGAGTGCTGATTTCCCGCAGGTCTGAAGCGGTGGTCATCATGGGTTCCCGGATACCGAGCGGCGATTCTGCGGAATTTCCCGACGGGGGTAAAGTGGAATCCTTGTGAATCGGGCGTCTGCCGACAGCGGCTTACGGTATCTTCGATGTCTTTTGTGTAGTCGCCGCACACTTGGATTCGACAGTGGTTTTTGGTGGATGGATTACTTCTGAGCGTTAACTTTTCCGGGGCTATTTGCTAGATTTGCCGCTCTTGAGGGTATTGAGCGGGAAACTTGATTGTGAGTATTGCCGATGAGCAATGAATCCGCCTTGCTGGCCTTGTCCCCCATTGATGGGCGTTATCGGGGCAAGTGTCCCGAACTTCGCCCGATCTTCAGTGAATTCGGGCTCATGCGCTACCGGGTTCGGGTTGAAATCGAATGGCTGCGGCGGCTTGCCCGGGAGCCCGATGTGCCCGAATGTCCGCCGCTGAGTGACTCGGACGGGAATTTTCTGCTAGGGATTGCGGAGGAGTTTTCCGTATCGGACTGTGCGCGTATCAAGGAGTTTGAAGAAGCTACGCGCCATGACGTCAAGGCGGTGGAGTACTTTATCAAAGAAAAGGTTTCACAAAGACGGGGATTGGCCGCGCATCTGGAATTCGTGCATTTCTCCTGCACTACCTGGGATATCAACAATCTGGCCTATGCGCTGATGCTTCGCGACGGGCGCGAGGCGCTGCTTGGGGCGCTTGGGGAATTAACCGGGAAACTCACCGACATGGCCGGGGAGTTCGCGTCCCGGCCCATGCTTTCGCGTACCCACGGCCAGCCGGCTTCTCCCACCACGGTGGGCAAGGAACTAGCCAATTTCGTCTGGAGGCTGCGCCGCGAGTCGCGGAAATTCCAGGAAGTGGAACTGCCTGGCAAAATCAATGGCGCGGTGGGCAATTACAATGCCCATGTGGCGGCGTATCCGGAAGTCGATTGGCCGAATCTGGCCAGGGAATTCGTCGAAGGTTTCGGGCTCGCCTGGAATCCGTACACAACCCAGATCGAGCCTTACGATTCCTTCGCCGAATACTGCGCGGCGCTCAGCCGCCTGAATACCATCGTCCTCGACCTCGACCGCGACCTCTGGGAATACATCTCCCTGAACTACTTTCGCCAGAAAACGGTGGCGGGCGAAGTGGGTTCTTCCACCATGCCCCACAAGGTCAATCCCATCGATTTCGAGAACTCCGAAGGCAATGCCGGCGTCGCCAATTCCCTGCTCCGCCACTTTGCCGAAAAGTTGCCGGTTTCCCGAATGCAGCGGGATCTCAGCGATTCCACCGTAATCCGCAATTTCGGCATCGCCCTGGGCTACAGCCTTATCGCGTTTCGCTCCACGCTGAAGGGGCTTGGCAAGCTGGAACTCGACGCCGAAGCGATCGATGCCGACCTCGACGATAGCTGGGAAGTCCTCGCCGAGGCGATTCAGACCGTGATGCGCCGCCATGGCGTGCCGGAGCCTTATGAGAAGCTGAAAGAACTCACTCGCGGCCGGCAAATCGATCAGACCGCCATTGTTGAATTCGTCGATTCCCTGGCGATTCCCGAAGCGGCCAAAGCTTCCCTGCGAAAGCTCACTCCGCGCGCTTACATCGGCCGGGCCGCCGAGCTGGCCGCTTCGGTCGGCCAACAAGACGGATAGTCGCCACAGCAGCTTTCCTTCACAAGCACTCAAGAGTGATAAGCAAAACTTATCAGCCCTATTGGAAAAAAATCCTGGGAATTCCCCCGGCAAATTGCCAGACTTGCGCATGAGGGAAATCGGAGCAGTTGGCCGATACCCAGTTGAAAGGGCAAGCGGAGGATCAGACCATGGCAAAAAGTAAAACCACATCGAACCAAAACCTCACCGGAACTGACGAAAGAGACGTCATCATCGGCGGCGATGGCCATGACGTGATCAGCGGCAAGGGTGGCAATGACACCCTGGAAGGCGGAGCAGGTCATGACATCCTGGTGGGCGGGAAGGGCAATGATTCGCTGGAGGGCGGCGATGGCTCTGACATATTCGTATTCGGGCCCGGCGATGGTCATGACACGATCAAGGATTTCAAGCCGGGAACCGACAAGATCGATCTATCGGGATTCAGCCAGGGAATCGCCTGGTTCGACCTGCGCTGGTTCATGGAAGCCACCAGTGACGGCGTGAAAATCAACCTGTCGAAGTGGGGCGGAGGCTCGATTACGCTGACTGGGGTGAATTCGCCCAATCAGCTCAGCGAGGACATGTTTTTCCTGACTGACGCCTCCGTCTTACGGACCGGCGGGAGCGGGAGCGATTCCTTCGTCGGCAGCGAAGAAGGCGATCATCTTGCCGGAGGGCGGGGCGACGACTACCTGTACGGAAACCGCGGCGCCGACGAGCTGAAAGGCGACGAAGGCGATGACTTCATCGTCGGCGGGCAGGGAGATGACCGCATCGTGGGCGGCGCCGGCGACGACACCTTGTACGGCGACGGCAATACCGGGGACACGCACTATCGCGATGGCACCGCCACCGGGGAAACCGACAGGGACACCTTCTACTACGGCCCCGGCGACGGCAACGACAAGATCATGGACTTCAACAACGGGGAAGACAGCATCAACCTGACCGAATTCACCGCCATCTCGGGTTTTGGCGACATCAATGCCCGGCAGGATGGCGCGAATGTGGTAATCGACTTCTCCGACAAAGGCGGCGGCTCGATCACCCTGGTCAATTTCAGCCTTGACAATCTCGACGCCGGCGATTTCGAGTTCCACAGCTCGTCCGTCGATGCGGGCTAGGAGCCTGCGCACTTGCCACAGTAACTTTTTCAAGCGCTCACAGCCGATAAGCTAAACTTATCGGCCCCATTGAAAAAGAATATTGGCAATCTTTCCGGCGGGCTGCCAGACTTATACGTGTTCGATACGGGAGCGGTTGGCCCATACCAAGATAACAGAGCAAACCGAGGAGCAGACCATGTCAAACCCATCCAACACCGGTGTCATCGAAGGCACCGATAACAACGACGCACTCCAGGGCGACAGCGGTGATAACGTCATACGCGGCTTTGACGGCAATGACGTTTTGAAAGGTGGCGCGGGCAACGACACCCTGGTGGGCGGAGAAGGAAACGATACGCTGGAGGGTGGCGCCGGTTACGATGTTTTCTCGTTCTCACCCGGTGACGGTCATGACACGATCAAGGATTTCAAGCCGGGAACCGACAAGATCGATCTATCGGGATTCAGCCAGGGAATCGCCTGGTTCGACCTGCGCTGGAACATGGAGGCAACCAGTGAAGGTGTGAAAATAGACCTGTCGAAATGGGGCGGTGGCTCGATTACGCTGACCGGAGTGAATTCTCCCAATGAACTCTACAAGAGCATGTTTGTCCTGGGAGACCCTTCCGTTGACCTGACCGGAGGGAGCGGCGCCGATGTCCTCATGGGCAGCGCGGAGAACGACAAGATTTCCGGTGGCGGCGGCGGCGATACCCTGTATGGATACAACGGCGTTGACGAGCTGAAAGGCGGCGGGGGCGATGACCTCATCCTGGGCGGACAGGGCAACGACCACATCCGGGGCGGCGCCGGTGACGACATTTTGTACGGCGACGGAATCCACATGGATACGCACTATCGCGATGGCACCCAGACATGGGAAACCGACGGGGACACCTTCTACTACAGTCCCGGCGACGGCAACGACAAGATCATGGACTTCTACAGGACAGACAGCATCGATCTGACCGCATTCACCGACATTAAGGGATTTGACGACATTAACGCCCGGCAGGACGGCAACAATGTGGTAATCGACTTCTCCGACCATGGCGGAGGCTCGATCACCCTGGTCAATTTCAATCTTGACTATCTCGACGCCGGCGATTTCGAGTTCCACAGCTCGTCCGTCGATACGGGCTAGGAGCCTGCGCCGTGGGAATTCACGGCTGCAAATCCGCTCTCATCCACGCCCCCGGCCGGTCGATTTCGTTGAATATCCGCCAATATTCGCCTCAATCGACCGGCCGGGGGAGCGGCGATAGCGAATTTTCGCTTTCGCGAATTCCTACGGCGCAGGCTCCTGGCTTATCTCGCGTTCGCTGGCGAGGCGGAACTGTTGCTTCAGGTCGGCAAAGGTATCGACCGAGGGATACTGCGGAAAGGCCTCCGTCACCGTGGCGGGGGCCTTGAAGAGGATACCGGCGTCGGCTTCTTCGAGCATGCTCGTGTCGTTGTAGGAATCGCCCGCGGCAATGACGCGGAAATTCAACTGGCGCAGGGCCTTGACGCTTTGCCGCTTGGGGTCTTTTTGCCGCAGGCGGTAGCCGGTGATGCGGCCCTCGCTGATTTCGAGTCGGTGGCAGAACAGGGCGGGAAAATCGAGCTGCCGCATCAATGGATGGGAAAACTCGTAAAAGGTGTCCGACAGGATAATCACCTGGAATCTCGCCTTGAGCCAGTCGAGGAAGTCCTTCGCGCCGGCAAGCGGCGCCATCCCGGCAATCACCTGCTGAATCTGCGCCACGCCAAGGCCATGCCGGTCAAGCAGGCCGAGCCGCTGGCGCATGAGCGCATCGTAATCCGGCACATCCCGGGTGGTTGCCCGCAGGGCGTCGATTCCCGTGTGCTCGGCTACGCCAATCCAGATTTCCGGCACCAGTACGCCTTCCAGATCAAGGCAGGCAATTTCCATTTCGTGCTCCCGTTCCAAAGCAGCGGCAAATCTAGCAGATAGGCCCGGCAAGATTCAAAAGGGAGGAATCTTCGCGCGGAATGACATGAGAGTGGGAGCGCCAGAACGAGAAATTCTGATTCTTCTGTCACAGCCCCTGCTCAATTGGTGCGCCTCCAAGGCATCGCTGCTGATCGTAGAAGACCACATACTGTCCTGGCGTCACGGCCCGTTGCGGCTGGTCAAAGCGCACCCGCAGGCTGGCGGCGTCGTTGACGGAAACTTCGCAATCGATGTCGCGCTGGCGGTAGCGGGTCCTGGCGCTGCAGCGTACAGGCAGGTTCGGCGCTGCGCCATTGATCCAGGCGGGCATTTTCGCAATCAGGCCGCTGCTTTGGAGAGCGGCGTGTTCTTCGCCCTGCACCACGTAGAGCGTGTTGGTGGACAGTTCCTTGCGCAGCACATACCAGGGCGCTTCCGGATAGCCGCGCAGGCCGCCGATTCCCAGACCCTGTCGCTGGCCGAGCGTGTAATACATCAGGCCCTGGTGCCGGCCGATTTCGTCTCCTTCCGGTGTCTTGATGGGACCCGGCCGGGCGGGCAGGTAGCGTTGCAGAAAATCCCGGAATCTGCGCTCGCCGATAAAACAGATGCCCGTGCTGTCTTTCTTGTCGCGGGTCGGCAGGTTCAGTTCCGTGGCGATTTTGCGCACTTCGGGCTTGGTCATTTCGCCCAGGGGGAACAGGCAGTGGCGGATACAGGCTTCGCTGACTTCGCAAAGGAAATAGCTCTGGTCCTTGTTCGGGTCCACTCCTTTGCAAAGCCAGATTTCGTCTCCGTTTTCGACCCGGCGGGCATAATGCCCCGTGGCGATCCGTTCGGCGCCAAGCTCCAGGGCGTATTCCAGAAAAGCCTTGAACTTGATCTCCCGATTGCACAGCACATCCGGATTCGGCGTGCGGCCCGACCGGTACTCTGCCAGAAAATGACTGAAAACCTCATCCCAGTATTCGGCGGCGAAATTTGCCTCGTGCAGGCGAATGTCGAGAGTGTCGCAAACCGCCCTGGCGTCGGCGAGGTCTTTTTCGGCCGTGCAGTACTCGCTGTCGTCGTCTTCCTCCCAGTTCTTCATGAACAGGCCCTCCACCTCGCATCCCTGGCGCAACAGCAAACTCGCGGCCACCGACGAATCGACCCCGCCGGACATCCCGACAATAACCCGCGTACCCCTGTTCATGTTGTCCACATTGTAGCAACCATGCCCGGTCGCCATCGCCTTGACCGGTCGGGATGAATACTGGTTTGTACGCAACGAAACCGATCGGTCAAGGGCGCGGATTCGCAGCCGGCGATTCCTGTGGCGCAGACTCCTGGTCGGAACAACTCTCGAGAATGTCGTCCATGGCGTTGCGGTCCCGGTTTTCGATGTAGAGGTCGTACTTTTCCGCGATGGCGTCCCATAGCTGAACGTACTCGCACTGGAACTCCTCCCTGGGCAGGAAGCGGCTTGGGCCCCGGTCGCGTTTGCGGCGGGCTTCCCGGCGATCCACCATCACGATATTGAGCGGGTCGTTGGCGAATTGCAGTTTCTTGCCCGGCGGCCAGCGGTCGCCGCCGTGGGTGTGGGCGTACATGAGCGGGATAATGTGGTCCACTTCCAGCCGCATGGCGACTTCATGGGTTTCGCCGGTGTATTCGTCCACCCATTCTCCGGTGCGCACGACACAGTTGCGAGGATTGGTATAGCGCACCGGGGTGCGGCTCGTGAGGATCAGCGCTTCCTGCCGGGTGGACTGGCAGTCGCCGTCGAAATCGAGTTCGAAATTCCAGTCGTCGGTATTGAAGAACTTCTCCCTGGCGCGGCGGTTGCCCACCATGCGCTCGGAGCCGGTGCGGCTGAAGGTGTCCGGGTATTCGCAGCCCGTCATGTGGCAATGATAGGAATTGCCGTAGTAGTGGCCGCCATTCCGGTCGAGATTGCCCACATGGGCGGCCGCGGCCGGAACGAACAGGGCCAGCAGGCCCAGGATGGTCAGATGAGTGCGGTTCATCATTGTTCCTCCAGACTCTCTCGCCATGCTGCGCATAGTCGCGGAATCTTCATCTCACTCAAGCAGGAAGGACAGGTCCGCGGCGCGGCAGTGCTTGGTCAGCAGGCCCAGCGAGATATAGTCTACGCCAGTTTCGGCGATTTCCACCAGTGCTTCGCCTTCGATTCCGCCCGATGCTTCGAGCCGGCAGCGCCCGCGGGTCAGCGCCACGGCCTGGCGGATGCGACCGATGTCGAAATTGTCGAGCATGGCCACATCGGTTCCCGCGGCAATGGCCTGTTCGAGTTCCGCCAGATTGCTCACTTCGATTTCCACCGGCTTGTCCGGCTGCATTTTGCGCGCCCGGGCAATGGCCGGGCCGATCCCGCCGCTGGCGAGGATATGGTTTTCCTTGATGAGAAAGGCGTCGAACAGCCCCATGCGGTGATTGTGGCAGCCGCCGACCCGCACGGCGTACTTCTGGGCGCTGCGCAGGCCCGGCAGGGTCTTGCGGGTGTCCAGCAGTTTGCATTCGGTATGGGCCACGAGCGCGACAAGTTCGCGGCTGCGGCGGGCCGCGCCGCAGAGCGTCTGCAGAAAATTGAGTGCGCTGCGCTCGGCGCCGAGCAGCGCCCGGATATTGCCTTCGATGGTGTACAGCGTCGCGCCCGGGGCGATATCGGCGCCTTCCCCGTGTTGCCATTGCGGCCTCAGGGAGGGATCAAGCTGATGGTAGACAGCATCGACCCAGGGGCGGCCGCAGAGCACGGTATGCCCCCGCGCGATCGTGCGGCCGGAACCTTTCGCCGCAGGGTCGAGCAGGGCGGCGGTGATGTCGCCGCTGCCGATGTCTTCGGCCAGCGCGGCGGCAACCTGCGCCGGGAGGTCCCCGGGGGCGTCCCACTCAGGAATCATCGAGGGTCCGATAGTGGAATCGCCGGGACGTCCTGACGCAGGGTAAGCCGACCATCGCGCTGGGAAAACTCGATGCGCTGCAGGGCGCTCATGCCGAGCAGGATGGTATCGCCGCCCATGCTCGGGGTAATGCTTGCCGACAGGTCATGGAGGACGATATTGCCAAGCACGAGCAGGTCGATACGGGTGGCGTAGACGATGACCGTGCCATTGGCGGTGGACGCCCGGCCGGGATAGCCGCGTTCGAGCCCCGCGGCGTCGGCGATGTGGGCGGGAATGGCCACATCGGTTGCGCCGGTGTCGAGCAGAAAGGTCACCGGAATGCCGTTGATCCGCCCGCTGGCGACATAATGCCCTTGCCGGTTGCCCTCAAGCACGACTTCCCGGGCGCCGTCAGGGCTGAAGATGCCCTGGAGATTGCGGTTGGGATTGGTCTGACCTTCCAGCCAGCGGTCAAAACCGCCGGTAAGCGCCACCATGCCGAACGCCAGGCACAGCACGAGCATGCCCTGGCCCATGCGCCGCCCTGGCGGTTTTGAAGGAGAGTAGTTGTCCATGGCCGGGATTATCCGCCACAGCCTCGCCAGCGGCAAGTTGCGTCCTGCTCCATGCTTGTCTTCCCGTCATTCCGCGACTGCGCTTCGCTTCGCGCGGAATGACGGGAGGACGGGAACTCAGTCAGCAATGCGGGATTCGATGTATTCGATTCGCTCTTCGGTGGGGGGATGGCTGGCGATGATGTCGAGCAGGCGCAGCAGGAAGCCTTCATCGGTGGCTTCCGGACCGGTGACCTCGGCTTCCGGGATGATGGCATCGGGGGCCGTGTCTTCGCTGTCGGATTCATTTTCGTCTGCTCCGCCATTGCCTGTGATTACCAGCCGCGATTGCGCTTCCAGCTTTTCCAGGATGTTGATCATTGCCCCGGGGGATTCTCCCGCGGCCAGCAGGCGTTCCACGGCGAAGGCGTCAGCCTCGCGCTCAAGGGCGCGGGAAAATGGGCCGAGCGCGGGCCCGAGCAGCACCGAACTGAGCAGCAGATCGCCCACCACGCCGATATCGCCGGTGAGCAAGGCGAACATCACCAGCCAGGCTGAGGCGGTGAGCACCTTTTGCTCCACATGCCGCAATTCGGCGTGCCCGAGCTCATGGAAGTACACGGCGAGCAGTTCCAGATCATTTTCCGCCAGCAAGACCAATTCGTCGGTAAATGCGACCGTGGTGGCGCTGAGGGTCAGGGCATTGGCGCCGATAATCTCCGAGGCGCGAAACTCCACCCTGGGGGAGGCGTCGATTTCATCGCGGGAAGTGAAATAGCGGACGAGTCCGGCCTGTCGCGCCTCCGGCAGTTGGGATGGCGGCAGCCAGGTCTCAAGCTCTCCAAGCAGCAAGTCGCCGAGATCATCGCTGACTTCCGCCGGCAGCAGGAATGCCGCCCGGGCGGCAATGGCCGGCACACCCCGGAAGGCGAATGCCGCCATCAGGGACACGCACAATATGCCAGCCCCCAGGGCGACGGACATGCGCTTCTCCAACCGGCTCAGCCAGCCTCCGCCAAGGGCGAGGTCGCGCCGCATTGCCGCAATGCCGGCCTCGTCCATGGTGACGAAACTGTCCTCGCCGCCCCAGCTTAGCCGGGTGGGGGCGCCGGGAAGCGGCGAACTCATTTGCAGCCGCTGCGGGTCGATGGAGATGCGGCCGCCTTCTTCCGGCAGCAGCGCCAGGGCGCCCGAACTCCAGCGCAGCCGGGCGCCGCGCCTGCGGCTGCGACCGCCGTCAAACCAGGAGCCTTCGATTTCGTTCAAATGCCGATCCCCAGATCAAAGGCCTCGCCGATTTCATCGCCCTGGGCCGAGGTCCGGTCGGCCTCGGCGGCGACGAAGTTGTCGAGGTCGCTGGTTTCCAGCCACATCGCCGGCAGCAGATAACGCGACCGCCGCACCCGGGCCCAGGGCGTGAACAGCCCCAGGGTGACCGTGATCAACAACATATTGCTGAACAGGATCCAGAAATAGCGCGGGGCGCTGATGCGGTTGCGAACCCGGTTGTCCGCCAGTGCGACCCGGTTGAAAACCATCTTGAAGCGCATGGCTTCCCAGGCGAATCCGGTAACGAAAACGGTTAGCAGGATGGCGATATAACCCAGCAATCCGAGCAGCAGGAATGGACCCATGACTGCCGGGTCCACTGCCACCGATGCATCGGGATTCTCCGGATCGACGGTGACCGATTCCGCCAGGATTTCCAGGGGAAACCACGAGAAAAAGGACACCGCGGCCGCAACGACAACCACCGCAAACATCAGGAAAAAAATCCCAATGCTGATCAGCGCGATCCGGTAAAACCCGCTGCCGGTGGCGCTTGAATTCGCCAGGGACTCGCCAAAGCGGTGGTTGTCGATCTGATACTGATTGATCCGGTACAGCGCGTAAGGCAGGCCAATCCCCAGGGTAAGCACGCCGAACAGCGGCCACAGCAAATAGGCCTGATAGGCGGGCCAGACTCCGCCGTCAAAGCCGAATCGGATGCCGCGCCAGGCGCTGTTGTGGGCATTGAAGCGAAACGCCTGAATGAAGATCAGCGGCAGCAGCAGCGCCAGCACGCCACCCGCCAAACCCCCCAGCAGCGTGCTGAAAGTGCCGGCCACGGTATAAATCACCAGCAGGGCAACGCCGATCAAACGGCCCTTGAGAATCGCAATGGGCCTTGCGAGATACTCGAAGCGGTCCCCGGCGAGTTCGGTATTGCCGTAGAAATAGCGCTTGGTCCTGACCTTGGCCCAGGCGGAGTAGATCCCGATCGTGAGAATGCTCAAGAGCAGGTTTACGATCCAGATGCGGAAGTACTCGGCGCCGTTGCCGTGAAAGGCGAAATGCTCGGTGGCGGACGCTTCCGCCCGATGGGATTCGTTCTCGCTGGCGCGGGTAAGCCGCGTATCATTCATGCCGCCCTCCTTGTAGTTCGGGAGTATGGATATTCAGCGCCGTCATTCGCCATAAGCCCACACTGGCCGATGACAGCGCGGGACAAGCCTAACACAATCCCCCGGCAATCCCGCAACTTTCGTGGAAAATGATTCTGCCGTCATCCCGCACAAGCGCTTCAAGTCTCACCGCGGCACGGATAATGTCCGAATTGGCCTGATGATGGTATAAAGCCCGTCGAGCCCGCCGGGACCCGCAGTTGCGCGATTTGACACGGGAATTGGCGTATGGAGGAAGGAGGGAAACACAATGCGGAAATTCGGCATCGGCCAGCCGGCGGCGCGGTTTGAGGACCGCCGCTTCCTCACCGGCGCGGGCAAGTATCTGGATGATGACAATCTGCCGGGGCAGGCCATCGGCGTATTCCTGCGTTCGCCCCATGCCCATGCCAGGTTTGGCGGGATCGATCTCCATGGGGCCCGGGCCGCACCCGGTGTGCTCGGGGCGTACACCGGCGAGGATTTGCGCGCCGCCGGCGTCGGCGACCTGCCCTGTCCCGCGGATGCGCCGGGCGAAGACGGCTCGCCCTGCTACAAGCCACCGCGTCCTGCGCTTGCCATGGGCCGGGTGCGCCATGTGGGCGAGCCGGTCGTGCTGATCGTTGCCGAATCCCGCGCCGCCGCCCTCGATGCGGCGGAGCGGATCTTCATCGACTACGAAGAATTGCCGGCAGTCGCCGCAACCGCCGAGGCCATGGCCGAATCCGCTCCCCGGCTGTGGGACGATGCACCGGAAAATCGCTGCTTCGACTGGCGCACAGGCGATGCTGGCGCCGTGGCGGAGGCTTTCGCCCATGCGGCGCACCGGGTCGAACTCGAACTCGTCAATAACCGGCTCGCCCCCAATACCATGGAGCCCCGGGGCTGTATCGCGGCGCTGGAGGATGGCCGCATGGTCTTGCGGGTTTCCTGCCAGGGCGTGCATATCATGCGCTTCCTGCTGACCCGGCACGTGTTCCATTGCGCCATGGAGGACATGCGCGTGATCTGCCGTGATGTGGGCGGCGGTTTTGGCGCCAAGATCTTCTGCTATCCGGAATATGTCGCCACCCTGCATGCCGCCCGGGAACTCGGCATGCCGGTGAAATGGGTGGCGGAACGGGGCGAATCCTTTCTCAGCGACAGCCACGGCCGGGATCACGTGACCCGGCTCGAAGCCGCCTTCGACGCCGAACTGCGCATGACGGGACTGCGCGTGTCCACCGTGGCCAATCTCGGCGCAAGCCTGTCTTCCTTTGCGCCTTTTGTCGCTTCGTCGGCCGGGGCGGCCATGCTTACGGGCTGCTACCGCATTCCCGCCGCCCATGTGCGCATGCAGGGCGTCTTTACCAATACCGCGCCGGTGGACGCCTACCGCGGCGCCGGGCGGCCCGAGGCGATTTACGCCATCGAGCGGCTGATGGATGTCGCCGCCGGGCGGCTTGGCGTGTCTCCCGGGGAAATCCGCCGCCGCAACCTCATCACCGCAGCCGAAATGCCTTTCGAAACCGCTCTGGGCTCGTGCTACGACAGCGGCGATTTTCCGAAAATTCTCGAACTCGCGCTGGAAAAATCCGGCTGGGAAAGCTTTGCGGCAAGACGCGCCGGAGCGAGGCGGGCGGGCAGGCTGCGGGGCATCGGCATGGCCAGCTATGTGGAACGCTGCGCCGGGGGGCAGCCCGAGCAGGCCCGGCTGCGGGTGGAAGGCGACGGCGGCGTAACCCTCTTCATCGGCACCCTGTCCAATGGCCAGGGGCACGAAACCGCCTTCCGGCAGATCCTCTGCGAATTCCTCGGCATCGATCCCGAGCGGGTCGGCATCGTCCAGGGCGATTCCGACGCCATTGCCAGCGGCGGCGGCACCATGGGGTCGCGTTCGGTGCCCGTGGGCGGGGCGGCAATCGCCGCCTGCGCCAGAAAACTGATTGCCACCGCGACGGAGCAAGCCGCGGAAATGCTCGAGGCTGCGAAAGCCGACATTCGCTTTGCGGCCGGCAGATTCCAGGTCGCCGGCACCGACCGCAGCCTCGGCTTTGCCGAAGTCGCCGCCCGGGCCGCAACCGCCGATGGCGGCCCGGCCTTTGACGAAACCGACGGTTTCGCGCCGGAGCAGCCCACCTATCCCAATGGCGTCCACGTGGTCGAGCTGGAAATCGACCCGGATACCGGCGGCGTCGAATTGATCAACTATGTGGTGGTGGACGATTTCGGCCAGGTGATCAATCCCAATCTGCTGCGGGGCCAGGTCCACGGCGGCATCGTCCAGGGGCTGGGTCAGGCCCTGCTTGAGGATTGCCACTACGATCCGGATTCCGGTCAGCTGCTCGGCGCAAGCTTCATGGACTACGCCATGCCCCGGGCGGACGATTGCCCGGATTTTGATTTTTCCCTGCACCTGGTGCGCTGCGAAACCAATCCGCTGGGAATCAAGGGCGCCGGCGAGGCAGGCGCCATCGGCGCGCCGCCGGCGATCATGAACGCCATCGTCAACGCCCTGGCCGACCACGGCGTGGAGCACGTGGACATGCCCGCCACGCCCCACCGGCTCTGGTCGCTGCTCAATACGTAGTTCAGATTTGCCGCAGGCGGGCGGCTTTGCTAAGTTTCCGGGATTGCATTTGTGGCCCCAAGAGGCGATTCGTGACTGGCGCATCCTCTGGCAAGCTCAGCCGCCGTTCCCTGCTTGGACTTGTGGGCGCCATGACCGTGGCGCCGCAACTGCAAGGCCAGCCGCCCAGCCGCATGCGCCCCCAGGCCGGCGATGAACTCGTTTTCGATGAAGGCCCGAGCCTGGGCGATGTCGTTCGCCCAAACCTCCTTGCACTTCATGCCAGACCCGTCGCCGCCCTCGCCAGGGATCCGGCCAGCGGCGTCCTGCGCGATGGCTCCCGGCTCAACCGGGTCATGCTCACGCGAATCGACCCGGAACAGCTTGCGCCGCGTTTCCAGGCCAATGCCGCCGATGGCATCGTCGCCTATTCGGCGGTCTGCACCCATACCGGCTGCGATGTCTTCAACTGGGACGAAGCGCAGTTGCGCATGGCCTGCCCCTGCCACGAATCCCAGTTCGATATCTATGAAGGCGGCCGTGTGGTGGGCGGCCCGGCGCCCCGGCCCCTGGCCATGCTGCCGCTGGAAATCGCCGATGACACAGTCCGCGTCGCCGGCCCCTTTCGCGGCCGGGTGGGCTTTCAACAGGCTTTCTGAATGAGGTGGATCATGTTCGGCAAAATCGGATTGTTGCTTGTTTGCGGAATGCTTGCCTGGGGTTCCGCCGCGGCCCGGGACCTGCCGCCGTACCATCCGGTTTCCGGCGAACGCCTGCTCAACCCGGAGCCGCGCAATTGGCTCATGTACCGGGGCAGCTACGATTCCCACGGCTACAGCAGCCTCGACCAGATCGACGCGGGCAACGTGGGGCAACTTGAACTCGTCTGGAGTTTCGCCACGGGTCTGCGGGAAGGCCATCAGGCGCCCCCCATCGTCAACGACGGCTACATGTATGTCACCACGCCCCAGAATCACGTGCTCGCGCTGAATGCCGCCACCGGCGAGTTGATCTGGCGCCATGTGCGTTTCCTGCCCGACGACCTGCAGCAGATGCATCCCACCAATCGCGGCGTCGCCCTGTACGGGGATCGGGTCTACATGGCCACGGTGGACGCCTATCTGGTCAGCCTCGATGCGCTCACCGGCGAGCTCGTCTGGGAAATCCCCGTGGAGGATTACTACAACGGCTACTACATGACCCTGGCGCCGCTGGCCGCCGACGGCAAGATCATGGTGGGGGTTTCCGGCGGCGAGTGGGGTATCCGGGGCTTTGTCGCCGCCTACGACGCCATGACCGGCGAAGAAGTCTGGAAGACCTACACCATCCCCGCCCCGGGGGAGCCCGGTTCGGAATCCTGGCCCGGCGATTCCTGGCAAACCGGCGGCGTTCCCGTCTGGCTTACCGGCTCCTACGACCCGGAACTGAATCTGACCTACTGGGGCACCGGCAACGGCGGCCCCTGGCCCGGCGACGCCAGGCCCGGGGACAATCTCTACGCCACTTCGGTGATCGCACTCGACGCTGGCAGCGGCGAGTTGCGCGCCCATCATCAATACCACTGGAACGATTCCTGGGACTGGGACGAAGTCTCGGCGCCCCTGCTGATCGATTTTGCGCGCGATGGCGATACGATCCGCGGCATGGTGCATCCCGGCCGCAACGGCTATCTCTGGTTTCTCGACCGCGGCGCCGAGGCCATCGGCTTCGTCGACGCCTGGCCCTATGTCTACCAGGACGTGTTCACCAGCATCGACCCGGAAACCGGTCGGCCGGAATACGACATGAGCAAGAAGCCCGGCATCGACTACCAGGCGGATTTCTGCCCCTCCCTGTGGGGTGGCAAGGACTGGCCACCCGCGGCATTCAATCCGGTGACCCGGCTGCTGTACATCCCCGCCAATGAAAACGTCTGTTCCAGCCTGGTGGGGGAAGAGGCCCAATACGTTCCCGGCCGTACCTTCACCGGGCGCGGCGAGGCCGACAACGGCGGCTTCCTCATCCGCGAAGGCGCCGGTCACATCGGCGAACTCCAGGCCTGGAACGTGGACACCGGCGAGGAAGTGTGGACCGCCACCTTCGAAAGCCACAACTGGGGCCCGGTGCTCGCCACCGCCGGCGATCTGGTATTCATGGGGGGAACCAACGACCGCTATTTTCGCGCCTTCGACGCCGGCAGCGGGGAAGTCCTCTGGCGCCATCCCACCAGTTCGGGAATCACCGGCGTGCCGGTGTCCTTCGCCGTTGACGGCAGGCAATACATCGCGGTCCAGAGTGGTTGGGGAGTGGACGCCCAGCGCGAACAGAACTCGATCAACCGTGTGCGCGGCTCAAGCTTCCACGTGCCCCAGGGTGGTTCGATCTGGGTGTTTGCCTTGCCCTGAGCAGCGGCAGCGGCATTTCTGGTCGGAAAATCAGTCCGGCAGGGCCAGCCCGTCTTCAATCAGACGCTTGCCCACCCGGGCGGCCGCTTCGCCCATGGGCTCGATCCAGCGCTGGTCGTGAAAAGCCACCCGGTACACCAGCCCGATGCGCCGTTTCGGCTCGGGCCGCGCCAGCCGCAGGAAATGGAGATCGGGAGAAGCCGCCTGCTCGAACGCCGCCGCGGTGGCGGGAATCAGGGTCAGGCCGGCGTCGGCGCCGGCAAGCCGGGCGAGACTGCCCAGTGATTGCAGGTCCCGGTGAACGCCTTCCAGATTGCTTTTGGCGCAGGCGCCGAGCAACTGGTCGCCGAGGCAATGTCCTTCATTGAGCGCCAGCAGGGGGCCAAGGTCGGACATGGCCAGGTTTTCCGCCTTGAGGCCATCCGCCAGATTGCGGAACGCCGCCAGCCTCGATGCGCTTCCCGCGAGCAGCAGCGGGTCCTCGAACAGTTCCTGCTCGGTCAGTTCCAGCTTGCCCACGGGCAATGAGATGATCGCCGCGTCGATATGGCCGCCGAGCAGCTTGTTCAGCAGTTGATTGGTGGTTGCCTCGCACAGGGAAAAGTCGATTCGTTCGGCAGCTTTTCGCAATCCTTCCGTCAGGCCGCCAACAAGATAGGGCGCCAGGGTCGAGACGATACCGAGGGAGATACGGAATGGCCCCTCATTGAAACGTTTGCCCATGGTTTCCAGCAACAGGGCTTCATCGAGCACCCGCAGCGCCTGCTCGTGCACCTCGCGACCGAGCGCGGTCAGGGCCACGCCGTGGCTGTCGCGCTTGAACAGTGGCCAGCCCAGGGTGGTTTCCAACTCGCGCACCTGCAGCGAAAGCGCTGGTTGGGAGACAAAAACGCTCTCCGCGGCCCTGGCGAAGGAGCCGTTCTCAACGACCGCCTTGAAGTAACGAAGCTGGCGCAGGGTGACAGGCATGATGCAGCGGTTCCGGTCCGGTTCGCGGGAGCCCAACAGGGGTCGGAAACATGGATCGCATTGTTACACGTTGCAGCCCCCGGGAAAACCCGAATGTGCGGCCTTCGGTGATGGACCGAAGCCACACAAGTCGCATAGTGTGAACAGGCCCTGGATGCCTTCCCTGGCGCGGCCATGATGGTTTCGCCGAAGCGCAATCACAGAATGGCGGATTCACACAAACAAGCCGCGGGGAGCGGCGTCTGCTGGCAGAATCCGCTCCCCGCAATTCCGATCCTTCGGGATAAATCGTCTGGTTCTTGCGCCAGACTTTTTCGCTAGCGTTCTGCCAACCGTTCGGAATTCTTGTGCTGGGTTGATCGACTAACGATGGGCACAGGTTGGTCCAGACCGGAAAGACTGTCCAATACCGTTTTGTTTGAGCCGCGATAAGAAAAACTAGCGGTCAGCCGATTCGCGCTCAGGGCTGTATGGGTGATTCCGTGGGCGGCGCCAGCCATTGCGGCGCCGTGTCGGGCGGGGCGTCGAGGCTGCGCAGAAAGGCTTCGAGTTGACGCAGTTCCCGGCGCGACAGGCCAAGGGGCTTGGCCTCGTTGTGGCCGAGCATGGCCACCGGCGCCTCGTTGTAGTGTTCCAGGACTTCCGCCAGGGTGGCGAATGCGCCGGTGTGCATGTAGGGGGCGGTGCGGATCGCATCGCGCAGGCCGGGAGTCTTGTGGGCGCCGGCAAGCTCGCTGTCGTCCCTGGCGAAGCGCAGCTCCAGGCATTGGCCGGGCGCGGCGTCGCTGAATTCGCCAAGACAGTTGAATGCGTCCCGCCGCGCTTCCAGCACGCCGTCGAAGCGGCCCATGGAAGGCATCTGCCCGGCCAGGGGAAGAATGCCCGTATTGTGAAAGTCGTGATTGCTCAGCAGCGGGCCATTGTGGCAATTGACGCATTGCGCCTCGCCGATGAACAGCCGCAGGCCCGCGATTTCGTTTCGGCTCAGCGAATCATCCTGCCAAACCGCACCGTCTTGCGCCACCCGGTCGGCATAGTCGTCAAAACGCCCCCGTCCCGGCATGAGCTTGCGCTGGTAGGCAGCGAGGACCTTGCCGGCATTGGCGAAAACAGTATTGACTGCGGCTTGCAGGGCAGGGTCGAGACCGCGCCAGTTGGAGCGCGCCGCCTCATCTCCCCGAGGCGACGCATGACGGGGAATCTGATCGGTTGCGGGCAATTCCCCGAACAACTCCCGATACATCGCGCGGTAAGCGGAGTCCCCGGCAAGCAGCCTTGCCACCGCGCCGCGGCCGGCGCCCTGTTCAAAATGGGTTTCCAGCGGCGCCAGGGCCTGGGCCCATTGGCTGTCCCGGCGGCCGTCCCAATAGAACCAGGGGCTGTGGGCAATACCGATCAGCCCCGGCGTGTTCCTCTCCCCCATTCCGGTCCCCACGGCAATGGACAGGCCATCGCTGAAGGCGAGTTCCGGGCGATGGCAAGTGGCGCAGGAAACCGCGCCGTTGGCACTGAGCCGGGCATCGAAGAACAGCCGGTGACCCAGCCTCGCCGCGCGTGCGTCATCCGCCACCGCATTGCCCGGGTCCGGGCCCGGGGGTGGCAGGGCGCTGAGTGAGAGCGAGGCGATCAGGGCGGTTTCGGAATCGCTCCAGTGTTCGGGAAGGGAAGTCGGCGCCAGCAGCCAGGCGAGCAGTGCCGCCAGCATCAGCGAGCCGACAAGGGCAGGGGTTTTGCTCACAGGTCGAATTCCAGACTCGCGCTGTCCGGGTCTCCATCCAGCGCAATGCTGAAGTCCATCCGCCAGCGCCCCGGCATATGAAAGCGAACGCCTTCCAGCAGATAAACCCCGGGCTCCGGCTCGCCGGTCAGCCGCGGTCGGGTCGGCAGGCCATGGTCATGGTCGGGCATGCCCCCGGTGACGCTGATGTCCGCGCCGCTAATGGGCGTGTTTTCGGCATCGGTCAGGTGCAGCCGCCAACTGTGGATGCGGTTGATTGCCAGTGGCGACAATTCGCTGACGATGTGGAGTTGCCTTCCGTCAGAGGTGAGCAAGGTGAATTGCGGCTGTTCTTCGGCAAGCACCTGCAAAGGCGCGAGCAGCAGCATCAGTGTGCAAAGGAAACAGCGGAGCATGGCGGCGGCGATTCGGGTCGGCGCCGCGGATTCTAGCAAATTCGGGCGAACGGCGGCTTGCGCAGCGGGAGGCCGCCAATGCCTGCCGGCAAGAAAAGATTCCGTTTCCGCAGGCGCCCGGCGCTACCCGGCCCGGGTATGCGCCACCATCTCGAAGCAGCCGACGATCATGCGGGAATGATCGAAAATCTGATCGAAAGGAACATCAAGCTGGTCGGGATGCATTCGCGGGTCCTGCCGCACCTTCGCCATGCCGGCGTCGCGGGCTTCCTTCGACTCCCAGACAATCCAGGAAAAGCAGACGGTCTCGTTCTCCTCCAGCGCACCCGCGCGGGTGAAGGAAGTTTTCTTGCCGACGGGCACATCGACCCCCCAGGAGTCGACATACTCCAGGGCGCCATGCTCGATGAAGACTTTCGCCGCCTTGCGGGCGGCGCCAAGAAACGTTTCCCTGTTGGCATTGGGAACCGGGGTGATGAAGCCGTCTATGTATTTCATCTTGTTTCCTCGCTGTCTATTCTCATGAAAACCACAACGTTGGGATGCCGATGCTATTGATCTGAAGCAACCAAGGTAATCTTTATGGTTTGATTTGTCACTTTCCCGCCATTCTTCTGAGCCATTCAGACTCGTCAACGGCCGGACGGGATAGTGTCTCGGCAAACTTCTGTGCAATCCGCTGAGCATATTCGGACTTGAGTTCGCCTTGCCACGCGTAGCGCTCGCCGCTAGTGTCGGTAAATTCAAAGCCGCCATTAGACTCCCGCTCGATCCCAATCACCTCATTCCTGCCCGCTGAAGGTTTGAAACTCAGATCGACCAATGAGGCGGACTCAAGCTTCACGCTCGTCCTGTGAAAATCGTCGCCGAGTTTTACAACGAGTTGGGTCCTCCATTTTTTCTGGGGCTCGACCAGCGGCAGAAAGATGAACGAAGTCTTCCCATTCAACCTCACGCTATCGCATCGGGGGCTCATGCAAATCAGATGCGTTTCGTTGCCATCTTGTCGCATTGTGATAACAGACCCCAGCCAAAGCGTGGGCGCAGGTGAGTTATAAACTGTGCGGAAACTCATGATCCACGCTAATCGCTTGTCTAGACTCGCCGCATTACGGCCGGAAAAGCCGGCGGAGAGTTTTTCATAGGCATTGTCTTTCAGCTTACTCGCCGCCAGACCCTTGTTCGCTAAATCGATGGTGTCCTCCACGTTGAGTTTGCGGTCGCCGAACGCGAAACGTCCAATTTCATCACCCTCGCGCAGAATCCAAGCCTTTACGGAATCCGCGCTAGCAGGAGACTTTTCCGCTACTTCGTTATCCATGAGGCCTCGAAGTTCTTCGGCTATGTGGTTCACCATCTGGCGTTCCGCATCTTCGGGTTCGGAAAGACATGCTCTGTGGGCAAGAAACGCCGGATCGAGTTCTGTGCTGAATCGGTCCAAAATCTTGTGCGCACCCTCGCGCACCGCAGTCAAAGACGTAAGCGCGATGCCGGGGAGTAGTCCTTCAGTCATTGAGGAGAAGTCCTCAACCAGCCGCCCCGGAAGATCCTCTTCCGCGACGCTTCGATCCTCCAGCTTCACATCGGACTTTGCGTATAGAACTACCTGCCCATGCCGATATCGAATTTCCGTATTGGCCTCGTTTTCTTCCGGCTCAAGTTCCAGTCTCTCCAGTTCAGCGCGAATTTTCGCACCAATATCCGCCAATCCTGGTTCGCCGGTGTAAACCACCACGAGCCTAAGCGAGTTCCGATCCGCTTCTCCAGTCAGCAAATCCCGCAGTAACTTAAGTGTGAAGTCTGGCTCATCTTCTTGCAGGCACCAATCGAGAACAACGATATCGGCTTGCCTTATCGTTTCCTCCGCCGCATCTTTCGGATCGACAACGCCGCAGATGATCCCGAATCTGGAGAACGAACCAATGAGCGAACCAGCATCCAAAGCGTGACTGGCCCCACGATAAGCCGGATTCTGCTCGACTTGGCTCGATGATCGAGCGTTTCGGCCTGGTTCCACTACTTCGGCCTTTGGCCCATCGTGACCATCCAAAGCCATATGGGCTTCGTCATCAACGACGACCGCCGTTTGGAGAAAACGCTGCGCCAATGCGCGGTTCCGAGTTGCAAACTCGTCTCCCGAACTCATCCTGTTCTCCTATGAATCTTTAACCGGCATAACGCCGAATACCGCACCTTGGTCGCCATCGATCAACTGCAAATCGAACCCAACCCGGCGTAGAGTTTCCCTTCCGATATGCAATCCCATTCCTCGTCCACCGGGTTTTCTGCTGAAGCCGAACTCGAAAATCGCCTCCCGGTCGCGAAAATCGACCCCTGGCCCGGTGTCCGAGACAAGCAGTGTGCCTTCTTTCTCATCCAGGGTAATGTTCCGCTTGCCCTTTTCCGGATTCTGTTGCGACAGCCAGAATATAGCGTTGTCCACCAGGTTCACGAAGACGGGATAGAAATTCGAAGGAAAGCCCACGAACTTAGCACCGACA
>JAJECW010000004.1 GCA_022821865.1 Pseudomonadales bacterium
TAAGTCAGAGCTTCCCTAGCGGCACAGGGATGTGTCGCCGAATTCGATGGCGTAAGCCATTGAATTCGGGAGCAAAACAAAACCACGCTTTTGTTTTGCGATAATGAAAAATTCCAAGGAGGGAATTTTTCAGAGAATACTGAGGGGTGGGGCGCCAAAATGAGAATTGCTCATTGAACCGCAATTGCGCTTGCCGCTTCCAGAGCGGGGGAGGTTGTGGTATAAAGCGGGCCGCCCGTGGAGGCGCTTCCTTTTCGGGCGCACAGCAGTCAATTAATGTCGCACACGCACCGGCACATCGGCTCCGGGTGCCTTGGCCCTTTCGGGGGCGGGGGTTGAGTCATGGGGTGCGTGGAGGCCTAACCCGAAGGAAACCGATATGTCCGCAAACATGAAGGAAATGCTGCGCGCAGGCGTGCATTTCGGGCACCAGTGCCGCTACTGGAATCCCAAGATGGAGCCGTACATCTTCGGCTCCCGCAACAAGATTCACATCATCAACCTCGAAGCCACCATCCCGGCGCTGGAAGCGGCGCTGCGGCAGGTGTCCGAATTCACCGCCAGGGGCAAGAAGATTCTTTTCGTGGGCACCAAGCGCGCCGCGGCGAAAATCATCCGCCGGGAGGCCGAGCGCTGCGATATGCCCTATGTCAATCATCGCTGGCTCGGCGGCATGCTCACCAACTACAAGACGATCCGCGGCTCGATTCGCCGGCTCAAGGAGCTGGAGGAACAGGAGCAGAGCGGAGGCTTTGAAAGCCGCACCAAAAAGGAAGCCCTGATGCTGATCCGGGCGCGCAAGAAGCTCGAGCGCGGCATCGGCGGCATCAAGGACATGGGCGGCCTGCCGGATGCGCTGTTCGTGATCGATGTGGAGCACGAACGGATCGCGGTCACCGAGGCCAATAGCGTCAAGATTCCGGTCATCGGTGTGGTGGACACCAATTCCGACCCGGACGGCGTGCAATATGTGATTCCCGGCAATGATGACGCCATCCGCGCCATCGAGCTCTACGCCACCGCCGTGGCAGATGCCTGCCTCGAAGGCCGCAAGCGCTCGGCGTCCCCCGGCGCCGGCGGAGAATTCATCGAAATCGACGACGAGTCGGAAGCGAAAGCCGAAGCCGGGTTCGAAAAGCCGCCGGCCAAAGTCAAGCGCAAGCGCAGCGCCGCAAAACCACCCGAGTCCGCCCTCGAACCCGAACCGGAACAACCTGCGGAGGCTAATGCCGAACAGGCCGAATCCGTGACGGAACCGGAGCAATCTGCGGCCGCTAACGCGAAAGAAGCCACATCCGAAACAGAACCGGAACAGCCAGCGAAGGCTGATACGGAAGATTCCAAACCCGCTGCCAAGCCGGAACAGGCGGCGGGAGCAGTTTCGGAAGAGGTCGATTCAGTGGAAGAAGCAGAGCCGCCAACGGAGTCAGACGCGGAGAAGGCCGAATCGACTCCAGAACCGGAGGTAACCGAGGCAGAACCTGAGCCTGAAGTTATCGACGATGCTGCGCTGAAAGAAGCAGTCGGGCAAGTCGAAGCTGATTCAGTGGATATGGACTCGATTATCTCCTGCCTCAACAAGAACAAGGTGCGCTGCACCTACAGCGCTGTTGGCGATGTGTTGGGGATTGAGGCCCAATCGGTAGCCGGCCTGCTTGGTGAGCGACGCCCTGAGGTGTCCTGGGTCGTAAGTCGTGAAAAAAAGGAACCAACCGGCTATACCGATGAGCAGAAGCATCCGGAATTGTTCAGCAACCCGGAAGTTGTCGATAATGGAGACGATTTGAGGAAGCTGTTGGCTGAATCGTAAATCGGGACATTTCCCGATAATGAAAAACTCCATGGATGGAGTTTTTCAGAGAATACTTTGTTTCTTGAGAGAAAGTTATGGCACAGATTACAGCGGGCATGGTCCGGGAGTTGCGGGGGCGCACGGGCCTGGGCATGATGGATTGCAAAAAGGCGTTGGTGGAGACTGGCGGTGAAATCGAGCGGGCGATTGCGCATCTGCGCAAGGTCAGCGGCCTCAAGGCGGCGAAAAAGGCCGAGCGGGTCGCCGCCCAGGGCGTGGTGCTATCCCGGCTGGCGGAAGACGGCAGCCGCGGCGTACTCGTCGAAGTCAACTGCGAAACCGATTTCGTCGCCAAGGACGGGAACTTCCTCGCGTTTGCGGAACAATGCCTCGCCGCGGCCTTCGCCGAACCTTCCGCCGATGTCGCCGGCCTGCTCGCCGGGGGCCTGGAAGATCAGCGTGAAAAGCTGGTGCAGAAGATCGGTGAGAATATCAATCTGCGCCGGGTGGAACACCTGGAGGCCGAAACCGGCGGCCGGGTCGGCGACTACGTTCACGGCAATCGCAAGATCGCCGTGCTCGTCTCCCTCGCCGGCGGCGGCGAAGAACTCGCCCGGGACGTGGCCATGCACGTGGCCGCCATGAACCCACTGGTGGTGCGCGGCGACGATGTGCCGCAAGATGTGCTTGCCAGGGAATCCGAAATCTATTCCGCCCAGGCCAGGGAATCGGGCAAGCCCGAGGCCATTATCGAAAAGATGATTTCCGGGCGGCTGCGCAAGTTTGTCGCCGAAGTCAGCCTGCTGCAGCAAGCTTTCGTAAAGAACCCGGAGTCCACTGTGGGGGAACTCGCGCGGGCCGGCGGCGCCGAAGTTTCCCGGATGCTGCGATTCGAAGCCGGCGAGGGAATCGAGAAGAAAGAGGAAGACTTCGCCGCCGAAGTGGCCGCCCAGGCGGGAGCGGATTGAGGGCTGTACCGCAGCAGAGACCATTCCATGCCCGCAAACAAGGGTGAGTCCGAAGGCGGCGTGAGACACCGCCGCATCCTGCTGAAGCTGAGCGGCGAATCCCTCAGCGGCGGGACGGGATTCGGCATTGCCCCGGACGTGCTCGGCGCCATGGCCGCCGAAGTGGGCGCAATCATCGGGCTTGGCGTTCAGACCGGCATCGTGATCGGCGGCGGCAACCTGTTCCGCGGCATCAGCGGCGGCGCCAGCGGCGTGGGCCGCATCACCGGCGACCAGATGGGCATGCTCGCCACCATCATGAACTCACTTGCCCTGCGCGACGCCCTGGAAAGCGCGGGAACCCCGGCGCGGATTCTGTCCGCCAGGGCCATACCCGGTGTGGTGGACCCGTTCGAACGCCTCAACGCCATCCGCCTGCTTGAAGAGGGCAGGGCGGTGATCTTCTCCGGCGGCACCGGCAACCCCCTGTTCACCACCGATTCCGCCGCCTGCCTGCGGGGCATCGAAATCGGCGCCGAAATCATTTTCAAGGCCACCCGGGTCGATGGCGTCTATTCCGCGGACCCGGAACGCGATACCGCTGCGGTCAAATTCGACGCATTGGGTTATGATGCGGTCATCCGGGACCAGTTGGGTGTCATGGACCTGACCGCGATCTGTCTCGCAAGGGATCACGGCATGCCGATCCGGGTATTCGACATGACCCGCCCGGGCGCCCTGCGCGACAACATCGCCGGCGAGCCCAACGGGACCCTCATCGACGGAGAGGGAAGATGATCGAGGAAATTCTGCAGGATGCCGACGAGCGCATGGCCAAGAGCGTCGTCGCCCTGGAAAACGCATTCAAGCGGATTCGCACCGGCCGGGCGCATCCGGCGATTCTCGATGCCGTCATGGTTTCGTATTACGAAACCGATACCCCGCTCAACCAGTTGGCTTCCATCCATGTGGAAGAGGGCCGCTCCCTGCTGATCACACCCTGGGAGAAGTCGATCATCGGTGATATCGAAAAGGCGATTCACAAATCCGATCTCGGTCTCAATCCTTCCAACAACGGCGACGCGATTCGCGTGCCCATGCCGCCACTCACCGAGGAAACCCGGCGGGAATACGGCAAGCAGGCCCGGGGCGAGGCGGAGTCCGCCCGGGTGGCGATCCGCAATATCCGCCGGGACGCCAACTCGGATTTCAAGGAACTCGCCAGGGAAAAGGAAATCAGCGAAGACGAGGCCCGGCGCGCCGAGGATCGCATGCAGAAGCTCACCGACAAGTACATCGATATTGTCGAAGCCGCATACAAGGCCAAAGAAGCCGACCTGTTGTCCATGAACTGATCCGGCCGCCGCTGCGCTTTCCCAACAGTTCGCCATGACAACCGGCCAAACCAGATACCTGCCCGAGCATATCGCCATCATCATGGACGGCAATAACCGCTGGGCCAGGGGCAGGGGCCTGCCGGTGAAAGCCGGCCACCGCCACGGCGCCGAGGCAGCTCGGGAAATCGCCTTTTCCTGCGTGCGCCGCAAGATTCCCTGCCTTACCCTGTTCGCCTTCAGCAGCGAAAACTGGATGCGTCCCGCCCATGAGGTCCAGGGCCTGATGGCGCTGTTCCTTTCGGTATTGCAGCGCGAGGAAGTCAGCCAGTTGCACAAGGCCAATGCGCGGCTCAGCTTCATCGGCAACCGCGAGTCCTTTTCGGCGCGAATCCAGGACAGCATGGCCGAGGTGGAGGCATTGACCCGAAACAACAGCGGCACCCGGGTTACCGTGGCGGCGGATTACGGCGGTCGCTGGGATATCGCCAATGCCATGCGCCTGATCGCCGAGCAGGTCCGGGACAGCGGTCTCGACGCCGAAGCCATCGACATCGACCTGGTTCATTCCCACACCCAGTTGAGCGAATTGCCCGAACCCGACCTTTGCATCCGCACCGGCGGCGAACGGCGGATCAGCAATTTCCTGCTGTGGCAGTTTGCCTATACCGAGTTCTACTTCACCGAATGTCTGTGGCCCGATTTCAGCGAGAAGGAACTGCAGCGGGCGATCGACGATTTCGCCAGCCGCCAGCGGCGATTCGGCGGGCATGAAGCATGATGGCGGCATCCGCCGTTCCGGCCCCGGCCAGGTTTTCGCCGCCATGCTGAAACTGCGCATCATCACCGCAGTGGTCTTGATTCTCGGGGTCGGCCTGCTCACCATGCTGGCGCCGCCGATTCCCTTCTCCCTGGCGCTGGGGGCGGTGATTCTCTGGGCCGGCTGGGAATGGAGCCGGCTGGTGGGGCTGGCCTCCCGCCGCGCCCGGCTCGGCTATGTCGGATTGCTGCTTGCCGCGGGGGGGCTGCTGTTCGCCGGGCTGGGAGCGCGTTCCTCCACAGCCATCCTGAATCAGCCCGAAACCATGGGCGTGCTGGGCCTGGCAATGGCTTTCTGGCTGCTCATCCTGCTGGTGCTGACAGGCTATCCCGCCAACCGCGCCCGCTGGGACAGCGCGTCCCGCCCAGGCGTCATGGGGGCAATGGCCCTGTTGCCGAGTCTGGCGGGCATGGTCTGGCTCAAGCTGCTGCTTCCGGAAGGCTATCTGGTGCTGGCCCTGATTGTGCTCGTGGCCGCGGTGGATATCGGCGCCTATTTCACCGGCCGCAGCCTGGGCAAGCGGCAACTGGCGCCGGCGATCAGCCCCAACAAGACCTGGGAAGGCGTCTGGGGCGGCTTTGCGCTTTGCCTGCTGGCGGCGGCCGCCATGGGCTGGGCGCTGCACCGCGGGCTGCGGCCCCTGGAAACCGGCGAGATCCTCCTGCTCGCCGTGCTGGCGCCGCTGGTGGCGGCGCTTTGCGTCATCGGCGACTTGCTGGAAAGCATGCTCAAGCGCAACCGCGACGCCAAGGACAGCGGCAGCCTGCTGCCGGGCCACGGCGGACTGCTGGACCGCATCGACGGCTTGCTCGCCGCCACCCCGGCCTTCGCCCTGGGCATGACATGGCTGTTCCGTTGAACTCCCGGGCAAGCAGCGCGGTGGCCATTCTCGGTTCCACCGGCTCCATCGGGCGCAATACCCTGGCGGTGCTGCGCAAGCATCCCCGGTTGCGCGTCGTGGCCCTCAGCGCCGCGAGCAATGCCGAACTGCTGGCCGAGCAATGCCGGGAATTCCAGCCGCGGTACGCCGTGCTGGCGAACCCGGAACATCTCGGGGAATTGCGCCGGCGCCTGAAATCCGCGGGAACGCCCACCGAGGCCCTGGCGGGGCCCGAAGCGCTGCCGCACATCGCCAGCCTGCCGGAAGTCGATACCGTGATGGCGGCCATCGTCGGCGCCGCCGGGCTCGAATCGACCCTGGCCGCCATCGGCGCGGGCAAGAAAGTACTGCTGGCCAACAAGGAATCCCTGGTCATGGCCGGCGACCTGTGCCTGCGCACGGCGCGGGAATCCGGCGCCGTGCTGATTCCCGTGGACAGCGAACACAACGCCATTTTCCAGTGCCTGCCCTGGTCCGGCGCGGCGCTGGACCCGGCCCAGACCCGCCACGTGGAAAAACTCGTGCTCACCTGCTCCGGCGGCCCCTTCCTGCATACGCCGGCGGCGGAGTTCGCCGCCATCACCCCCGCCCAGGCCTGCCGCCATCCGAAATGGAACATGGGCGCCAAGATTTCGGTGGATTCCGCCACCCTGATGAACAAGGGCCTGGAAGTGATCGAGGCCTGCTTTCTGTTCGGCATGGGGACGGACCGGGTGGAAGTGCTGATTCATCCCCAGTCCATCGTCCATTCCCTGGTGCATTACGAAGACGGCTCGGTGCTCGCCCAGCTCGGCGCCCCGGACATGCGGATACCCATCGCCTGCGCCCTTGCCTGGCCGGAACGCATGCCCTCCGGCGCCGATACCCTGAATCTGGCGGCGGAGGAACCCCTGGAGTTTCTGCCGCCGGATCGCGAGCGCTTTCCCTGCCTTGGCCTGGGCAGGGAAGCCGCCCGGCGGCGGGGCTCGGCGCCGGCGGTGGTGAATGCCGCCAATGAAGTTGCAGTTGCCGCCTTCCTGGCGGAGAATCTGCCCTTTGCGCACATCGCCAGACTCATTGAAGCGGTTTCGGCTAAAATTCCTTGTGGCGAGGCCGACTCTCTGGATATCATTCTGGAAATCGACGGCTTGGCCAGAACCTACGCCAAAGAATTGATTTACAAGGGTTTTTAGTTTTCGATACGGAGAGTTGCCCGTTTTGGCACCAAGGGAGCGCGATGGGTGTAGGCAAGCGTTTTCGAAGCGTCAGCTTCGAGCTTGACCTGAACGACGCCAATCTGTGATTGGCGGCTGGAGACTGAACGGGGCCCGGCGCAAGCCGGGAAAGGGTTCGTTACCGTCGGAAAGCGACCGGAGCTTGTATACGAGTAACATGATTGATTTTCTGATTGCGGTACTGGCCTTGCTGGTCACCCTGGGCATCCTGGTGACTTTCCACGAATATGGCCATTTCTGGGTGGCGCGGCGCTGCGGAGTGAAAGTGCTGCGCTTTTCCGTGGGATTCGGCAATCCCCTCAAACGCTGGCTGGGCAGGGACGGCACCGAATACGTCATCGCCCCGATACCCTTGGGCGGTTACGTGAAGATGCTCGGCATGGAGGATACCTCCCTGGTGGACCCGGCTTCGGTGCCGGAAGACCAGCGCAATACCTCCTTCGCCTGCAAGCCCCTGTGGCAGCGTTCGGTGATCGTCGCCGCCGGCCCCGGGGCGAACCTGCTGCTCGCCTTTGTGATTTTCTGGCTGATCAATGTCGGTTTCGGAACCACCGGCGTGGCACCCGTGGTGCAGGAGGTGCGCGGTGATTCCCCGGCGCAGCTTGCCGGTCTGGCCGCCGGCGACCGCATCCTGGCGGTGGACGGACGCGAAACCGCTACCTGGCGGGAAGTCAACATGCGGTTGCTGGGCCGCATCGGGGAAACCGGCGCCCTGAGCCTGCGGGTGGCGCCAGCCTCCGGCGCAGCGGCGGCGGACGTGAATATTCCCATCGATTCCTGGCTTGGCGGCAGCGCCGAGCCGCGGCCCATCGCCGACCTGGGCATCGTGGAATTGCTGATTCCGCCGCGAATCGGCCTGGTGGAGTCCGGCGCTCCGGCGGATGCGGGGGGACTGCGGGAAGGCGATCTGGTGCTGGCGGTCGATGGCGAACCCGTGCGGGACTGGTCCGAATGGGTGGACAGGGTCCGCGCAAGCCCGGAACTTGACCTGCGCGTCATGGTCGAAAGAGCAGGCGCGAACGCCGAACTGTTGCTGCGCCCCGAATCCATCGTGGGCGAGGATGGCGCGGCATACGGCAGAATCGGCGCCGGAGTCGCCTCGGCGCGGTCGCTGGACCTGCTGCCAGCCGAATCGCTGCTCGAGTTTCGTTATGGTCCGCTGGAAGCCGTGGCGCCGGCGCTGCGGGAAACCTGGGAGATGTCGCTATTCGTATTGGGCTCGATCCAGAAGATGATCGTGGGGCTGATTTCCGTCGAGCATATCAGCGGCCCCATTACCATCGCCCAGGTTGCCGGGGAAACCGCCGCCATCGGCCTCGACACCTATCTGGGATTCCTGGCGCTGCTCAGCATCTCCATTGCGATTCTCAACCTGCTGCCCATCCCCATGCTCGACGGCGGCCATCTGTTCTTCTTTCTGGTGGAAGCGGTCATCCGGCGCCCCCTGCCGGAAGCGGTGCAGGCCTGGAGCCTGCGTCTCGGCATGGCCATGGTGCTCGGGATCATGGTGCTGGCTTTCTACAATGACTTCAATAGACTGCTGTGAATTGTCCGCAAAAGGACCTGAACCTGCGCGAATCATGAAAAAAGTCCTGTTTCCGCTTTTCCAGGCCGCATCCCTGCTATTTCTGGCGGCATGGTTCGCCCGCCCGGCATTCGCCCAGAACTTCACCATCGCCGACATCATCGTCGACGGCTACCAGCGCATCACTCCCGGCATCATCTACAACCTGCTTCCCGTGGGCATCGGCGACGAAGTCAACTCGCAAATCCCGGCCTTGATCATTCGCGAACTGGCGGCTTCGGAGTACTTCGACGCAGTCGAAGTTTCCCGGGAGGGCAATATCCTGGTCATCACCGTGCAGGAGCGGCCCTCGGTGGCTGAGATCAATATCGAAGGCAACAGCGTGCTGGAAACCGAGGACATCATCGAAAACATGGCCACGGCGGAAATCGCCGAAGGCGAAATCTTCACCCGGGCGGCACTTGAGGCGATCCGCCAGGGAATCCAGGAAGTGTATTCGTCCCGGGGGCGCTACGGCGCGGCGGTGGAGATCGAAGTCGAGGAACTGCCCCGCAACCGGGTTTCCATCAGCCTCGACATCAACGAAGGCGAAGAATCCAGAATCCGCCAGATCAACGTGGTGGGCAACAATTCCTTCGACGACGAAACCCTGCTTGACCTGTTCGAACTCGGCCCGAAACCCTGGTACCTGTTCCTCAGCCGCAGGGACCGCTACTCCCGGGAGCAGTTTTCCGGCGACCTGGAAAGGCTGGAATCCTTCTATCTCGATAATGGCTATGTGGAGTTCAATATCGAATCGACGCCGATCTCGATTACCCCGGACCGGCGCGAGGTGTACATCACCATCAATGTGCTCGAAGGCAACCAGTTCGTCATCAATGAAGTCGATCTCGCCGGCGACCTCGTGGACGCCGAGGCGATTCTGCGCGCCGCGATTTTCGTGCGCCCGGGGCAGATCTACTCCCAGGCCCTGGTGACCGGCACCGAGGAAATCATGGTGCAATTCCTCGGCAATCTCGGCTACGCCTTCGCCGAGGCCACCGGCGTACCCAATGTCAACGAGGACGGCTCGGTGGACGTGACCTTCGTCATCGAACCCGGCAACCGCACCTATGTGAACCGTATCAATTTCAATGGCAATACCTCCACCGCCGACGACGTGCTGCGGCGGGAAATGCGCCAGCTCGAAGCCGCGCCAGCCTCGAGCATGCAGATCGAGCAGTCCAAGGTGCGGCTGGAGCGGCTCGGCTATTTTGAAACCGTGGAAGTCGAAACCGAGGAAGTGCCCGGCACCACCGACCAGGTGGATGTCAATTTTGACGTGGTGGAACAGAATTTCGGCGCCATCAGCTTTCAGGTGGGCACCGGCGGCAGCGGCGATTTCTTCATCAGTTCCAATCTCCAGGCCCAGAATTTTCTAGGCACCGGCCGCACCGTGGCGGTGGGGGTCAACCGCAGCCGCTTCATCAAATCGCTCAATTTCCAGTACGTGGACCCGTATTTCACCCCGGACGGGGTAAGCCGGGGCATGAGCGTCTATGTGCAGGAAATCGACTCGCCCTTCAATGTGGCGAACTTCAATACCTCATCCTATGGCGCATCCCTGAGTTTCAGCTATCCCCTGAGCGAAATTTCCGCCCTCGGTTTCGATCTGGGCTACACCCATACCGAACTCAGTTCCGGGCTCGGTTCGGTGCAGGAAATCGTCGCTTCGCCCACCCTCTATCCGAATATCGACAAGTACCTGATCTCCCCGGCGAATCCCGACCCGGCGGCGGGCCCGGTGATGGACGCCGTGCTCGGCGATGTCAACCTGCTCAGCATGGCCCAGCTTCGCGCCAACCCGGACCCGGGTTTCGTGGACCTCTACGGCGACAATTTCGATAATTTCAGCCTCAGCGGCAACTGGTTCCGCAATACCCTCAACCGCGGCCAGCTCGCCAACGACGGCTCCCTGCACAATCTGGGCCTGGAAGTCACCCTGCCGGGCAGCGACCTGCAGTTCGCGCGTTTTTCCTATTCCAACCAGATGTACTGGCCCCTGAACCAGGACCGCACCTGGGTGGTGGGCCTGCGCACCAATCTCGGCTATGGCATCGGCTATGGCGACACCGAGCAGATGCCATTCTTCAACCACTATTTCGCCGGCGGCATCAACGCCGCGGGGGTGGTGCGCGGCTTTGAGGAGAACAGCCTCGGCCCCCGCAGCACCGCCGGCGCGCGCTATCTGACCCAGAGCCGGGTCTCCCTGCTCAAGGACGAAGCCGGCAATATCCTGCTTGAAGAGGACGGCTCCGCCCAGGGCTTCGACACCGATTTCGCCTATCAGGCCGAGCCCTTGCTCGACGGCATGGGCAATCCGGTGCTTGACGGCATGGGCAATCCCGTGCCGGCCCTGGCGGTGGAGAATTTCTTCCTGCATGAGGATTACGACAGCTTTGGTGGTAACATACTCACCACGGCGACACTGGAACTGCTATTCCCGGTGCCATTTGTCGATGAAGTGTCGAACCAGTTGCGGACTTCATTTTTCATCGATGTGGGCAATGTGTTTTCCTCCCATTGCACCGAAAGGCAACGGGCTTTGCAGAATTGCGCGAATTTCGACCTGAAGGAGTTTCGCTATGCGGCGGGTCTCGCGGTTACGTATCTGTCGCCTTTTGGCCCGCTGACTTTCTATCTGGCCCAGCCGTTTGGAAAGGAAGGCGATGACACCAAGAGTTTTGATTTTACTGTGGGGACCGGATTTTAACGCCGGGCGCCAGATTCTGAAGTCAGGTGCTGGATTCCAACCCTCGGCGCCGGATTGTGGTGTTGGTGACAGGTAGCCCAGGCAGAACTGAAATCGGAGAGAAGCCGTGAAAACCATCAAATGCCTTATTGCCGGCCTTGCCCTGGCGGTAATTTCCCAGGGAGCCGTCGCCCAGGACACCAAGATCGGCATCCTCAATCCCTTGCGCGCCCTGTTTGCCTCGGATGCAGCCCAGGTGATCCAGCAGGAACTCGAAGCGGAACTCGCGCCGGACCAGGAAAGAGCCACTGAATTGTCCGAGGAACTGAGCGCTCTCGCCGAGGAATTCCAGCAGAACGAAGCCATCATGACCGAGGATGAAGTAAGGCGCATGAACTCCAACGCCCAGGATCTGCAAGTGCAATTGCAGTTGATCCAGGAGCGGGTGCAAACCGCGCTCAACGAAAGAAACCAGTTGTTTCTCGAAAGCATGCAGCAGCAGCTTGCCGACGCCGTCTCCGAAGTCGTTGCCGAAGGCGGCTTCGACCTGATTCTCAATGCCGACAGCGCGCCGTATTTCGATCAGGTGCTCGACATCACCGCCCGGGTCACCGCCAAGCTCAACGAAATGGATCAGGGGGAGTAAGCGGGCCGCGGGGCGGGCAAGCCAGCCACAACCGGTCGTAACCGGTGTCTTCGCCAGTTTGCATGAAGCTGTCCCGGCTTGCCGGATTGCTGGAAGTCGAACTCGACGGTGACGGCGACTGCGAAATCAGCGGTCTCGGAACGTTGGCGGATGCGGTTCCGGGTGAACTGAGCTTTCTCTCCAATCCCGCCTACGCCGGCCAGCTCGCCGATACCCGGGCGTCGGCAATCATCATTGAAGAGCGATTCCGCGATGCCTGCCCGGCAAACCGGCTGATCAGCCCGCGGCCGTATGTGAGTTTTGCCCGGGCCACGGCGATTTTCCACGCCGGCGGGGCGCCTGAAGCCGGCGTCCATCCCTCGGCGGTGGTGCATGGCGAAGCCGAGATTGGGAACGGGGTCAGCATCGGCCCCAACAGCGTGATCGAGGCCGGCGCCAACGTTGGCAAAGGTTCGGTGATCGGCCCCGGCTGCATCGTCGGCGCGAATTCCCGGCTCGGTCCGGCTTGCCACCTGCAGCGGGCGGTAGTGCTCTATCCGGGCGTGCAACTGGGCGGCAATGTGCGAATCGACGCCAACAGCGTCATCGGGGCTGACGGTTTCGGCTATGCTTTCGACGGCGAGAAATCGGTAAAGATTCACCACGGCGGATCGGTGCGTATCGACGATGACGTGGATATCGGCGCCGGCACCACCATCGATGCCGGGGTCATGGGCGACACCCGGATCGGCCGGGGCGTGAAAATCGATAACCAGGTACAGATCGGGCATAACTGCGTCATCGGCGAGCATACGGTAATCTGCGGCTGCACGGCCATTGCCGGCAGCGTGGTGATCGGCAGGAACTGCATCATGGGGGGCGCCTCCGGGGCGGTGGGGCATATCACCATTGCCGACCGGGTCGAAGTCAGCGCCATGTCCCTGGTCAGCCGCAGCATCACCGAGCCGGGCAGATACTCCTCGGGCACCGGACACATGAAAACCAGCCGCTGGAAGCGCGTCATCACCCGCTTCCAGGAACTCGACGAAATGGCCAATCGCCTCCAGGGTTTGGAAAAACTGGTCAGGAAAGACTAGGATTCGTGCCGGAAGTCTTCGGAGATCGGGAAATGCTTCTGGACATTGAGGAAATCAAGCAATACCTGCCCCAGCGCTATCCGTTCCTGCTTGTGGACCGGGTGCTCGAGATGGACCTCGGCAAGTCGATCCTCGCCCTGAAGAACGTCACCGTGAACGAGCCTTTTTTCGTGGGCCATTTCCCGCACCAGCCCATCATGCCCGGCGTGCTCATCATCGAGGCCCTGGCCCAGGCGGCTGGCGTGCTTGGCTTCAAGAGCCAGGAGAAAAAGCCCGCCGACGGCTACCTGTACTATTTCGTCGGCGCCGACGAGGTGCGCCTGCGGCGCCCGGTGGTGCCGGGAGACCAGTTGCTGCTCAAGGTCGATGTCATCAGCAACCGTCGCGGCATCTACAAGTTCCATGCCGAGGCTTCCGTGGACGGGCAGCTCGTGGGCGCCATGAAAATCATTTGCGCCGAGAGGAAAGTGGATGTCGATTGACAGCAGCGCCAGTATCGATCCCACGGCGCGGATAGAAGAGGATGTGGAAATCGGGCCCGATGTGGTCATCGGCCCCTGGAGCATCATCGGCTCCAATGTTTCCATCGGGGCGGGCAGCATTCTGCGTTCCCATGTGGTGATTCAATCCAATACCCGCATCGGCGGCGGCAATCTGTTCTTCCAGTTCTGTTCCGTGGGGGAAGACCCCCAGGACAAGAAATACCAGGGCGAGGACACCTGGCTCGAGATCGGCGACGGCAATGTGTTCCGGGAAGGGGTGACCGTCCACCGGGGAACCGGCGGCGGCGGGGGGCTGACCCGCATCGGCAACCGCAACCTGCTGATGGCCTATGCCCATGTGGCCCATGACTGCATGCTTGGCGACGATATCGTCTGTGCCAACAACGTCGGCCTCTGCGGCCACGTAAGCATCGACGATTACGCGATTCTCGGCGGCTACGCGGGTGTCAACCAGTTCCTCCGCATCGGCGCCCATGCCATGGTGGGAGGCATGACCCACGTGGTGAACGACGTGCCCGCCTTTGTCATCGTCAGCGGCCAGCCCGCGCTTGCCAGAAGCATCAATTCCATCGGCATGAAACGGCGCGGATTCGCCCGGGAAGAAATCGAGCTGATGAAGAAGGCATTCAAGATTCTCCACCTGCGCAATCTGACCATGCAGGAAGCCATCCCCCAGATCAAGGCGCTCAGCGAGGACAGCGAAGTGCTCAAGACCCTGGTGGACTCGGTGGAATCTTCATGCAAGGGTGTGCATCGCTGAATCTTGTGTGAATGATGGCAGGGACGGCACATGGCATGACCGGACATATCCACTTCGGCATTGTCGCCGGCGAAGCTTCCGGCGACCTGCTTGGCGCGGGGCTGATGCGGGCCCTGGGCGAGCGTTTTCCCGGGGCGAGATTCAGCGGCGTCGGCGGCCCCGCCATGGGGCGGCTCGGCTGTGAATCCCTGGCGCCCATGGAGCGGCTTGCGGTCATGGGCCTCGTGGAACCACTCGCCAGATTGCCGGAACTGCTGCGAATCAAGCGCCGGCTCGTAGCGCATTTCCGCGCCAGCCCGCCGGCGGCCTTCATTGGTGTCGATTCACCGGACTTCAATCTCCGCCTTGCCAAAACCCTGCATCGCAGCGGCATTCCCGCGGTGCATTATGTCAGCCCCAGCGTCTGGGCCTGGCGCGCCGGCAGAATCCACGGCATCGCCCGGTCCATCGACCTGATGCTTACGCTGTTCCCCTTCGAAACCGAAATCTACCAACAACATGGCGTCGCCGCGCGCTGTGTGGGACACCCACTCGCCGACGCCATCGATCCCGATTCCGGTATGGGACACCCATCCGCGCCCACAGCCGTTTCCGACCAGCGCGGCACGCGGGCAAGGCGGCAACTCGGGATCGATTCCGCGTCCCGGGTCATCGCCTTGCTGCCCGGCAGCCGCAAGGGTGAAATACAGCGAATGGCGCCGATATTCCTGGCAGCGGCTGCCGCGGCGCAGCGCGAATTTCCTGAACTGCGGTTCCTGCTGCCCTGCAGCGACGAGGCGAATCGCCGCCTGGTCGGACACATCATCGAAGAAGGCGGTTTCTCCGGCGCAGACTGCCGCCTGCTCGACGATTCACGACTGGCCATGGCGGCGGCGGATTTCGTCATCCTCGCTTCCGGCACGGCGACCCTGGAAGCCATGCTGCTGCGTCGCCCCATGGCGGTCTGCTACCGGCTTGCGCCGCTGACTTACGCCATCGCCTCGCGCATGGTCCACGTGGACCATATGGCGATTCCCAACCTGCTTGCGGGCAAAAGACTTGTCCCGGAATACGTGCAGCACGAAGTCAACCCGGACAATCTGCTCGGAGAAATCCGCCGCTTCATGGCCAATCCCGCCCCAAAGCCCGAATTGCTGGAAACCTTCGCCCGACAGCACTGCCTCCTGCGCAGAAACGCATCCCAAGAGGCCGCTTCCGCAGTCGATGAAATGCTTGCGTCCCAAGCCGCCGCAAGCAGTCCCTGATGGTCGGCAGGCCCATGCGCAAGCCCGAGTGGCGGGAGTTTCCCCATCTGCCCGCGCCCCAGGCGGGTGTCGATGAAGTCGGTCGCGGCGCGCTCGCCGGCGATGTGGTGGCCGCGGCGGTCATACTCGCCCCGGAAACCGAAATCCAGGGACTGAACGACTCCAAGAAGATCACCGCCCCCCGTCGGGAAGCCTGCTACCGGGAAATCCTGGGCACATGCGTCAGCTTCGCCATCGGCCGCGCAAGCCCGACGGAAATCGACGAGCTTGACGTGCTCCGCGCCAGCCTGCTCGCCATGCGGCGCGCCATTGCCCATCTTGCCGTTCAGCCCGCATCGGTCCTTGTGGACGGTAACATCATCCCCGAATGGCCATACCCCACGGAAGCCATCCTCGGCGGCGACGGCAGCGTCCCCGGCATCGCCGCCGCCTCCATCATCGCCAAGGTAACCCGGGACCGGGAAATGACAGCCCTGCGGGACCAATACCCCGCCTACAACTTCCCCCAGCACAAGGGCTACCCCACCCCCCAGCACCTCCAGACCCTCGCCCGACAAGGCCCCACCCCAATCCACCGCCGCAGCTTCGCGCCGGTTTCAAGATTGTCTCCAAGATGCGCCGCCGCCAAAAACCGGGTATGAATTCCTCGTACTGAAAGCCTTCGAGTACCGCGGATTGTGTCGGTCTTGCCCGGGATTTGCGATTGGCTTCAGTGCCGCATAAGGGCCAACGCCGCTCCGCCATGGTGTAAACTTGGTCTGGCAGCCAGGCTGAGTTACCCATGTCCGAACCAGCATCCACCCAGACATTCATTCATCTGCGCCTGCATACCGAGTTTTCCATCAGCGACGGGCTGATCGCCATCGGGCCCCTGGTGGAATGTCTCCGGGAACAGGGCATGCCGGCGGTGGCGGTGACCGATCTGGCCAATTTGTTCGCCCTGATCAAGTTCTACCAGGGCGCCCGGCAGGCGGGAATCAAGCCGGTGTGCGGCTGCGAACTGCGGGTGACCGATACCGCCAGCGGCCATATCAGCCAGTTGGTCCTGCTCGCCCGCGATGAAACCGGCTACCACAATCTGCTGCGGCTGGTTTCTGACATCTACGTGGAGAACGAGCCGGGCGCTGAATTTTCCCTCGACAAGGCCAGGCTTGGAAGCTACAGCGATGGCCTGATCGCCCTGTCCGGCGCCCTGCAATCCGATATCGCCGCCGCGCTGCTTGCCGGCAATGTGGAACTGGCGCGGGGCCTGCTCGACTCCTGGCGCGAACTCTTTCCGGGAAGCTTCTACATCGAGTTGCAACGCCTCGGCAAATCCGGCGAAGAGGAATACATCGAAGCCGCCCTTGGCCTTGCCCGGGATAGCGGCTGCCCCGTGGTGGCCACCAATGACGTGCGCTTCCTGGGCGAGGACGATTTCGAAGCCCACGAGGCCAGGGTCTGCATTACCCAGCGCCGGGTGCTCGATGACCCCGGCCGCCCCCGGGACTACACCCCCCGCCAGCATCTGCGCGGCGCCGGGGAAATGATCGAGCTGTTCCGCGATATTCCCGAGGCGGTCGGCGCCACTGTCGATATCACCCGGCGTTGCAATCTCGACCTTGAACTGATCCAGCGGCTGCCGGAGTTCCCATTGCCCCCGGGTGAAACCGCCAGCCTGAACGAGTACCTGTCCCGGGTCGCAGCCGGCGGGCTTGCCGGGCGGCTTGCGGGGCGACCGGAACCCTCGGCTGCCGGCGCACCCACCGCCGGAGACTATCAGGCCAGACTCGAGGAAGAGCTCGGCATCATCAACCAGATGGATTTCGCCGGCTACTTCCTCATCGTGATGGAGTTCGTGCAATGGGCCAAGGCCAATGGCATACCGGTGGGGCCGGGACGGGGTTCCGGGGCCGGCTCCATTGTCGCCTGGGCCCTGGGCATCACCGATGTGGACCCGCTGGAGTATGACCTGCTTTTCGAGCGTTTTCTCAATCCCGAACGCGTGTCCATGCCCGATTTCGATATCGATTTCTGCATGGAGGGCCGCGACCGGGTGATTTCCCATGTGGCGGAAATTTACGGCAAGGATGCGGTTTCCCAGATCATCACTTTCGGCACCATGGCGGCCAAGGCGGTGGTGCGCGACGTGGCCCGGGTGCAGGGCAAGCCCTTCTCGCTTGGCGACAAGCTGTCGCGGATGATCCCCGGCACCGTGGGAATGACCCTGCGCCAGGCGCTGGCGGAAAGGCCGGAGCTCAAGGAATTCATCGAAAGCGATGACGACGCCGGGGAAATCTTCGAGATGGCGCTCAAGCTCGAAGGCATCGCCCGCAATATCGGCAAGCATGCCGGCGGCGTGGTCATCGCGCCGGGCCGGCTCACGGATTTCACGCCGCTGTTCCGCGACCAGGAGCGCACCGGCTCCAGCCTGCTGACCCAGTACGACAAGGATGACGTGGAAACCGCGGGTCTGGTGAAATTCGACTTCCTCGGCCTGCGCACCCTGACCATCATCGACTGGGCGGTGAAATCCATCGCCGATCAGGAAGGCGCCCGGATCGACATCGCCGGCCTGCCCCTGGATGACCGCAAGGTCTACCGGATGCTCGGCAAGGGTAGCACCACGGCGGTGTTCCAGTTGGAATCCCGGGGCCTGAAGCAACTGATCCGCAAGCTCAAGCCGAGCCGTTTCGACGATCTGGTGGCCCTGGTGGCCCTGTATCGCCCCGGTCCCCTGCAATCGGGCATGGTGGACGATTTCATCGACCGCAAGCACGGCCGCAAGGAGGTGAACTACCCACTGCCGGAGCTTGAGCCTGTGCTGAAGGGCACTTATGGCGTGATTCTCTACCAGGAACAGGTGATGAAAATCGCCCAGTTGCTCGGCAAGTACACTCTGGGCCGGGCGGATATCCTGCGCAAGGCCATGGGCAAGAAAGACCCGGAGGAAATGGCGCGCCAGCGCGACGCCTTCATGAGCGGCGCGCTGGAGCAGGGCGTTCCCGAGCGCAAGGCTTCCGACCTGTTCGACCTGATGGAAAAATTCGCCGGCTATGGTTTCAACAAGTCGCATTCGGTGGCCTACGCCCTGCTGGCCTACCAGACCGCCTGGCTCAAGACCCACTATCCGGCGTATTTCATGGCCGCGGTGCTTTCGGCGGAAATGAACCAGACCGACAAGATCATGGAACTCGTCACCGAATGTCGGGAAATGGGGCTGACGGTGCTTTCCCCGGACATCAACCGCGGCGAGTATCGTTTCAGCGTGGATGACCAGGGGCGCATCGTGTACGGCCTCGGCGCCATCCGCAATCTCGGCCAGGGACAGATCGAGCGCATCGCCGGGGCCCGGGAGGAGGGCGGCTTCCGCAGTTTGCCGGATCTGTGCCGCCGGGTGGGCGGGCAGCTCGACAACAAGAACGTCATCGAAATCCTGATCGACTCGGGCGCCTGCGACGCGCTCGCCGAAGGCGAGGCCCCGGCAGTCAGGGCGAAACTGCGGCATTGCCTACCGGAAGTGATCAAGGCGGCGGAGCAGCATCTCGAGGATCAGGCGTTCGGTATCGCCAATCTGTTTGCGGATGTCGAGGCCGAACCGGAAGCCGGAGAGAAACTGCCGGCCAGCGCCGCGGAGGCGCGGGTGGACAAGCGCGCTGCGCTGGAAGCCGAACGCGAATGCCTTGGCTACTATCTCACCGCACATCCCATGGACGAATACTGGCCCGAACTGGAGCAGTTCGCCCCCAACCGCCTGGGAGACGCAAAAGCCTCACGCGCGAATCAGCAATTCGCCGGCATGCTCGCCGATATTCGCGTGCGCAAGCGCGACCGGGGAGACATGGCGATCATGGTGCTCGACGACGGCGCCGCCAGGCTCGAAGCGGTCATGTACGATCCGGAATTCGGCCAGGTTCGGGACCGTCTGGAAAAGCATGGCGTTTACCTTTTTGAAGGCAAGGTTTCCAAAGACGATTTCAATGGCGGCGTGCGGTTGCAGGCGAGAAAGGCGATGACCCTCGCCGAGGCCAGGGCGAGACATGCCCGCAGTCTCTCCCTGCGCCTGGCGGATGCCGCGCTGCCTGACGATTTTTGCCGCCAGCTCGCGGACCTGCTGGCGCCGTATCGGAGCAATGGCAAGGCCGGCGATAACAAGGCCCGCTGCAAAGTGCTCATCGATTACCGCCGCGGCGACTTGCGGGGGTGTATAATGCTCGGTTCCGACTGGGCGGTGGCGCCGGCGGATGAACTCGTCCGCAGCCTGTGCGCGGAATTCGGCCCCGAACGGGTCAAACTCCAGTATCAGGACCGACAATGAAAAATTCCATGGATGGAATTTTTCAGAGAATACCTAGGAGGCTGCGCCGTAGGAATTCGCGAAAGCGAAAATTCGCTATCGCCGCGCCCCTGGCCGGTCGATTGAGGCGAATATTGGTGAATATGCAACGAAATCGAGCGGCCAGGGGCGTGGATGAGAGCGGATTTGCAGCCGTGAATTCCTACGGCGCAGGCTCCTAGGGAAGCTCTGATTAAGTCAGAGCTTCCCTGCGGCACATGGAAGTGCCGCCGAATTCGATGGCATAAGCCATTGAATTCGGGAGCAAAACAAAACCACGCTTTTGTTTTGCGATAATGAAAAACTCCACGGATGGAGTTTTTCAGAGAACTAGGAGCCTGACCCGCGGTGAATCCCGATTATCTGGAATTTGAACAGCCGATTGCCGAGTTGGAAGGCAAGATCAGCGAGTTGCGCCTGGTGGGCAGCGACAATGAGATCAATATCAATGAGGAAATCCAGACCCTGCGGCAGAAAAGCCTGCGCCTGACCGAAAAAATCTACGCCAACCTCTCCCCCTGGCAGATCTGTCAGGTGGCGCGCCATCCATTGCGGCCGTACACCCTGGACTACCTCAAGCACATCTTCACCGATTTCGACGAATTGCACGGCGACCGTCTCTATGCCGACGATCAGGCCATCATCGGCGGCCCGGCGAAGATCGACGGCCGCCCGGTCATGGTGATCGGCCACCAGAAGGGACGCGGCACCCGGGCCAAGATCAGGCACAATTTCGGCATGCCGCGGCCGGAGGGCTATCGCAAGGCGCGCCGGCTGGTGGAACTCGCCGAGCGCTACCGGCTGCCGGTCATCTGCCTGATCGACACGCCGGGAGCCTACCCGGGCATGGATTCGGAAGAGCGCGGCATCAACGAGGCCATCGCGGAGAACATGGCGATGATGTCCCGCGTGCGGACGCCATTGATCGCCACGGTCACCGGCGAGGCGAATTCCGGCGGCGCCATCGCCATCGGAGTAAGCGACCAGCTCAATATGCTCCAGTATTCGACGTATACGGTTATCACTCCCGAGGGTTGCGCGACGATTCTGTGGAAATCGGCCGAGTTCGCCTCCGCAGCCGCCGAGGCCATGGGGGTCACCGCCGAGCGGCTCAGGCAGATCGGCATTGTCGATCACATCATCGCCGAGCCCCTGGGCGGCGCCCATCGCGACGTGGAGCAGGTCGCCGGGAGAATCAAGTCGTCCCTGCTTGACCAGATCGGGCAATTGACGGCGATGGAGGTGGATGATCTGATTGAGCGGCGATACCGGCGGTTGATGAGCTACGGGATCAGTAGCTGATTGGGGGATAAACTGTCTTTCTGTATGTGGCGAAGCCTCCCGCAAACTATCATTCCGCGCGAAGTCGCGGAATCTTGGTCAGACTGGTAGTGACTACTGTGGCTTCGAGCGGGCCTGTGGGCGGGAATTTTCTTCTTGCCCGCGTTCAGGAATTTGCGTAGATCGCCGCTGTCGGGTTGGGCTATTTGGCGGACGCCGTAAATACGTCCGTGTAGGCTTCAGGTTCGGCATCCTGCCTCACATGCCCGCCAAATAGCCCAACCCGACAGCGGCTTGAAGCCTGACAGGATTTTCAGAAAACGAGTTTCCGCCCACAGGCCCTTGCACCGTATTGAACTTATTGGTCAAGGCTTCGATTGCGGAAGTTGAATAGGCAGGATTTTTCATGTCTTTGCCGGGTAGTGTTTTTGCGGATATCCCTGCCGATGCTCCCGTGGCGGTTGGATTTAGCGGAGGGATGGATTCGGCGGTTTTGCTGGATCTGGCTTGCGGGGTTTTTTTGGCGCCGGGGCGGCTGCGGGCGCTTCATGTCAATCATGGGCTGCATGATGATGCCGGGAAATGGGAGGGGTTTTGCCGGGGGGCTTGTGCGGAGCGGGGGATTCCCCTGGAAGTGCTTCGGGTGGGGGTGGCGAAGTCCGGCGCGAGTCTGGAGGGGCGGGCGCGGGAGGCTCGTTATGGGGCGTTCCGCAAGACCTTGGCGCCGGGGGAGTTTCTGCTGCTGGGGCATCATCTGGACGACCAGATGGAAACGTTGCTGCTGCGGCTGTTGCGGGGCGCCGGGCTGCGGGGGCTGACGGGAATTCCCGGGCGGCGGGCGCTGGGGCGGGGGCTGATTTTCAGGCCCTTGCTGCACTGTGAAAGGCGGGAGTTGGCTGATTATGCCCGGGAGCGTGGCCTGGCCTGGGTGGAGGATGCGTCCAATCGTGATATCGGTTTCGACCGGAATTTCTGCCGCCATGAGATTCTGCCGCTGATGGGGCGGCGCTGGCCCGGCTACCGGCGGGATTGGGAAAGGTCGCGTCAACTGATCGGGCGGGCGGATGGTCTGCTTGATGAGCTTGCCGGGATCGATCTGGCGCGCTGCGCTGCCGATAAGGCCAACTGCCTGCGAGTGGACCGGCTGCGGCAATTGGGCCGTCCCCGCCTGCATAATGCCCTGCGCTGCTGGATTGAGGCCGGGACCGGCAGGCCCGCGGATCCGGGGAAGCTGCGGCGATTGCCCGATGGGCTGATCTTGCCGGAACAGGAAATCAGGGCTGAAATAGAATTCGGCGAACATTTCGTGCGCAAGTACCACGATGGCCTGTACTTGCTGCCGCGACTGGCGCCGGTCGAACAGGACTACTCTGTGGAGTGGAATCCGTCCCGGCAGCCGGTGCTGGCGTTGCCCGGCAATGGCAGCCTGCATGCGAAGCCGGTTTCCGGGGAAGGGCTGGCCGGGAAAAGCTACCGGGTCCGCTATCGGCAGGGCGGCGAAAGCTGCCGCCTCGCCCGTCGTCCGACCAAAACCCTGAAGAAAATCCTCAATGAGGCCAGGCTGGCGCCCTGGCTGCGAAACCGCCTTCCATTGTTGCATGACGGCGAAAACATCGCCGCCATTCCGGGTATCGGAACCGCCGAATCCGCGCTCGCCGGCGAAACCGCCTACCAAATCGAATGGCGTAATCCGTATTGAGGGCGGCGGAAGCTTCTGGTAGGCTGTAATTCCATCTGAAGGGGCCTGTGCTGGAACGGGTTCCGGCATCGGGTGGGGCTCCATGACTCGTTACATTTTCATTACCGGCGGCGTGGTCTCCTCGCTGGGGAAAGGCATTACCTCGGCGTCGCTGGCGGCGATTCTCGAAGCCCGGCAACTCGATATTTCCATGCTCAAGCTCGATCCCTACATCAATGTGGATCCGGGCACCATGAATCCTTTCCAGCATGGCGAGGTCTTCGTCACCGACGATGGCGCCGAAACCGATCTCGACCTCGGCCATTACGAGCGCTTCAGCCGCATCACCATGCAGCAGAAGAACAATTTCACCACGGGCCGGGTCTATGAGGAGGTGTTGCGGCGGGAGCGGCGCGGCGATTATCTCGGCGCCACGATTCAGGTAATTCCCCATATCACCGATGAAATCAAGCGCCGCATTGTGGAAGGCGCCGGTTCGGCCCAGGTGGCGCTCGTGGAAATCGGCGGCACCGTGGGGGATATCGAATCCCAGCCTTTTCTCGAGGCGGTGCGGCAGTTGCGGGTGCAACTTGGCGCCGAGCGGGCGCTGTTCATCCATCTGACCCTGGTGCCCCATATCGCCACGGCGGGCGAAATCAAGACCAAGCCAACCCAGCACTCGGTGAAGGAATTGCGCTCCATCGGCATCCAGCCCGATGTGCTCATCTGCCGCTCGGAACAGAAAATCGACGAATCGGCGAGGCGCAAGATCGCCCTGTTCACCAATGTGGAATTGCCTGCGGTGGTGTCCCTGCCCGATACCGACAGCATCTACCGCATTCCGGCGATTCTCGGCGATGCCGGGCTCGATGAAATCGTCGTCAACAAACTGCGCCTGCCCTGCCCCGTGGCGGATTTCAGCGAATGGAACAAGGTGGTGGAGGCGGAACACCAGCCCTTGCGGGAGGTGAAACTCGCCATGGTGGGCAAGTACATGGAACTGCCCGACGCCTACAAGTCACTCAATGAAGCGATTACCCACGCCGGCATCCATACCCGCACCCGGGTGGAAGTTTCCTTCATCGACTCGTCCCTGGTTTCCGAGCGGGGCGCGGGAATTCTTGAAGGCCACGACTGCATTCTCGTGCCCGGCGGATTCGGCGAGCGCGGCTTCGAAGGCAAGATTCTCGCCTGCCGGTACGCCCGGGAAAACCGGGTGCCTTATCTCGGCATCTGTCTCGGATTGCAGGCGGCGGTGGTGGAATTCGCCCGCAATGTGGCCGGGCTCGCCGGCGCCAACAGTTCCGAGTTCGAACCGGACACGCCGCATCCGGTGATCGCCCTGATCACCGAATGGACCACCGCCGATGGCGGGGTGGAAAACCGCGACGATGACTCCGACCTCGGCGGCACCATGCGTCTTGGCGGCCAGGAATGCCGGATTGCCCGGGATTCTACGATTTTCCACTGTTATGGCAAGGAGCGAATCAAGGAAAGACACCGCCACCGCTACGAGTTCAATAACGATTATCTGCAACGCCTGCGGGAGGCGGGGCTGCAACTCACCGGCAAGTCGCTGGACGCGAAACTCGTGGAAGTCATCGAAGCGCCGGATCATCCCTGGTTTGTCGGCTGTCAGTTCCATCCCGAGTTCACTTCCACCCCCAGGGACGGACATCCCCTGTTTTCCGGCTTTATTCGCGCCGCGGCGGATTATCGCGCCGGGCTCGATGCCCAGGCGGACACCGGCGACCCGGCCGACGGGACCGTGGCGCTGGCGGCGGCAGGCGCATGATCCGCGAACCCGGGCCCAGTCCCGCGAACCAGGGCCAGCCATGAGCGACCGGGAAGTCATTCTGGGCGATGTCCGTATCGCCAATCATCTGCCCTTTGTGCTCGTCGGCGGCATGAACGTGTTGGAATCGACCGAGACCGTGATGCGCGTGGCGGAGAGCTTCGCCCGGGTTACCCGGGAGCTTTCCATACCCTGGATTTTCAAGGCGAGCTTTGACAAGGCGAATCGATCCTCCATCCATTCCCCGCGGGGGCCGGGGCTTGCCGATGGTCTGGCCATGCTCGCCGAAGTCAAACGGCGATTCGATGTTCCGGTGCTCACCGACGTCCACGAGCCCGGTCAGGCCGAGGCGGCGGCGGAAGTGGTCGATGTGCTGCAATTGCCCGCATTTCTCAGCCGGCAGACCGATCTGGTGACTGCCCTGGCCCGCACCGGCGCCGCCATCAATATCAAGAAGGCCCAGTTTCTGGCACCGCTGGAAATGCGCCATATCCTGGAAAAATTCGAGCAGGCGGGCAATTCCCGGCTCATGCTTTGCGAGCGCGGCACGAGTTTCGGCTACCACAATCTGGTGGTGGACATGCTCGGAATCCAGACGCTGAAGTCCTTCGCCTGCCCGGTCCTGTTCGACGCCACCCACGCCCTGCAGCTTCCCGGCGGCCAGTCCCATGGCGCCGGCGGGCGGAGGGGGCAGTTGGCCGGTCTCGCCGGGGCGGGGCTGATGCAGGGCATCGCCGGCCTGTTCCTCGAAGCGCATCCCGACCCGGACCAGGCCCTTTGTGATGGCCCCTGCGCCCTGCGGCTTGGGCGGCTGCCGGAATTTCTGGGGCGGATGCGGCGGGTGGACACCCTTGCCAAGTCCCTGCCGGCGCTGGACACAAATTAATTCATTTTCATAATCAAGCGATACAAGGTATTGAAATGTCAGAGATAAATCATATTCACGCCAGGGAGATTCTGGACTCCCGGGGTAATCCCACCATCGAGGCGGAAGTGACTTTGGCGGATGGCGCAAGAGGCCATGCCTGCGTGCCTTCCGGCGCCTCCACCGGCGCCCGGGAAGCCCTGGAATTGCGCGACGGGGACCCTGTGCGTTATGGCGGCAAGGGCGTCAGCAAGGCGGTGGCCAATGTCAACGGGGAAATCTTCGCCGCGCTCAAGGGATTTGACGCCAGTGACCAACTGGCGCTGGATCGGAGCATGCTGGATCTCGACGGTACCGAAAACAAGTCCCGGCTCGGCGCCAATGCGATTCTCGCCGTATCGCTGGCGGCGGCCCGGGCCGCCGCCGAGAGCCGGCAACTGCCGCTGTACGCCCATATCGGAACACTGGCCGGCGGCAACGGGGAATACAGCCTGCCCCTGCCCATGATGAATATCATCAATGGCGGCGAGCACGCCGACAACAACGTGGACATTCAGGAATTCATGGTTCAGCCGGCGGGCGCGCCGAGTTTTCCCGAAGCCCTGCGTTGGGGCGCGGAAATTTTCCATGCGCTCAAGTCGGTGCTGAAAAAGGGCGGCTACAATACCGCCGTGGGCGATGAAGGCGGCTTTGCCCCGGACCTGCCTTCCAATGCCGCGGCCCTGGACGCCATACTCAGCGCCATCGAGCTTGCGGGCTTGCGCCCAGGGGGCGATGTGCGCCTGGCGCTGGACTGCGCGGCCTCGGAGTTTTATCGCGAGGGCCGCTACGAACTGTCCGGCGAAGGTAGATCCTGCGATGCGGAAGAATTCACCGAGTATCTCGCGCAGTTTTGCGAGAACTATCCGATTCTGTCCATCGAAGATGCCATGGATGAGGGCGACTGGGACGGCTGGGCTAAACTGTCGGCGCGATTAGGCGATAAGATTCAATTAGTTGGCGATGATTTGTTCGTTACCAACACGGCGATTCTCAAGCGGGGAATCGATGAGGGGATCGCCAACGCCATTCTGGTCAAGTTCAACCAGATCGGCAGCCTGAGCGAAACCCTCGCGACCATCGCCATGGCCCGGCGGGCGGGATACGGCATCGTTATCTCCCACCGCTCCGGGGAGACCGAAGACAGCACCATCGCCGACTTGGCGGTAGGCGTCGCCGCCGGACAGATCAAGACTGGCTCGCTCTGCCGCACCGACCGGGTGGCGAAATACAATCGGCTGCTGCGCATCCACGAGGAACTGGGCGCGGGGGCAAGCTTCCGGGCTATGGAAGAGTTTGGCTTTCTGCGGAGCGGATGACCGCGAAATTTCACGGTACGGGACAGCGAACGGAAACCGTCATGAAATTATTGCTTGTCGCTCTGCTGGCGATCGCGTGCTGGTTTCAGTATCAGCTCTGGCTGGGTGAAGACGGCTACCTCGCCCTGGGGGCGCGGCAGGCGGAAGCCAACGAGCAGCGCGACCATATCGCGAAACTGCGGGAAAGCAACCGGCAACTGGAAGTGGAAGCGCTGGATCTGAAAAATGGCCATGAGGCCATCGAGGAAAGAGCCCGTTCGGAACTCGGCATGATCAGGGAAGGCGAGACCTTCCATATCGTCGTGGACCAGGATTGATCAGACGTTCCCCTGTGAGTCATCCTGCGCGTAGCCGCGGGACCTCCCTGGACAGGCCACCGCGGGAGGTTCCGCGACTGCGCTTCGCTGCGCGCGGAGTGGCGGGGAAGGGGTTGAGTACCAAGATGAAAATGGCTCCCTGATGAACTGCTGGGGCATTCTCCCCGCCGCGGGAAGCGGCGCGCGTTTCGGGTCCGCGGTTCCCAAGCAGTACCTGTCGCTCCAGGGCCGCGCGGTGCTGTCCTGGTCCATTGAAGCCCTGCTTGCCGCTCCTGTCAGGGGGCTTGCCATTGCGCTCAGCCCTGGAGACGGTCATTGGCCGGCCCTGGGCTGGAATCGGGACCCCAGGATCATCGCCTGCCAGGGCGGCGCCCAGCGCCAGCAGTCCGTGTTTGGCGGATTGCTGGCGCTGGAGGAACAGGCCTGGGATGATGATTGGGTTCTGGTTCACGACGCGGTGAGGCCCTGTGTCCGAAGCGATGACATCCTGCGGTTGATTCGGGAAACCGGCGCGGCAGGTGCTGATGGCGGCCTGCTTGGCTGGCCTGCGGACAATGCCCTCAAGCGCGTTGCCGCTGATGGCATCGTGCGGGACAATGTGCCGCGGCGGGACTGCTGGAATGCGGCGACGCCCCAGATGTTCCGCTTTGGCGTTTTGCGCCAGGCACTGCGTCGGGCGGAATCCGAACGACTGTCGCACCCGGATGAATCGGCGGCGGTCATGGCTGCCGGAGGCAGCGTAATCATGGTTCCCTGCGCCAAAGACAATATCAAGATCACCCGCGAGCCCGACCTGGAACTGGCCACCGCGATTCTTGCCGCCCGCCAGGAAAATTCAACATGAGCCATCCAGATCCCCGAAAACTCCGCATCGGACATGGTTTCGACGCGCATCGCTTTGCGCCGGATTTCGACCCCGCCAGCCCGCTGGTGCTTGCCGGCGTGATCCTGCCCGTGAAGCGCAGCCTGCTGGCGCACTCCGATGGCGACCTGGTGCTGCACGCCCTTGCCGACGCCGTGCTCGGCGCCGCCGCGGCGGGCGACATCGGCAGGCTTTTTCCCGACAGCGACGCCAGCATCGCCGGAATTTCCAGCAACGTGATTCTGGACGCCGCGCTCGAAGCCGCGGCGGCGAAGGGCTTGCGCCTGATCAATCTCGATCTCACCGTGGTGGCCCAGGTTCCGAAACTTTCGCCTTTTGCCGAAGGGATGCGGGAAAGCCTCGCCGGGCTGACGGGTCTGCCCCGGAATAGCGTCAATCTCAAGGCCACCACCACCGAAGGCATGGGCTGGCTCGGTCGGGAAGAGGGCATGGCCTGCCATGCGGTGGTGTTGCTAGGAGCCCGCGCCGCAGGAATTCGTGAAAGCTAATCGCCGTGGACCACGCCCAGCACTGGGAACAGCTTGCCCGCCTGCTTCCGGAACCGAAGAATCACGCAAGGCTCAAGTCCTGTCCCGTTGACTTCCAGGTGCGGGAAGAACTCGGCTTCGCCCCCGGCGGAAGCGGCGAGCATCTATGTGTCGAAGTGGAAAAATCCGGGCTTACGACCGGCGAAGCCGCCCGCCGGCTGGTGGCCGCCTGCGGCCTCGGCCGGGCCGATATCGGTTACGCCGGCATGAAGGACCGCCACGCCCGCACCACCCAGTGGTTCAGCCTGCGGCTCCCGAAATCGGAAGTTTACCGGTTGAAGAGCGCCGAAGACGACAGCCTGCGGATTCTGCAATCCGGGCGCAATCATCGCAAGATTCGCATCGGCAGCCACCGCCGCAACCATTTCGAAATTCTGCTGCGGGATTTTCGCGGCAGCCGGGAAGACCTGGAAAGCCGGCTCGAAACCCTGGCGGGACAGGGCGCGCCCAACTACTTCGGCCCCCAGCGTTTCGGGCGGCTGGCGAACAATCTGGCGCAGGTGGAACTTGCCGCGCGGCCTGGTGCGCCCCGGCCGGGGCGAAGCGGGCGCGGCAGGCTGTACTCCGCCGCAAGGGCCTTGCTGTTCAACGAAGTGCTCTCCCTGCGGCTGGCTCGGGGCAACTGGAACGACTTGCTGCCGGGCGATGTGCTGGCCCTCGATGGCTCAGGCCGCCTCTTCCTGCCGGAGGAAGAGGAATCGTCTCGCGCCGAGTCTTCGCGGCCCCTCCGGAAAAGGCTTGCTGCGCTGGACATCCATATCACGGGGCCATTGCCCGGAGCGAATTTTCCGCAACACGGATATGCAACTCGCGGCGAGGCTGCCGATATGGAAGATGCGGTGCTTGAAAAACATCCGGCGATACTCGATTGGCTGCGCCGGGAACAAGTCGAGGCGGGCCGCCGGCCCCTGCGTCTGGCGCTGCGGAATTTGCGCTGGAACTGGACCCGCGAAGGATTGCAGTTGCGCTTCGCCCTTGCGCGGGGCGCTTACGCCACGAGTTTGATCAGGGAACTTTGCATCACCGATGGAAGCGAACACAAAACCGAAACTGAATCTTGACGGCATCGGCATGACTTCCCGCCGCACCCGCGAACGACTGGTCGCTGGCCTGGAAAAAAAGGGCATTCGCAATTCCGCCGTACTCGACATCATGCGCGCCACCCCCCGGCATATCTTCATCGAAGAGGCTTTTTCCCACCTCGCCTATGAGGATCGGCCGGTCAATATCGGCTACAAGCAGACGATTTCCCAGCCCTATGTGGTGGCGCGAATGACCGAAGCCCTGCTTGCGGCGGGCCGCCCGGAGCGGGTGCTGGAAATCGGCAGCGGCTGCGGCTATCAGACCGCGATCATCGCCCCCCTGGCCGGGGAGGTTTTCAGCATCGAGCGCATCAAGCCCCTGCACGATACGGCGGTGGCCAATCTGCGCCTGCTCGGGATCGACAATGTCAGGCTGATCCACGGCGACGGCAGTCTCGGCCACCCTGAACAAAGCCCTTATGACGGGATCATCGTCACCGCGGCGCCGCTTGGTGTGCCTCGGGAGTTGCTCGGGCAACTCGCCGAGGGCGGGCGCATGGTGATTCCCGTGGGCGGCCCGGCGGGGCAGGAATTGCGGTTGATTACCCGCCGCGGAGACCAGTATCTCAGCCGGATGCTCGATCACGTCCGCTTTGTGCCGTTGCTCAAGGGGCAGGTTCGCTTTTGAATCCGCCGCCATGGAACCGCCTTCCACCAGCCTTGCCGGCCATGCAGTCGTCTACCTGAAGGGAATCGCCATGGGGGTCAGCGATTCGGTGCCAGGCGTTTCCGGGGGCACCATCGCAGTGGTCGCCAATGTTTATGATCGTCTGATCTACGCCATTCGCTCACTGGACGGCGAGGCCCTGGGCCTGCTGCTGCGCGGCCGGCTGTTGGCATGCTGGCGTCATGTGGACGGCGTCTTCCTGCTGCTGCTCGGCCTCGGCATGGCCAGCGGCCTGTTGCTCAGCGCCAATCTCATCCTGATCCTGATCGAAAACTTCCCGGAGCCCCTGCGGGCATTCTTTATCGGCCTCATTGCCGCGGCGGTTTGGCTGCTGCGAAGAGAAGTCGAATTCCCGCGCCGGCGCAGTATGCCTCTTGCCCTGGGGGGCGCTACCCTGGTGCTCGCAATTTCCACGGGTAATTCCGTCGGGGGAGAGCCTGCTGCCGCGTACCTTTTCCTGTGCGGCATGATCGCCATCAGCGCCATGCTGCTGCCGGGGCTTTCCGGCGCCTTCATCCTGCTGCTGCTCGGCGCCTATGAGTACATGCTCGGCGCCCTGGCCAGCCTGGATTTGCCGCCCCTGCTGATTTTCCTTTCCGGCTGCGTACTGGGCGTGCTGCTCATGTCGAGACTGGTCGCCTGGCTATTGCGCACAAGACACAGCCAGACCTACGCTTTCATCTGCGGATTGCTGGCGGGCTCGATTCCCGCCCTCTGGCCCTGGCAGACAGTCAGCCAGCCGGAGGAACCCGGGAACTTTATCGCCAATGACGTCGTCTGGCCCGGTGCCTACGCCGAACTCACCGGACGCGATCCCATGCTGCTTTTCTGCCTGCTGGCTTTGGCGGTGGGGCTAAGCCTGACTTTTCTTGCCCGCCGCAATCCGGTCGAGCAGGGGTAGCAGATAATCCGCGAAGCGCTCGGGATTTTCCGTCATGGGGAAATGCCCCATGCCTTCCATCAACTGCCAGGTGGAGCCGGCAATGGCTTCATGGGCCGCCTTGCCGAGTTCCGGGCTGCCGCTGTAGTCGTATTCGCCCGAGAGAATATGCACCGGTATCCTGCCGGTATCGATTTCCCCGGCACGGGCCCTGAGATCGAATTCGACGGCGTAGTAATACAGATCGCCGATAAAAGCCGGCGGCCAGCCCGATGCGTACACATAGGCGGTTTCCTTGCGATAGGCCGCGGGGGCATGGGGCGCTGTCAGGCTTTCCATCAACAGGCCCTTGTACTCGTTGCCCACCGCCGGGTGCCACAGGCCGGGAATGTCGCCGGTATCGTCGATGCGCAAGGCGCCTTCCAGGGAGATCACCGCCAGGAAGCGGTCGGGATGATGCAGGGCAAGATCGAGGGCGAGCAGGCCGCCCACCGAGCAGCCCATGAATACGGGATTTTCCAGCCTCAGGGCCTCGCTGAGCACCAGGGGAACCCGGCGCAGGAATTCTCCCGTCAGGCGGTAATTCTCGCTCCACCAGTTGCGCAGGGGCGGCGGCATGGACTTGCCGTGGAACGGCAGGTCGTAGGCGATCAGGTGGAAGCGGCTGGTAATCTCGGGATATTCGAACAAATGCCGCCACTGGCTGCCGTGGGCGCCGGCGGTGTGCTGGAGCAGCAGGGGAATGCCCTGGCCGGCTTCCTCGAAATAGATACGGTAATCGTGGCCGCCGAGGTCGAGGTGAACGTAGCGGCCCTGGGGCGCATCGAATGTGCCTGGCGCCGCCGCCTCTTCTCGCATGGAGTCCACCGCGGCGCTATCCGGACGCAACAGTTCGATTGCGCGTTTCGCGGCGCCGTAGTATTGCGCGTGCAGCACCGGGTCCGCATCGACTTGCAGGCCCAGGGCGATGGCCGGGGCGATATCGTTGAAAAATGGCGGCGGCGTGGCCGCCAGCAGATTGTCCCAGAGCGCTTCCGGGGCGGAGTAGCGAATCAGGCCTTCCGGCTCCGCGGGAATTCCCGCCTCCACCGCGCCGCCATTCATGCGCAGGGCCAGCGATTCGCTGCCGATATCAAGCACAAGACCCCCGCGCCAGTAACGCGCGGCCATGCGGAATTCGCTATCGGCGGCGCAGCGCGCGGCCCATTCCCCGTTGGTTGGAAGTGATACAGTCATTGCAATGCCCACCGTCCGGCAAAAAAGCGCAGTGTACGTCCCGGTAAGCGCAGGAAGCAAATTTTCTCACCCGTCATTCTGCGCGCGGCGGAGTGGGTGCGGGCAAGCGTTTGCGAGGCGCAGCTTCGCGCACAGCCGTAACGGCGCGCGGCTATGCCGCGAGATTGGAGTCGCAGAACCTGTTTGGGGATGCTGTGGGATTGTGCCTGCCTTTCATGGCGCATCCCCTGTGGCTTCGCCGATCCCCAGCCTTGCCGTTCCAGTCGCCGAGCGCAGCTCGGCGCCGCCCGGATCTGACTTATTGCAGGATCGCCACGGATTTGATTTCGGCGTAAATCTCGCTGCCCGGCGCCAATCCGAGCCGCCGGGACGACTTGCGCGAAACGCGCGACAGCAACCTGGTGCTGTCGCCGACGCGCAGATGCACCATGCACATCGCGGTGTCGGGAGACTCCTCGATCCGTTCCACCGTGGCGGGCAAGCGGTTGAGAATGCTCGAATGCGCCTCTTCCGCATGGCTCAGACTGATGTCGCGGGCGAGAATGCGCAACCTGACCAGGCCGCCCATCGCAACGCCCGGATCGGGAATGAGCATCCGGCCGTCGGCGTAGGCCGCTTCCGCCAGATTCCAGTCCTCATCATGGCCGGCGATCGTGGTTTCGAGTACCACGCCGCTTTCTCCGGCCGCGTTGACCGGCAGCCTGCGGGAGGCCATCAGCTCTGTTACCGAGCCGCTCGCGACGCATTTTCCATGGTCGAGCACCAGTACATGAGCCGCGAGCCGGGCGACTTCGTCGGGCGAGTGCGTGACATGGACGATGGGACAATCGAGTTCTTCCGGCAGGCGCTGGAGATAGGGCAGCAGCTCCTGCTTGCGCGCCACATCGAGCGCCGAAAGTGGTTCGTCGAGCAACAGCAGGCGCGGCTTGCTCAATAGCGCCCGGGCCAGCGCGACGCGCTGCCGTTCGCCGCCCGACAACTGCCGCGGGAACTTGTCGAGCAGATGCCCGATGCCGAGCAACTCTACGGCATCCGCGGTATCCGCCCCGTCGCCGGGATCCCGGCCGTAGTGGAGATTCCGCCGCGCGCTGAGATGGGGCAGCAGGCTGCTGTCCTGGAATACGTAGCCGATGCGGCGCAGATGCGTCGGCATGAAGCGGTTTTCGTCCTGCCAGACTTCGCCATCGACCGTCAGCCGCGCGGCTTGCGGGCGGTCGAGTCCCGCCAGGCAGCGCAGCAAGGTGGTCTTGCCCGAGCCGGATGCGCCGAAAACGCAGGTGATCCCCGCCGCCGGAATCTCCGCGTCCAGGTCGAGCTGAAAGCGACCGCCCGCGGGCTGCGCCATCGTGTAGGAAATGCGCGCCTGCAAGGTTCCAGGAGCCTGCGCCGCGGGAATTCGCTGCTGCAAATCCACTCTCTTCCTCGCCCTTGACCGTTCGTTTTCGTTGAATTTAACCCATTATTCGCCTCAACCGAACGGCCAGGGGCGCGGCGATATCGGATTTTCGCTTTCGCGAATTCCCAAGGCGCAGGCTCCTAAGTATTCTCTGAAAAACTCCATCCGTGGAGTTTTTCATTATCGCAAAACAAAAGCGTGGTTTTGTTTTGCTCCCGAATTCAATGGCTTACGCCATCGAATTCGGCGGCACTTCCATGTGCCGCAGGGAAGCTCTGACTTGATCAGAGCTTCCCTA
>JAJECW010000037.1 GCA_022821865.1 Pseudomonadales bacterium
CTCCTAGACCACATTGGCCTGGAGCAGGTCGTGCATCTTGACGATGCCGCTGGGTTCGCCCCTGGCATCGGTGACAATCAGCACATACACACTGGCCTCCTGCATGATGCGCGCCGCTTCCGCCGCCAGGGCGTTTTCGTCGATCCGCACGAAATTCGCCGACATGACTTCTTCCACCCGGGTCGCGCCGATGTCATGGCCGGCGTCGATGGCCCGGCGCAGGTCGCCGTCGGTGAAAACTCCGCAGACATTGCCTGCCGCGTCGGTAATCGTGGTGAGGCCAAAGCCTCCGGCGCTAACTGCAAGCAGGGCCTCGGCAAGCCCGGCGCCGGCCCGCACCCCGGGAATCTCCCGCCTGGGATGCATGATGTCCCTTACCCTGATGAGCAAACGCCTTCCCAACTGCCCGCCGGGATGCGAGCGGGCGAAATCCTCGCTGCTGAATCCCCGGGCCTCCAGCAGGGCCATGGCAAGGGCGTCACCGAGCGCCAGCGCCGCCAGGGTGCTTGCCGTCGGCGCCAGGCCCAGGGGGCAGGCTTCCTCGCTGACTCCCGCATCGAGATGAATATCCGCCGCCCGGGCAAGTTCAGAGCCGGACTTGCCGGTCATGGCGATCAGGGGGATGCCGCGCCGTCGCAGCACCGGCAACAGGGCGATGATTTCCCCGGTGGCGCCGGAATTGGAAATCGCCAGCACCACATCGGCGGAGGTAATCATGCCGATATCGCCGTGGGCGGCTTCGGCGGGATGCACGAACAGCGCCGGGGCGCCGGTGCTCGACAGGGTGGCGGCGATCTTGTTGCCGACATGGCCCGATTTGCCCATGCCGGTGACTGCCACCCGGCCCTTGCAGGACAGCATCAGCCGGCAGGCCCGATCAAACTCGGCGCCGATTCGCCCCGGCAATTCCGCAAGCGCCGCCCGCTCGATGGCAAGCGTGCGCAAGGCGCTGTCGATAAAGGAAAAGTTCTTGTCCATGGCGATCAGGTGTTTTGCAGCATCAACGTAAACCAGCCGCAATAGATTAACAACAAGGTCAGGCCACCCAGCCGGCCAATCGATTTGCCGCGCCGGATGCCGATGTAGCAGAACAGCGCCAGCACCAGGCAGATCAGTAGCATCGCGGCATAATCGAGGTAAAGGAAACTCGGCTCCAGCGGTCCTGGCGCAAGCAGCCCGGGGAAGGGCAGCACCACCAGCAGGTTCATGATATTCGAGCCGAGAATATTGCCGATGGCGAGTTCATCCTCGTCCTTCACCGCGCAGGTCACCGACAGCGCCAGCTCCGGCAGGCTAGTGCCCAGGGCCACCACGGTGAGCCCGATGATGCCGGTGCTCACGCCCAGGGTCTGGGCGATGGAAGTCGCGGCGACCACCAGGGCCTGGGAACTGACCACCAGCATCAACAGGCCGAAAAGCAGGAAGCAGATCGCCCGGAAATTGCTGACTTTCTCGATCTGCAACTCGTCGAGCACCTTCTCCGGTTCGCTCTTCACCTGGGGCAGCATCAGTTTGCGGATGAAGAAAACCGCAATGACAATCAGCACCGCGGCGTCGGTCCAGCCCAGGCGCAGGTCGATGAACAGCAGGCCGGTGACCACGGTGACCAGCAGCATCGCCGCCATTTCCCTGCGCATCAGGTTGGGCGGCGGCGTCAGCGGGGCAACCATTGCGGCAACGCCGAGGGCAATGCCCACATTGAACAGGTTCGAGCCCAGGGCATTGCCCACCGCCAGATGGGGCTCATTGTTGAGCGAGGCAACCGCCGAGGAAAAGAACTCCGGCGCCGAAGTGCCGAAGGCGACCACGGTGAGGCCGATGAGCAGCGGCGAAACACCCAGATTGCGGGCCAGCGCCGAGGCGCCGAAAACGAAGAGATTGGCGCCCCAGGCCAGACCGACAAAGCCGAGAACGATGAACAGGATGTCAAGAAGCATTAGCCGGAAAATCCACCGGGCCGCGGGCAGGCGCCCAATTAGAAGGATGTTTGTTCGCTAATGCAAGTGATCGCGGAAAGGCCCGCCAGACCCGGTTGCCGGCGACCCCCCTGAGTGCGCGCGGACTCCCGGATTGCCAATGCCCTGACCACGGCTCCCAACCGCGCTTGCAATCACTTGCGCGTTGGTGGGATATTTGACTTGGGCCGGACGCGACCGGAATTCCCTGCCCGAGTTACGGTACCGTGGCAATCGCAAATGGCGGAGTCAACATGACGCATCCCACATTCGACAGCTTGCATGCCACCCTCGAAGACCTCCGCCGCCGTCGCAGCACCTTCCTTGTATTGCGCCAACTCAGTCTGTTTTGCGCCGTCAACTCCCTGCTGATATTCGGTTTTACCCTGCTGTTCAGCGAATTGCAGCCGGCACCTCTGGCGAGCCTGGCAATGCTCGCGGCACTGCTGGGGGCCATCGGCGCGCTGGGCTGGCGGCTGCTCGGCGTGCTGCGCCACCGCCATGCGACCCACCAGCGTCTGGCGCATTATGTGGAAGACCATATTCCCGATCTGGAACAGCGCCTGCTGACCTCTCTGGAATTCAGCGAGGATGAACTGCGTTTTGGCCGCCGGGGCGTGTCCCGGCAGTTCATTGCCCGCCTGTGGCAGGACGCCGAGCGGCAAATGCTGCGGCAACAGCGGGAAATGGAATCGATTACCCCGGCGGGTCGCTCCTGGCTTGGTTTCGGCCTGTCGGCGGCCGCCATGTCCGCGGTCTCGGTGGCCTTGCTGACCTCGGGAACCCTCAAGGATTCCTTCAGCCGCCTGCTGTGGCCCTTCGAAGCCGCTGAGATCGTCATCCAGGGCGAGCCGCCGCCGGTCATCGAGATTCTCATCGAACCGGGCGACGTGGACTTGCAGCGCGGCGACGGCCTTGCCGTTGCGGCCCGGGTCAGCGGAGCCGCCCCGGAAGCGGCGACCCTGCGCCTGCAGGACGACAACGTCAACTGGCGCGATGTGGCCATGAGCCGGGACGGCGGCGGCAGCGATGGCGCCGCGTTCAGCTACTACATCCCGAGCCTGGTGGAGGACACCACCTATTATGTGACATTCGATCAGGGCGATACCCAAAACTCCCGCCAGTACCGCATCAGCGTCTTTGACCTGCCCCGGGTGGAGCGGATCGATGTGGCCTTCGATTATCCCGAATACACCGGCATGGAAGACCTGCTCGAAGAAGACGGCGGCGACCTGATCGCCCCGGTGGGCACCGCGGTGGCAATCACCGTGAACTTCAACAAGGCCATTGCCGGGGCCCGGCTCGAATTCGACCCCGCCGCGGAAGGCGCCGACCTGCCCGATCTGCCGCTTGCCATCGATGGCAACACCGGCGCCGCCTCCTTCACCCTCGACCGGGATGGCGTGTACCGGGTGCGGGCGGTGGATCATTCCGGTCTTGCCGGCAGCGACCCGCTGGACTATTACATCAGGGCCATCGTGGATCAGCCCCCCGAGCTTGTCCTGCGCCGCCCGGGCAGGGACCAGGACGTCATGCCCCTGGAGGAAGTCATTCTTGAAGTCGATGCCAGCGACGACTACGGCCTGACCCGTTTCGATCTCAATTACAGCGTGGTGGGACAGGACGGGGTGGCGGTGGACTTCCTCCTCGAAGAGCAGGTGCGCAGCGTATCCGGCAAGCAGTTGATCTATCTCGAGGATCTTGCCGTGGAGCCTGGCGATTTCGTCAGCTACCATCTCACCCTCGCGGACAATAACGGCCTCGACGGCCCCAGCGAGGTGATTTCCGATATCTACTTTCTCCAGGTCATTCCCACCGACCAGGAATTCCGCCGCAACCAGGGCGGCGGCGGTGGCGGAGGCGGCGGTCAGGGCGGCGACAGCAGCGCCCTGGTTACCATCCAGAAAGACATCATCGCGGCAACCTGGAAGCTGAAGAACCGTGAGTCCCGGGCGGCGCCCGAAGATTTTGCCGCCGATGCCGAAATCATCGCCGAATCCCAGCTTGCAGCCATCCGCCAGGCGCGCATGTCGATTGACCGGCTATCGGAAAGGCTCAATTTTTCCGACGACTCCTACGACCAGGCGGTGGAAAACCTCGCCCTGGCCATTGATCAGATGAATCTTGCGGCGGCGGAACTCGACCTGCTCCAGGTCACCAGCGCCCTGCAGCCGGAACAGGCCGCGCTGCGGTACATTCTCAAGGCCGAAGCCAATATCAACCGCACCGAAATCAGCATGCGGCAGGGCGGCGGCGGAGGCGGCGCGGCGCGGCAGGAACGCGAAGACCTGCGCGAGCTGTTCGAAATGGAACTCGGCCAGTTGGAAAACCGCTATGAAAATCCCAATAGCCGCGGCCAGAGCGCCCGGCAGCAGGAAGAGGCCAACAAGCTTGAGGAACTCGCCCGGCGCCAGGAGGGCCTGACCCGGGCCCAGCGCAATCTCGCCCGCCGCTCGGAACAATTGACCGAAGAGCAGAAACGCAGGGAACTCGAAAGGCTGATGCGCCAGCAGGAGCAACTGGGCCAGGAAGTCCAGCAACTCGCCCGGCAGATGTCCCGGGGCCGGCAAAGCGCCAGCGCATCACAGGGGCAGGGTTCCCGGGGCGAAAGCGGCGGCGCGCAACAGACCGAGGCGCTGCGGCAGGCGGCCCGGCAGATGCGGGACGCAGCCGAGGCGGAATCACCTTCCATCGCCGCCGCCAGAAGCCAGAAGGCGCTGGAAAACCTGCGCCGCCAGCAGCAGCAACTCGGCGAGCAGGCGGACCGTTCGGTCAACCAACTGGCGCGCAATCTCGGTCAGCGCGGCCAGCAATTACTTGGGCAGCAGCGCGAGCTGCGGGAAGCCATGGAAGAAGCCAGCCGGGAAATGGGCCTCGGCCAGACCCGGCAATCGGTGCGCGACGACGCCGAACTCGACGACTTGATCGAGGCCCAGCAGCGCCGGCGGCAGAACATCGAGGAAATCGAGGACATGCTGCGGGCGGTAATCGCCCGGGGCGGCAACGAGGATCAGCGGCTGCTTTCCCAGGCCCAGCAGGCGACCCGGGAATTGCGCCCCATCCAGGAAGAAATGCAGACCAGCAACCGCATCCTGCGCAATGGTATGGTCAATCTCGCCGCGGATATCGAGCAGACCCTGGAAGACCAGATCGAGGACCTGGCCCAAAGCCTCGCGGCCCTCGACCCGACCCGGGCTGCGGGCAACCCCCTGCGGCAGGCGGCGGCGGATGCCCGGCAATTGCGCGAGCAGTTGGAAGATCTCGAAAGCCGTATCCAGGCGCGCAATGAAAACGGCAACCAGCCCGGCCCCGGCATGCCCGGCGTGGGCGAATTGCGCGAGCAGTTGCAGCAATCCCGCCAGCTCGCCCGCCAGATTAATCAGCAGATGCGGCAGCAGGCCCGGCAGGGCGCTGGCGGGCAGGCCCAGGACGGCAATCGGAACGGCGGCGCCCGCCAGATTGGTGCCGACCGCTATGGTCCCGGCGGCGAAATCCGCACCGATGGCGGCAATCTGCCCTGGGGCGATGCGCGTTCGGTAATACAACAGATCACCCGCCAGGACATCGAGGACTTTCTCAATCAGCCCGAATTGTTCCGCGCCCTGCTCGAGCCGGTCATCGAACTCGAAGGCGCATTGCGCGCCCAGGCCGAACTCGAGGAGATCAACAATCGCCTGTACGCCACCATCGAGGAGGACATCCCCGGCGAATACCGCGACCTGGTGCGGGAATACTACCGCGTGCTGTCGGAGCAGCAGGGTTCGGACGATTCGGCGCGCTGAGCATGCAAGTTACCCAGCCCACGCTGCTGTCCGCGCTGCAACAAGGCAATCTGAGCTTTGCCCACGGCGTCAGCCCGTGGCTGTTCGCGCTCATTTCCCTGCTCATTGTCGCCGCGGTCTGGCTGGGCTATCGCCGCACCACCCGCCCCCTGTCGCCCGCCTGGAAGGCCTGGTTCATCGGGTTGCGCTCCCTGGTGCTGATTCTGATCCTGTTCTGCCTGCTGCGGCCGGTGGTGAACACGCGCCAGGTCTCGCCCCAGGATACCTATCTCGCCGTGCTGCTCGACAATTCCCAAAGCATGACCATTGCCGACATGGACGGCCGCAGCCGGGCAGCGGCTGTCGCGGACACCTTTCTCGCCGGCCCGGTGGTGGATGAACTCGCGGAATCCTTCCAGCTTCGCAGCTTCGCCTTCGACCAGACCATCCGCCGGTTTGCGCCGGGCGAAAGCGACGGCGCGCTCGGCGAATCCGGCGCCGGTTCCGCCATCGGCCAGGCGCTGGAAGCCGTGGCCGATCAGCTTGACGGGCTTCCCCTCGGCGGCGTGGTGCTCATCAGCGATGGCGCCGACAACAGCAATAGCGACCCGATCATCGCCGCCCAGCAGTTGGGCAACCGCCAGATTCCCATTTTCACCGTGGGCGTGGGCCAGGAGGACATTCCACTCGATATCGGCATTGTGGATGTCAGCGCCGCCCGCACCGTGCTCGAAGGTTCGGTCTTCACCGTGACCGCGGCCCTGCGCCATCAGGGATTCGCCGGCCAGGAAGTGGAACTCGCGGTGCTTGACGGCGGCGCCACGGTGAGCAGCGAAGTCGTCAGCCTTGGCGCCGCGGGCGTATCCCGGCGCTTCAGCCTCGAAGTCACCCCGGAACGCGCCGAGCGCATCGTCTACGAGCTGCGGGTGGGGGTTCAGCCCGGCGAGATCATTACCCGCAACAACAGCTACAGTTTCCTGGTGGACAATACCGACAAGCCGCCCCTGGACATCCTCTATCTCGAAGGTCATCCGCGCAACGAATACAAGTTCATCCGCCGGGCGGTGGAGGATGACGAGTCCCTGCGGCTGGCGACCTATCTGCAAACCGGCCCCGGCAAGTTCTACCGCCAGGGCATCGAATCGCCCACCGAGCTTGCCGATGGCTTTCCCGGCAGCCGGGAGACGCTGTACGAGTATGAGGCGATCATCCTCGGCGATATTGAAAAAGAGTTCTTCAACGACGATCAGTTGCGGATGATCGAGGGCTTTGTCGCCGAGCGCGGCGGCGGCCTGCTCAAGAGCGGCATGGTGGATGAGGAATTCATCGGCACCCCGCTGGTGGACATCCTGCCGGTAACCCTGGTGGAGGAGAATTTTCTGCCCAATCCACTGCGCGGCGGCATACGCCGGGGCGACCATCCCAGCGGCGAGTTGTTCACTCCGCGCCTGACCCGCAACGGCGAATTTTCGCCGCTGCTGCGGCTCGCCGGGGCAGACGCCGAAAACCGCTTCGCCTGGTCGCAACTGCCGCAGTTGCAGGGAGTGTACGTCACCGGCCGCATCAAGCCCGGGGCCGAAGTGCTGCTGGAGCACCCGGCGCTGCAATACCAGAACCAGGCCCTGCCGGTGATCGTCACCCAGCGTTATGGCAGCGGCCGGGTCATGTCCCTCACCACCGCGAGCACCTGGCGCTGGCAGATGATGATGGACTCGGAAGATCCCTCACACGAAACCCTGTGGCGGCAGATGCTGCGCTGGCTTGCGGTTTCGGCGCCGGACCGGGTGACCCTGGAGTTCGACCGCGAGTTCTACAACATCGGCGACGAGGTGCGGGTTACCGCCCGGGTGCTCGACGAACAGTATGAGCCCGACAATGACGCCAGCCTGTGGATTCAGACCACCAGCCCGCTGGATGAAATCACCGATACCCCCATGGAATGGAATATCGGGGAAGACGGCATTTACCGCTCCACCTTCATTGCCGACCAGGAAGGGGTTTTCGACCTGCTCGTGGACGTGGCCAGCGCCGCCGGCGGGGAAGGCGCCGAAAAGCGGGCCGCCATCGTGGTGACGCCTTCCCTGCGCGAATTCAACAATGCCGGCATGGACCGGGGACTCCTTGGCCGCATGGCGGAAGCCGCCGGCGGCAGTTATTTCGATCTCGATGAGGTGGGCGGGCTGCCCGAAGCCATCGAATTCACCCCCAACGCCTATTCCCGGGAAACGCAGATCGACCTGTGGGACGAGCCCTGGCTGCTCGCCCTGCTTGTGGGTCTTCTTTGCATCGACTGGATGACGCGTCGGTTGCGGGGTTTGTCATGAATCGTTTGCAAGCAATTGTTTTTTTGATGATTTTTGCGAATTTTCCGGCCCAGGCGCAACTTCCCATGGAAAGCGGCTATTTCCTCGAAGCACCGGATTCCGCCAAGTACGCGGTGATCATCGTCGGCCCCTCGGTGGGCGCCGACAATATCTCCCGGTTCCGCCAATGGGCGTATTCGCTCCATGACATCCTCATCCGGGATTACGGCTATTCCACCGATTCCATCACCCTGCTCCACGACCCGGACGCCGCCGGTCCCAATGCCGGCAGCCGGCTCGACGGAACCAGCGACCGGGCCGGCATAGCCGCGGCATTCGGCGATTTGCGCGGTCGGGTGGGCGACGGCGACCAGCTTACCGTGTATCTCATCGGCCACGGCGCCGGCGAGGGCGAGGAAGCCAAGTTCAATATCATCGGCCCGGACTACACCGGCCCTGAGTTTCGCGAGTTGCTGGAGCCCTTCGCGCGGCAGGACATGGTCATCGTCAATACCACCAGCGCGAGCCATGGCTTTTCCACCTTTCTCTCGGGAGAGGGCAGGGTGGTGATTTCCGCCACGCGCTCCGCCTCGGAGAAATACGACCCGGTTTTCTCGCGGTACTTCATTGAAGCCCTCGACAGCCGCGCCGGGGACCTGGACAAGAACAACCGGGTGTCCCTGCTGGAAGCCTTCAATTACGCCAGGGCCAATGTGGAGCAGTGGTACGCCGACCAGGGCCGGCTCGCCTCGGAACACGCCGGGCTCGACGATAACGGCGATGCCATGTTCAGCCTTGGTCCGGGCCTCGATGACCCGGACGGCCGCCTGGCGGAAATCGCCTATATCGACTCCGCCGCGACGGAAACCGCAAACCTCGGCGGCGAAGCGCTGGCGCTGAAATCCCGTATGCAACAACTGGAACGCTCGGTTTTCATTCTGCGGGGCCGCAAGACCGAATTCCTCGAACCCGACTACTGGCGCCGGCTTGAGGAATTGCTGGTGGAACTGGCCCGCGCCACCGCGAGATTCCATGAGCTTGCGCCATGAAATCCGAGTCCCTTGCCATGAATATCCTGAACCGCCTGCTGCCCGGCCTGGTCCTGCTGCTGCTGCCCGTCGTCGCGGCAATCGCCCAGCCCGAAGACGAGTCGGCGCCTGCCGGGGCGCCCCTGCAGCGCGGCGGGCAATTGCTGCTGTCGGGCGCCTACGCCGCCGCCGCCGAAGTATTTCGGCAGGCCGACGGGCTCGACCGCAACGCCGGCGTCATCGGCGCAAGCCGCGCCCTGGCGGGCATGGGCAATTATCGGGAGGCAATGGCGGTCTGCGAGGAACTGATCGGCGGCGAGTATGCGGATTACCCCCTGGTCAGCACCCAATTGGCCGAAGTCAAGCGCATGACCGGCAATTCCGCCGAGGCGATTGCCATTCTCCAGGCGGTCATCGACGGTCTTGGCCTGCAAGGCGCGCCGGTGCGCAGCCTGGCGCAACAGGCCTCGCTGCTGCAATTCACCGGCCGCGGGGACCAAAGCTATCCCCTGCTTGAGGAAGTCGTGGGCCGCTACAACAACGGCCTGATTTTCAGCTCGCCCGATGTGGCCATGACGGCCCTGGCAAGCTGGCTGCTCGGGCGATTTCATGACGCCAACAGCCTGTTCCGGGAAGCTACCCGGGCCGACCCGCAAAACCTCGAGGCGCAAACGCTGTGGGGCGACCTGTTCCTGGAAAAATACAACGAAGATGAAGCGCGAACCTCCTATGAGGACGCCCTGGAAGTCAACAACCGACATGTTCCCGCCCTGGTGGGACTGGCGCGGATCACCGGCGACGAGCGCAGCCTGCAAAGGGCCCTGGCGATCAATCCCAATGCGGTATCGGCCATGGAAGTCTGGGGCCGGCAGTTGCAGCGCAATGATCGGATGGAGGAGGCCGCGGGGCATTTTTCCCGGGCGCTCAATCTGAACCCGGAAGCCCTGGGCGTACTCAGCGCCATGGCTGCCCAGGCGGCCATGGAAGAACGCATGGCGGACTACGAACTGCATGCCGCCCGGGTGGAGGCCTTCAGCCCCGGCAATCCGGTTTTCCTGGCCGATGTGGCGGATCATTTCGGCAGCAACTACCGCTTCACCGAAGCGGTGGAATACGCCCGCGCCGCCATCGCCGCAGACCCGGAGTACTGGCGGGGCCATACCTTGCTGGGCAGCAACCTGATTCGTCTCGGCGAGGAAGCCGAGGGCCGCGCCAATCTCGAAATCGGTTTTGATAACGACCCGTTCAATGTGCTGTCCTCCAATCTGCTCACGGTATTCGACACCCTGGAAGAATACGCCACCCTGGAGAGCGAGCATTTCCTCGTTCACATGTCGCCCCGGGACGCCAGCATCCTCTGGCCGTATCTGGAGCCGCTGCTGGAAGAGGCCTGGGACGAAATGGTGGCCAAATGGCAGTTCGAGCCGGAATACCCGGTGCTGATCGAGGTTTTCGAGAATAGCCAGGATTTTGCCGTGCGCTCCGTGGGCCTGCCGGATATCGGGCCGCTGGTGGGAATCTGCTTCGGCAAGGTGATTACCCTGATCTCCCCGGACACCCTCAGCGCCAACTGGCAGGAAATCGCCTGGCACGAGTTTTCCCATGTGATCACTCTGCAAATGACCCGCAACCGGATTCCGCGCTGGCTGTCGGAAGGCATTTCGGTATGGGAGGAAAAACAGGGCCGGCCCTACTGGGGCCGCCGCCAGGGCCTGGACCTGGTGCGCGCCGCCGAGCAGGATCAGTATCTGCCGGTGTCGGAGCTGAACTCGGCCTTCAGCGGTGCCCGCAGCAATGCCGACCTGGGTTTCGCCTACTTCCAGTCCTATCTGGTGGTGGATTACATCGAGCAGACTTTCGGCTTTGACAAGCTGCGGGAGCTGGTCGTGCAGTATGGCCTCATCAAGCCCGACAGCGAGCGTTTCCGGGAAGTTTTCGACCTGTCCCTGAACGAGTTCGACGCGGGCTTTCGCGGCTGGATCGCCCAGCGGGTGGCCGAGATCAATGTCCATGTCCACAGTGAGGACGTGCCGGACGAAGTCGAAGGCCACGGCCACGGCATCCGGGAAAACTCCAGCGCAATCCTCTCGGAACTCTACAACAACGCTTCCCTCGAGCAGTACATGCGCAGCCGGCTGGAGGAGAACCCCCGGGACTTCATGGCGCATCTGCAACTCGGCATCGTGCTGTTCAAGGAAGAGAACTTCGCCGAGGCGAAGCAATCACTGCTGGCGGCCCACGAATTGCTGCCGACTTATTCCGGTTATCCAAGCCCGCCCCTGGTGATGTCCCAGATTTTTGAAAGCGAGGGCAATCCGGAGGAACAGCGGCGCTGGCTCGAAATCCTGCTGGACAATCTCCAGCACGACGACCAGTCCGCGCTGATTCTGGCGGAAGCCGCCCTTGACGCGGGCGATGCCGAACGCGCCGACTACTATATCGACCGGGCCCTGCAGGTGGACCCCTACGAAAGCGAAGTCCACGCCCTGCGCGCCAGACTTGCCGACCTCACCGGCGACTCTTCCCTGGCGGTCACCGAGTACGAAATCCTGCTGGAACTGGAAATCTCGGACCCGGTGGAAGCCGGAACGAGCCTGGCCGAGGCTTATCTGCGCGATGGCCGGCCCGATGCGGCCCGGGAAACCGTGCTGCGGGCGCTGGAAACCGCGCCGAGCTATCCGCGGGCGCAGCAGGTGCTGCTCCAGTCCATCGACGGGAATCCCCCCAGTGAAGCCAATTGAGGATTCCCGCCCGGCATTGTCCTTTTACCGCGCCGGGGTGCCGGTCGCGGGTTTGTGCCTGCTGCTGGCGCTTTCCGCCTCAATCCATGCCCAGCAACTGCGTCTTGAGGACAATGAGGACCTGGCCATCTACGGCGACGACATTACCGAATTCACCTGGGTGCGGGGGCAATACACCAATCATGGCGGCGCCGGCTTCTCCTTCCGTCGCCGGGGCGGCTGGTGGGACACCGACTATCCCGATTCCGACGAGAATTTCCTGCGCGGCGTCCAGCGCTACACCCATATCGACACCAACCCCCGCAACCACGTCTTCATGCAATTGACCGACCCGCGCATCTTCGAGCATATCTTTCTCTACATGAACTGGAAGCGCGTGCCCATCGGCTCGAGCTACAGCGGCCCGAATTTCAGCGCCGAGGAAATCGAAATCCTGCGGGAATTCATGTTCCGGGGCGGATTCGTCATGGTGGACGATTTCTGGGGCCAGCCCCACCTTGACGACATGTACATGGAAATCGGCAAGATTTTCCCCGACCGGGAAATCGTGAAACTCGACACCAGCCACGAGATTTTCCACATCTTTTTCGATATCGACGAGTTGGCCCAGGTGCCCGGACGCATGGTGACCTGGGATTTCGGCGGCTACATGAATCTGGACGACCCGAGCTATCCACCGGAAGTCTATGCCGTGCTCGACGACGATGGCCGCATCATGATGCTGGCGAACTACAATACCGATCTCGGCGACGGCTGGGAACACACTTTTTATGCGGAATATCCGACCCGCTACACCAACGAGGCTTACAAGATCGGGATAAACTTCCTGATCTACGCGTTCAGTCACTAGGGAAGCTCTGATCAAGTCAGAGCTTCCTGCGGCACATGGAAGTGCCGCCGAATTCGATGGCGTAAGCCATTGAATTCGGGAGCAAAACAAAACCACGCTTTTGTTTTGCGATAATGAAAAACTCCACGGATGGAGTTTTTCAGAGAATACCTAGGTCATCAACACCGGAAATCCTGGTATTTCCACAAGCAACGGGAACAAGGCATGTCAGAAGCACAAGCGACAGCAATGGCGGACGAGGCGGGGGTCGGCGGCGAGGCCGCGGTGCGGGATCAGGATGACCTGAGCCTCGTCAGGCGCATGCAGGAGGGCAGGGAGCGGATTGTGGAGGAAATCCGCAAGGTCATTATCGGCCAGCATGAAATCGTCGATGAATTGCTCATCGCGCTGTTTGCCGGCGGGCATTGCCTGGTCACCGGGGTGCCGGGGCTTGCCAAGACCCTGCTGATCAAGACCGTGGCGGATATTCTCCAGGTCAGGTTCAGCCGCATCCAGTTCACGCCGGACCTGATGCCCGCCGACGTGGTGGGTTCGGAAGTGGTGGAGGAAGTCGACGGTCAGCGCAACCTGAAGTTCGTCGCCGGGCCGATTTTCACCAATATCCTGCTTGCCGACGAAATCAACCGGACCCCGCCCAAAACCCAGTCGGCGCTGCTCGAGGCCATGGAAGAGCGCCAGGTGACCGCGGCGGGCAGAACCCATCCCATGTCGGCGCCGTTTTTCGTGCTGGCGACCCAGAACCCCATTGAGCTCGAAGGCACCTATCCCCTGCCGGAAGCCCAGCTTGATCGTTTCATGTTCAAGATTGAACTCGACTACCTGTCGGAATCCGACGAAGTCACCGTGGTGAGCACCACCACCCAGACCTATGACAATCCCCTCTCGCATCCGCTCGGCGGCGAGGATATTCTCGATTTCCAGCGTATCGCCCGACAGGTGCCCGCGGCGGAAGCCGTGATTCGCTACGCGGTTCGCCTGGTGCATGCCTCCCGGCCCCAGTCGCCCACTTCGCCGGAGTTCATCAAGGACTGGATCAGTTGGGGCGCCGGCATCCGCGCTTCCCAGAACCTGATTCTCGCGGGCAAGGTGCGGGCCCTGCTTTCCGGACGCTTCAATGTTTCCTACGGCGATGTGCGGGCCCTGGCGCCGTCGATCCTGCGGCACCGGATCCTGCTCAACTTCCATGCCGAGGCGGAACGGGTCACCACCGACCAGGTCATCACCCGGCTGCTTGAGGCGGTGCCCGCCCCGGCGGCGGAACTCGAGGACTAGCCCCGGTGTCGGAATCCCTCAATTTTCTCGATCCGTCGGTACTCGCGGGGCTTTCCAATCTCGAGATGCGCGCCCGGGTGGCGGTGGAGGGATTCCTGTCGGGCCTGCACAAGAGCCCGGACCGGGGTTTCAGCGTCGAATTCAACGACTACCGCCACTACTATCCCGGCGATGACATGCGCCACGTGGACTGGCGGCTCTACGCCCGCTCGGGGAAGTTCCACGTCAGGCAATACGAAGACGAAACCAATGTGCGCTGTGTCATCCTGCTCGATAACAGCGCTTCCATGGCCTATGGCGCCGGCGATTTCACCAAGCTGCAATACGGCGTCACCCTGGCTTCGGCGCTGTCCTACTTCATCATGCGCCAGCGCGACGCCGTGGGGCTGATCGTTTTCGATGAGGAAATCCGCGATTACATTCCACCCAAATGCCGGCAAATGCACCTGATGCGGATTCTGCGTTCGCTGGCGAAAGTCGAGCGGGGCGCCGGCACCGACATGGTCAAGCCGCTTACCGACCTGGCCACCTCGCTCTACAGGAAAAGCTTTGTGGTGCTCATTACCGATATGCTCGACGACGAGGAGAGTGTGATTCGCACCCTGCGGAACCTGCGCGCCATGGGTCACGACGTCATCGTCTTCCAGATCATGGACCACGCCGAGCTTGAATTTCCCTTCACCGAGGCCACCGAGTTCATCGACATGGAGAACGATGAGAGTTTCATTACCTCGCCGGCGGCGATCCGCAAATCCTATCTGCGACACGTCCGGGAATTTCTCGACCATTGTCGCAGGAAATGCCAGGGCAGCGGGGTGGACTATTGCCTGATGGACACTTCCCAGCCCCTTGACCAGGCGCTTTCGGCCTACATGATGCGGCGGGCGCGGAGCTTCTGATGGTCTTTCTCGCGCCGCTGTTCCTGCTGGGCCTGTTTGCCGCGCTGGCGCCGGTGGCGATTCACCTCATCCGCCGGGAAAAGCCGCCCAAGATGAGGTTCAGCACGGTGCGTTTTCTCAAGAAAACCTCGCGCAAGCTGGTTCTGTTCCAGCATTTGCGGCAACTGCTGCTGCTTGCCCTGCGCGCGGGCCTGATCGCACTGCTGGTATTCGCCTTCGCCCGCCCCCTGATCAACCTCTCCGTGGCGCGGTTGCTCGACGCCGACCCCGAGTCGGCGGCGCTGCTGCTCGATGTGTCCATGAGCATGCGTTATGAGGACGTGTTCGAAACCGCCCGCGGCGAGGCCCTCGACCTGATCGACTCCCTGGACGCCGGCGACGAAGTGGCGCTGATCACTTTTGACGAAAGCGTCGATCTCGTGCGCGAATTCAATACCGACCTCGACAGTGTCCGGTCGCTGGTTCGGGAAATCGAACCGGGCTACGGCACCACCGATTTCATGCCGGCCCTGCGCCTGGCCAATGAACTGCTCGAATCTTCCCGCTTTGAAAACCGCGCCCTGTATCTGGTTTCGGACTATCAGCAGGCGGGCATGGACAATGTGGGGGAAGGCTGGAAACTCGCCCCGGGAGTGCGCTTCACTGGCCTGGACGCCGGCAGGGCGGAATCGGTGAATCTGGCCCTTGCCGATGTGCGCTCGCCGGAGCAATTGCTCGAAGACGAACCGCGGCAGGAGGTGCTTGCCCGGGTCCGCTCCACCGGGACCCTGTTCAGCGGTCGCGCCGACGTCAGCCTGCTGATCAATGACCAGCTCATCGACCGCCAGTCGGTGGCGCTCGATGACCGCTCCGAGCGCGTGGTCAGCTTTGCCGCGAGTTTTCCCGAGCAGGGCAGCCATATCGGCCGCATCGAATTGTCCGGGGACAGTTTCCCCGCCGACAACGCCTGGCATTTCACTGTGGATGTACTGCCGGGAATTCGTATTCTATTGGTCAATGGCGAGGCCTCCGAGCAGTGGTTCGACGATGAAGGACACTGGTTCTCCCTGGCGGTGGGCAGTTCCCGGGAATCGCCCTTCCGCCTGCGGGCGCTGGAGCCCGCGGACTTGAGCGCGGCGGCCCTGCGCCAGAATGATGTGGCGGTGCTGCTCAATGTGGGGGAACTCAACGCCAGCCAGGCGGACGCCCTGGCGGATTATGTGCGCGGCGGCGGCGCCCTGCTCATTGCGCCCGGCGATCGGGTGGAGCCGGAGCGCTTCAATGAGCAGTTCGCCGAAATCAGCCCGGCGCGGCTGGCAAGCCCGGAGCTCACCGGCGCCGCCGATTATCTGGTCATCGCCGATTTTGACCGGCGGCATCCGGTGTTCCGCTCGCTGGATACCGACTGGTCGGCCCGTTTCCAGCATCACTGGCGGCTTGCCGCCAATCCGGGCGCGGAAGTGCTGATGCAGTTCGACAACGCCATGCCGGCGCTGGTGGAACAGGAGTTCGGCGAAGGCAAGGTGCTGCTGTTCGCTTCGAGCATGGACCTGGAATGGAACAATCTTCCGCTCCAGGGGCTGTTTCTCCCTTTCATCCATGAAACCCTGCGCCACCTGGTGCAGCCGGAGCTGAAGCAGCGTTCGTACCAGGTGGGAGACCGGTTTTCCGTGGATATCGATGACGCCGGGGTCGTTACCGGCGTGCAAGGCCCGGACGGCAATGCAATGGCCTTCGCCGGCGAGAACTTTGTGGTGGAAGCGAGCATGCCGGGCATCATCCGCGCCGGGGTGGACGGCGGCAATGAGAATTTCGCCGTGAATGCCGCCGCCGCCGAGTCAAACCTCGAACGGGTGGCGGTGGCGACCCTCACCGACGCCATCATCAATCCCGACACCGATGTGGTTCGTTCCCGGGATGTGCAAATGGCGGAACTCGCGGAAGAACTCGAACGCCCGCAGCGCATCTGGTGGTGGATTCTGCTGTTCGCCATGGTCCTGCTGCTGGCGGAACCCCTGCTCGCCAACCGGACCTATCGCTAGGGAAGCTCTGATTAAGTCAGAGCTTCCCTGCGGCACATGGAAGTGCCGCCGAATTCGATGGCGTAAGCCATTGAATTCGGGAGCAAAACAAAACCACGCTTTTGTTTTGCGATAATGAAAAACTCCACGGATGGAGT
>JAJECW010000153.1 GCA_022821865.1 Pseudomonadales bacterium
TCCGATCAGCCCGGTGATGAGAATCCGCGCATGGCCATGCTTGCGACAGCCGAGGCTGAGCGCGAACAGGCTGGTGGGCGCCACGAGGAACAGCACCGCATAGTGAAAGCTTTCTTCTTCCAGAAAAGTCGCTCCCAGCGCCGGCACCAGGGTAATGGCAACCGGGGTGAGCAGGCAATGGATCACACAGACCAGCGATAAGCCTATGGCCGCCTTGTCCGCATTTTCTGTGGTTGCCTGCAATGGTTTCTCCCCGCCGTCAACTCGCGATGGGATTCGCCAATTGTAGCCTGCGATTCACCAGCGGCGCCACGGCGATACCGAGCATCAGCAGGAAGATCATCGGCCCGGCGCCCCGGCGCAACCTTGCCGAGAGCGATTCGCCCTGGAAGCGGAATGGGGGAAGCGTCTCGTAAAACCGCGAATCGATGGGTTGTTTGGCGACAATGTCGGGGCCGACCCGAGCCGCGTAGTCCGCCTTGAATTGCCGCGCCTGGGTGAGGTAGTTCCGGTGTCTCCGGGCTGAGCTTCCCGCCAGCTCGTTGAACAGGCTGTGGGCCGCCACGGCCGGGGAAACAAAGCGAAAAAGCCCGGTGACGCTTTCCCGGTGCCGCAGGGCCTCCTCAAAGGACTCCACGATGGGCGCCGTGGCTTCATCCACGGTGGAAGTCACCAGAAAAGAGGACAGTACAAAGTCGGGAATCTGCGATTCCTGATTGACCAGCAACTCCGGATGGTCAAGCATGAACTGGTTGGCGACATCGGCCTCCCTGAGCCTGGTTTCGTTTTCCACTTCCCGCGCGTCCGCCAGATAGGCCAGACGGGACGGCGTGGGGTAAAGCACCTCCGCCGTCGCGCTGGTGGCGGCGGGAATGATCAGGGTAAGCCCGACCCACAGGCCCAGCAGCGCCAGCACATTGAATTCGCCGCTCCGGTTGAAGCTGGCAACCAGGGCGATCAGCATCAGCCAGAAAAATCCGTACAGCAGCATCAGCAGGGACCAGAATCCGAAGGCGGGCAAACGCTCTCCGGGATGGGCCGCGCCTTGACCCAGGGCCAGGGCAAGCAGCGCGGCGGCAAGGCTCACCAGCAGGACCACCGCCGTACGAAACAGCAGACGCTGCCAGAACAGGCGCCTGATGCTCACGCCCTGGGCCACCGTGAGGCCGAGCCTGCCGGCGTCGCGGTCCGCGGCAATCACGTCAAAACAGAAAACGATCAATAGCAGGGGCAGAAACAGGATGACGGCCTTGCTGATGTCGAAACCGCCCAGGGCGAGGGAAACCGGGTCGGCGAATTCGTATTTCGAGAACAGGCGGATGTCCGGGTCCCACAGCGAAATCTCGCCGGCATAGGGCAGCAGGTCCGACTGGCCGATGGCAAAATCCGCCAGGGGCTCCAGTGGCAGCGAAGAGGCAAACACCACATCCATGGCGGAGCCGGTGGCGGGAGGCGCTTCGGCAGTGCTGCCGAGACGCTCCAGGGTCCGCAGGTCTTCCAGCCAGACGTCCATTTCGGCAGCGATTTCGGCATGGTGAGCGGCGATAGCTGCCGCGCGTTCATCACGCTCTGCCCCGCCCGCCAGACCGCCATAGACCAGAACGGCGGCGAAAGCCAGCAGCAACAGCAGGGAAGAGAGGCGCTGAAACTGCATCTTCCACTCGCAGGCGATGAGATCCATCAAGGGCATTGGCTCACCTCATCGCGTTTCGGCTGCCGCCAAACCGGAACATGGCCGCCAGGAGCCAGCGTCGCAGGAATTCACGGCTGCAAATCCGCCCTCATCCACGCCTCCGGCCCCGGCCGCTCGATTTCGTTGCATATTCACCAATATTCGCCTCAATCGATCAGCCAGGGGCGCGACGATAGCGAATTCCCACGGCGCAGGCTCCCAGGGCGGCCAAGCCCCAGAGCAGCAGAATCAGCAGGTCCCGGGCGCCCTCGCTCCAGGTCGCGGCGACGGGAGGCGGCCGATAGTCGAACTCGGGCACGGTTTCCCAGAATTCCGGCGGCGCCAGATAGCCGAAACTCTGACCCGCGCCATTGAGCATCATGTCCTCGTTCATCGCCCGCACAATGTTGTTGCGCTGATGCTCGGCTTCCAGCGAGAAGTGTTCATGGGCGGCGACATCGGTGCCGGAATAGGTGCGCGAAAGATGTTGCAAAGCTATCGTCGGAGAGAGCAAGGAAAGCCATTGCCGCAGGTTTTTTTGTTTGTCGTAGTTTTCGAAGAGTTCGGCGAATGCCGCATTGTATGCCTCGGCGCCGAGCACTTCGGAGACTTCCAGACGCACCGCGCCGCGATTGAGCGCCAGGCCGTCGAGTTCATCCTCGCGCACTTCCCCGCCCAGGGCGCGTTCGATCACTTCCCGCTCGACGGCGACATAGTCTTCGCTGCCCCCCGGCGGCCGGTTGGCTTCCAGGCTGGCGCGCGCGTCCGACCAGAATGCGCCGGAATCCGGGCTTGGGTACACCTGTTCGGCAATGCTCGCCGAAAGTCGCGGCAGGCCAACCACGGTCACGACCCAGAATCCCAGCAGTAGCAGCAGTGCCGTTTTGGCTTCGGCAACGAGCGTGGAGACGAGCAGCGTCACCGCGGTCAGGCAGACAATGTACAGCCCATACACGGCAAGCAGCGAAAAACTGCGCAGCAGCAAATCGCCGCCGGAATAGCCTGTACCGGGCAGGGTGGCCAGGGAGAATCCCGTCGCCAGCCCCAGCGTGGCCGCCAGTACCGCAAAGGCCACTCCGGCAACCACCAGGAACTTGCCCAGCAGCAGGCCCATGGGGCTTGCGCCGCCGCCCACCAGTTGCCGCAGGGTGCCCCGCTCGCGTTCGCTGGCGATGCTGCCGTAGCCCAGCAGCAGCACCAGCAGGGGCAGGACGAGGGTCAATACCCCGGCGATACTGAAGTTCTCCAGCCTGCTGAGTTCGGGCGCGTCCTCCGCGGCCCGATACATGGCGGGGTTTCGATAATGCGCTTCCAGCCAGATCACCTGTCCCAGGTATGAGGAGACTCCCGGGTCGAAGGAAGCCAGGGGAACCACGGGCTTGTGCGCCATGCGACTGAAGTGGGCTGCGGAATGGGGATTTTTCTCGCCCTGTTCGGCAAACACCGCGGCGTCGTCCGCCCGCGCCTGCAAGACTTCCCGCTCCCTGGCATTTTCGGTGGCAAGGCCGGTGACCAGGCCGAGCAGGAGCAGCAGGGCGACGATGAGCAGCAAGCCGAGCGCCCGCCCGTCGCGTCGGATTTCAGTGAGTTCCTTGTGAACAATCGCGCCAATCATCAGTGTGCCTCCACGGATAATCGTTCGTCGTCGTGCATGTGTTGCAGGTAGATCTGTTCCAGTGCGGTCTGATCCAGGGATTCCGGGGAAAGCTCTTCCACCAGGATGCCGGATTTCATGATGCCGATCCGGTCGGCGATCTCCCGGGCCCGGAACAGGTCGTGGGTCGCCATCAATACCGCCGCGCCGTCGTCCGCGAGCCGCCGCAGCAAGCGGCAGAATTCATTTGCGGCGCTGGGGTCGAGTCCCGACAGCGGCTCATCGAGCAACAGGGCCCTGGCGCCCTTGGCCAGGGCGATGGCCAGCCCCACTTTCTGCCGCATTCCCTTGGAATAGGCCCTGACCCTCTGATCGGCGTCAAGCTGGGAAAGCCCCACCTGATCGAGCAATCCGCGAAGATACTTTTCATCGCCGCGGCCCCTGCCGCCAAGCCGGACAAAGTAGTCAAGATTTTCCAGGCCGCTGAGCGATGGATACAGCGACACCTGTTCCGGCACATAGCCGAGTTTGCCGCGCACCGTCTTCGGGTCGTCCGTCACCACTATCCCGTCCACCATGGCAGTGCCCGAAGTCGGCTCGAGAAAGCCAAGGAAAAGATTGATGGTGGTGGTCTTCCCCGCGCCATTGGCGCCGAGCAGGCAGACGATCTCCTTCGCATTGACCGAAAGATTCAAGGCGTTCAGCGCGGTATTCGACCGGAAGGTCTTGGTCAGATCCCGGGCGCGGAGCAGTTCAGTCATGGGTCTTGTCCTTGAAATTGCCGCTTGTGGGGACCAGGAGCCCGCGCCGCGGGCTCCTGGCGGGGCGAGTATCCGAACCAGCCCATTCCTTGTCAAGACTCGCTGGAAACCGGCTGGAATCTCCGCTTCGGCTGGCATATGCTCGCGGCATGGCGAGTCTGATTTATCCCACCACCAATCTGGCGCGAACCGAAGAGTTGAATATTGTCCGCGGCGAGGGCATTTATGTGTTTGACGCCGGGGGGCGGCGCTACCTTGAAGGGCTTGCGGGGCTTTGGTGCTCGGCGCTTGGCTATGGCAACCGGGAGTTGATCGAAGCCATCCGCGAGCAGTTGGAAACGCTTTCCTACAGCCACATGTTCGGCGGCCGCACCCATCAGGTGGGCATGGATCTCGCCGAGCGCCTGAGCGCCATGCTGCCGGTCTCCGAGGCGAAGATCTTTCTCGCCAATTCCGGCAGCGAAGCCAATGATTCGATGATGAAGATGCTGCGCTACTGGGCCAATGTCAGCGGCCGGCCCGAGCGCAAGAAGATCATCGCCTTCGAGCGCAGCTACCATGGCGTGACCCTGGCCTCGGCGGCGCTCACCGGGCTGCCGGTGATGCACGAGCACTTTGATATTCCCGCCAGGGAACTCGGCGTCATCCGCGCGGCAACGCCGCATTACTACCATGGTCATCGCGAGGGCGAGAGCGAGGCGGAATTCGTCGAACGGCTGATTGCCGATGTGCGTGGGCTGATCGAGCGCGAAGGCCCGGAAACCATTGTCGCTTTCATCGCCGAACCCATTGGCGGCGCGGCGGGAGTGGTGGTGGCGCCCGACGGCTATTTCCCCGCGCTGTGCCGCCTGCTGGAAGATCATGGCATCCTGTTCTGGGCCGATGAGGTGATCTGCGGCTTTGGCCGCACCGGCAATGCCTTCGGCTCGACCACGGTGGGCGCAAGACCCCAGCTCATGAGCCTGGCCAAACAGATGTCCTCGGCCTATGTTCCCATCAGCGCGGCGGCGATTCCCGGCGCGATGTACGAAGCCCTGGTGGAGCCGAGCCGGAAGGCCGGCATTTTCGGCCACGGCTTCACCTACAGCGGCCACCCGGTGGCGAGCGCCGCGGCGCTCAAGGCCATGGATATCTATGAGCGCGACGGTCTGTTTGCCCATGCCGCCAATGTTGGCGACCATATGCAGCGGAGGTTGCGCGAATTCAATGATCACCCGCTGGTGGGCGAGGTGCGCGGCAAGGGCCTGATCGGCGCGGTGGAACTCGTTGCCGGCAAGGTCGGGCGAAAGCCCTTCCCCGATGGCCGCGCCGGCGCCATCGCCGTACAATGCTGCCGCGAGCAGGGGCTGTTGATCCGCGCCGTGGCCGGCAGTTCCATCGCTTTCTGTCCGCCACTGATCATCACTGAGGCGCAAATCGACGAGATGATCGAACGCTTTGACCTCGCCCTGGCCGATGCCACCGGCGTCATTCACCGGAAAATGCCCGAGCTGTTGCAGTGAGAAACCCATGAACAAGCCAATCAGAAAATCCATAAAACCGGCGCTCTGCCTGCTGCCGGGCCTCGCCCTGGCAAGCTGCGGGCCGGCGGGGCAGGGCCCTCCCGCCGAGGTGGACCTGATCCTCACCAATGGCAAGGTGCTCACCGTGGATGCGGACTTTTCCATCCGCAGTACCGTGGTGGTGGATGAAGGCCTCATCGTGGCCACCGGCGGCGCCTCCCTGTTGCAGCGCTATCAGGCCCCGGAGGTTGTGGACCTGCGGGGCAAACTGCTGATGCCGGGCTTTGTCGATTCCCACACCCATATCCGCGGGCGGCCGAATCACTATATCGACCTGACCGCAGCGGGCTCGGTGGTGGAAATCCAGCAACTGGTGCAAGCCAGGGCGGCGCAAGTCGGCGCTGGAAACTGGGTGACGGGTTATGGCTGGTCCGAGGATCAATTGACCGAGGGCCGCCGGCCATTGCGGGACGATCTCGACGCCGCGGCGCCGGATAATCCGGTGATTCTCACCCGCGCCGGAGGCCACAGCGCCGTATCCAACAGCATGGCGCTGGAACTGGCCGAGGTCACCCCCGACACTCCCGACCCGGAAGGCGGCGTGATCGAACGCAATCCCGACGGCAGCCTCAACGGGGTGATCCGCGAGCGGCAGTACATCGTCAGCCGTCTGGTGCCCGACGCCTCTCCCGAGGAACTGATCGAAAGCCTGGAAGTCAATCTCAACGATCTCCTTTCCGACGGCATCACCAGCATTATCGACGCCTCCAAGGCGCCGGTGGAATACGCCATGTGGGAAAACCTGTACGAGACTGCCGAACTGCCCCTGCCCCGGGCCGCGCTGCAGTTCCAGTGGCATGACCCGCCAGCCATCGCCGCGGTAAAGGAAAGAGTGGGCGATGGCAACGAGATGCTCAAAATCGGCCCCATCAAGGTGTTCGCCGACGGCGGCTTCACCGGCCCGGCGGCATTCACCAAGGAGCCCTACCACAATCAGGGCGATTACCGGGGCCATCTCGACATGCCCGAGGAAGACCTCATCGCCCATCTCAACGAGATCCACGACGCCGGCTGGCAAATGGGCGTCCACGCCATCGGCGACGCCGCCATCGAACTCGTGGCGGAAACGCTGGCCGACGCCCTCGAGCGCAATCCGCGCCCGGACCATCGCCACTTTCTCAACCATTTCTCCATGCGGCCTTCCGACGCCACCATGGAACTCATGGCCGCCCATGAAATCGCCATCACCCAGCAGCCCAACTTCACCTATACCCTGGAAGGGCGCTATGCGGCGAATCTCGATGGCTGGCGGCTGCAGCACAATAATCCGCTCCGCTCGCCCATGGACGCCGGGGTGACGGTAGCGATTTCCAGCGACATCCTCCCCATCGGACCCATGGTTGGCCTGTATGCGGCGGTGACCCGCAAGGGCATGACCGGCGCGGTCTACGCCCCGGAGGAAGCCATCACCATGGAAGAGGCGATCCGGGCGTATACCGCCACCGGCGCCTGGCTGCTGTTCGAAGAAGACGTCAAGGGCTCCCTGGAGCCCGGCAAGTACGCCGACATGATCGTGCTTTCCGATGACTTGCTGAACATCGACCCGGAGCGCATCATGGATGTGGAAGTCGAGCAGACCTGGCTGGCGGGGGAACTCGTCTACCAGCGATAGGCTCGATGGAGTTGACGGGAGCGCGGCCGCAGTGGCATGAATCAGAGTAAAGCAACCAGCGCGCATATTGAATTCATCGATATCGCCAAGACCTACGACGGCAGCACCATGGTGCTGCCCGGCGTCAATCTTGCCATCGGCAGCGGCGAATTCATGACCCTGCTCGGGCCTTCGGGCTCCGGCAAGACCACCTGCCTGATGATTCTTGCCGGCTTCGAGATGCCCACCTCGGGTGAAATCCGCGTCAATGGCGAATCCATCCACAAGCTGCCGCCCCGGAAGCGCGACATGGGCATGGTGTTCCAGAACTATGCCCTCTTCCCCCATATGACCGTGGGCCAGAACCTGTCTTTCCCGCTGGAGGTGCGCGGCATGGCTCCCGATGAAAGGGCGCGCCGGGTGGGGCGGGCGCTGGAGATCGTGCGCCTCGAAGGCTATGGCGAGCGCCGCCCCGGGCAGTTGTCCGGCGGCCAGCAGCAGCGGGTGGCCATTGCCCGGGCCCTGGTCTTCGAACCCGGCGTGGTTTTGATGGATGAACCGCTAGGCGCACTCGACCGCCGCCTGCGGGAAGAGCTGCAGCTCGAGATTCGCTCGATCCAGCGCGAACTCGGCGTCACCATGGTCTATGTGACCCACGATCAGCAGGAAGCGATGACGCTTTCCGATCGCATCGCGGTGTTCAACGAGGGCCGGATCCAGCAGGCGGCCACCCCGGAAACGCTCTACGAGGAGCCCGCCACCGAATTCGTCGCCAGGTTCGTCGGCGACAACAACCTGCTGCGGGGCACCGTGCGCGGGGTGAACGGCGAATTGTGCAGCGTTGCCGTGGGCGACGGCCTCGTGGAAGCCTTCATGGTGGAACCGCTGGCGGTGGGCGACAGCACGGTGCTGGCAATCCGGCCCGAGCGGGTGGCGCTGTCGCCTTCGATCGAATACAGCAATTCCGTTGCCGCCGGCGTCGAGGACATGGTGTTCCAGGGCGATCATTGGCGAATCCGGGTCAGCGTCTTTGGCGAGACCGATTTTTTCGTCAAGATCCCCAATTTCATCGGCCAGGGCGGGATTCTTCCCGGCGACCGGGTGCGCATCGGCTGGACCACCATCGACTGCCGGGCGCTGCCGGCCGGCGGGTAAGCGGCCATGCCCGCCCGAAAACCCCACTCGGTATTGCAGTCTCGCCGCTGGCTGGGACTGGGCCTGTGGCTGCTAGGCGCCTCCGCCGCCGCCCAGACCCTGACGCTGGTTTCCTATGGCGGCTCCTATGGCCGATCGGTGGAGCAGGCCTGGGTGGAGCCCTTCATGGCGGAGACCGGCATTGAAGTTCGCATGGAAGACTACAACGGCGGGCTGGCCCAGATTCGCGCCCAGGTGGAAACCGGCAATGTATTCTGGGATGTGGTGGACCTGACCACACCGGACGCCGTGCGAGCCTGTGACGAGGGTCTGCTCGAATTCGTCATGCTGGCGGACCTGCCACCGGCGGCGGACGGAACTCCCGCCAGCGAGGACTTCCTCCCCGACAGCCGTTCGGAATGCTCCGGCGGCGGCCTCGTCTCGGCAACCATCGTCGCCTTCAACCGCCAGCAATTCCCCGATGCCCCGCCATCCCGGCTGGAAGACTTCTTCGATCTCGAACGCTTCCCCGGCCGGCGCGGCATGCGGCGGGTGCCCATCGCCAATCTTGAATTCGCCCTGCTCGCCGACGGCGTACCCATCGACAAGGTCTATGCGACCCTGGATACCGACGCCGGCATCGCCCGGGCCTTTGCCAAGCTCGATACGATCAAGGACGAGATCGTGTTCTGGGAAGCCGGCGCCCAGCCGCCCCAGATGCTGGCGGACGAGGAAGTCGTCATGACCACGGCGTACAATGGCCGCATCTTCAATGCCCAGATACTGGAAAATCAGCCTTTCACCATCATCTGGGACGGGCAGTTGCAGGAAACCAGCGGTCCGGGCATCGTGCTGGGAACGCCCCGGCTGGAAATCGCCAGGCGCTTCATCGAATTCATGTCGCGGCCGGAAAGCCTGGCCGCCATCAGCAAGTACATCTCCTACAGCCCCACCCGCTATTCCGCCAACGCCATGGTGGACAGCCACCGGGAAACCGGCATTGCAATGGGTCCCCACATGCCTTCGGCGCCCGCCAACATGAATCGGGCATTGATCAGCGACTGGCTCTGGTGGGCCGACAACGGCGACGAAATGAACGAGCGCTTCGCGGTATGGCTATCGCGCTGAAAAGATGGAACCGGCAGGCGCTGCTCGCGGTATTGCTGGTGGCGCCGCTGGCGATATTCGTCGCGGTGACTTTCCTGGCGCCGCTGGCGGCGATGCTGGTACGCAGCGTGTATCAGCCCGCGGTGGCCGAAGCCCTGCCGGAAACCCTGGCGGCGCTCGCCGAATGGGACGGCGACTCCCTCCCCGATGAGGAGACCTTCCGCATCGCCGGCAGGGAATTCGTGGCGCTCAATGAAAGACGCGCCCTGGGCTCGGTGGCAACCCGGGTGAACCGCCTCGAAAGCGGCATGCGCAGCACCCTGCTCGGCACCGCCCGCAGTCTTGCGGCGGACACGCCCGCGGCTTCCTGGCGCGAGGCCATGATTGCCGCCGATGCCGACTGGGGGGCTATCGAAAGCTGGCTGGCGATTCGCAGGGCCGGGGAAGTCATCACGCCCCGCTACTATCTCAATGCCCTGGATCTCGACCGGGGCGGGGCCGGGGAAATCGTGGTGCGGCCGGAAGACCGCCGCATCTATGTCAGCCTGCTGCTGCGGACCCTGCTGATCAGTATCGCCATCACCGGGATTTGCCTGCTGCTGGCGTATCCCCTGGCCTGGCTGCTGGCCCATGCCCGGCCCCAGCGCGCCGGCCCGCTGTTGCTGCTCGTGCTGGTGCCCTTCTGGACTTCGCTGCTGGTGCGCACCACGTCGTGGATCGTGCTGCTGCAGAACCAGGGTGTCATCAATGACCTGCTGGTGACCCTCGGGATTCTGGCCGAGCAGCAGCGTCTGGCCCTGATCTACAACATGACCGGCACCATCATCGCCATGGTGCATGTGCTGCTGCCCTTCATGATTCTGCCGCTGTACTCGATCATGCGCACGATTCCCGAGCGGCACATGCAGGCCGCGGCTTCACTCGGGGCCTCCCACTGGCAGGCGCTGCGGCGAGTGTACTGGCCCCAGTCCCTGCCGGGGGTCGCGGCGGGCTCCCTGCTCGTCTTCATTCTTTCCATCGGCTATTACATAACCCCGGCGCTGGTGGGCGGGCGCACCGGGCAACTGATCTCGAGCATGATCGCCTACCACATGGAGCAGTCCCTGAACTGGGGCCTGGCGGCGGCCCTGGGCGGCATTCTGCTGCTGCTGGTGGGAACGCTCTTTTTCATCTACGACAGGCTGGCGGGAGTCGACCGGATGAGGTTGGGCGGATGAGCGCGGCGGCAAGCCACAACCACAACCGGCTGCGGAGCTGGCTGCACCGGGGATTCTGCGCCGCGGTGCTGATTTTTCTGGTGGCGCCGGTGCTGGTGGTGATTCCGCTGAGCTTCAATGCCGAGCCCTACTTCACCTTTACCGAGGGCATGCTGCGGCTGGACCCGGACGCCTGGTCCCTGCGCTGGTACCGGAATGTGCTGGGAGAAGGCCGCTGGCTGCCGGCGCTGGGCAAAAGCCTGCTGATCGGCAGCGGGGCGGCGCTGATTGCAACCACCCTGGGCACCCTGGCCGCCCTGGGCCTGAGCAGCCCCGCCATGCCGGGACGCGGCGCGGTCATGGCGCTGCTCATTTCGCCCATGGTGACACCCATCATCATTACCGCGGCGGGCATGAGCTTCTTCTATTCGGACCTGGGCCTGGGGCAGACGTACACGGCCCTGATTCTGGCCCATGCAGTGCTGGGCGCGCCTTTTGTGGTGATTTCGGTGAGTGCCAGCCTCAGCGGCTACAACCACGATCTCAATCGTGCCGCCGCCAATCTCGGCGCCGACTGGTGGACGACCCTGCGCCGGGTGCAGCTGCCGCTGATCGCGCCCGGTGTTTTCACCGGCGCCCTGTTCGCCTTTGCCGCATCCTTTGATGAAGTGGTGGTGGTGCTGTTCATCGGCGGGCCCGACCAGCGCACGATCCCCAGGGAGATGTGGTCCGGCATCCGCGAACAGATCAGCCCGGAAATTCTCGCCGTGGCCACCTTCCTGATTGCCTTCGCCGTGCTGCTGCTCGCCGCGGTCAACTGGTTGCGGCAACGCGACTACGCTGGCGTTTCGTAACGAAGGGTGATTCCCGGGACCTTTCGCGATACATTTGCATGGGCGTGTCGCAATTCACGAGTCGTTGATTTCCATGGCCGGATGGTTCGGATACCTGGTATTGCCTGCTGTGCTGCTGGCGGCACAGGCTGTGTGCGCGCAGCAACCAGACAAAGGCGACGAAGCATCGGCGGCCATGGCCAGGGAGTTGCGACAGCGCGAGGCTGCGGTGGAGAACCTGCGGGGGGAGCTTGGCGTGTATCATCCGGCGCTGGGGGAAGCCTACGGCGAGCTTGGGAGTTTCTATCTTGAGCTTGAGGACTTCGAGCAGTCACTGGCCACCTACGGCGATGCGCTGGAAATTGCCCGGATCAACGAGGGGCTTTCCAGCGAATCGCAACTGCGCATCATCGACGCCATGATCCGCGGCAACGAAGGTCTCGCGGACTGGAATTCCGTGGATGACCTGCACCACTTCCGCTATCACATGGCGAGCCGCCTGTGGGAGTTGACGGACAATCGCCATCTGGCGGCGATCAGCACCTGGGGCGACTGGAAGATGCGGGCGGTCCGCGATGACCTGCTCAATGACAGCGGCTGGGGCGCGCAGGCGGCGATCGACGATGTGGGGTCGGTCTACCGCCGCGCCATCGCCGCGCTGGAGCAGCAAGGGCAGGGGCGGCCCCTGGCCCTGGCCGACATGGTCCGCGGCAAGGCGGACCTCGACATGTACATGATGCGGGTAGTGGCGGGCACGCCCTACAACTACTTTCCCGCCACCGTGCCGCGCTACATCAACCAGATGCGCTGCCGCATGGTTCCGGGCCCCAATGGGCAGCCCGTGCGGCAGTGCGTCAATGTGCAGGTGGAGAATCCGCGCTTTCGCGATTCCCAGCGCAACAACAAGTTCACCACCCTGGCCCGCTATTCCAATGCGCTCAACGATGGCATCGAAAGGCTTGCGGCGATTCGCGACGCCGGAAGCGGACTGTCCAGCGCCGAACTTGCCGCCATCGACCGGCAAATCATCCGTCTTGACGCCGAACGCCGCCAACATTCCCGTCCTTCCCGCCCTTTCCTTTTCTGAACCAGGGGCGTGGATGAGAGCGGATTCGCAGCCGTGAATTCCTATGGCGCGGGCTCCCGACGCTGGATATTTTTCTTCGTTCGGTGTACAAACAGCCTTGTTCGACCGCAAGCAGCGGTGTGACATCCTGATGGAGGAAACCATGTTGAAATTCGCCAGCCGACTGACCGGACTGCTGCTGCTGAGCGCAGCGGCGCTGATCGGTCTTCCCGCAGTCGCGTTGGAAGAAGGTGACCGGGCGCCGGATTGGTCCTTGCCGGCCTCTGACGGCAATACCTACAGCCTTTCCCAGTTCATCGGGGAAAAGCCCGTCGTCATTGCCTTCTTTCCGAAAGCATTCACCGGCGGCTGAACCATGCAATGCCGGGCGCTGCGTGACAGTGCCGAAGAGATTCAGAAGTTCGATGTGGCGTATTTCATGCTCAGCGTGGATACGCTGGAAGACAATACCGCCTTTGCCGAGGAGCACCAGGCCGGTTTTCCCGTTCTCGCCAATCCCGACAAGGACGTGGTGGAAGCCTACGGCGCCCTGATGCCGGTGGGTCTCGCCAATCGCTGGACCTATTATATCGGCGCCGACGGGACCATCCTCCAGATCGACAGGGAAACCGATCCGGAAACCGCCGGCGAGGACATGACCAGAATCATGGGTGAACTCGGCTTCCCCAGGATTTGATTTTCCGCCCCGGGAGCCTGCGCCGCAGGTTCCTGGGCTGGACCCGGTCCGGGGATGAGGCAATCTCGGAAAACCCTGCTTCGGTCGGGTTTTGGCTGTGTGCCCTCATGGCGCAGGTTCCTGAGCGATGAAAAAAATTGGGTTTCTCATCATTGCGGGTGTGGCGATTCTCTCGCTCGTGGCGCTCGTCTGGTTGAGCCTCGGCTCCAGCGAACCATCTGGCGCCACCACCACCTTCACGGTGGATGCTCCGGTGCCGCGGAGGCCCGAGCCGGCGCCGGCGCCGGCAACCCGAACCATCGCCTCGCCCGCTCCACCTGCGGTAACCGCCGTTGAGCCGCCCACCGGGCCCGAACCGGTTATCGAAACGCCGGTCGAACCAGAGCCCGAGCCGGATCCCGCCGAGCCCGAAGTCGAGCTACCGGCCCTGAACGACAGCGATGGTTTTGTGCGCGAGCGGCTCCAGGCCCTCAGCGACGGCGCAGTCTTGCTGAGCCTGGTTACCGATGAGCAATTGATCCGCAGGTTTGTCGTCTTCGTCGAGAACATCTCCCGCCACGAGTTCCCCCAGACCGATCTGCCCTACCGCCCCATCGGCGTGGACATGCCCGTGCGCGAACTGGATCAGAACCTGTTCCTGATGGAGGAAGGCGCCCATGGCCGTTTCGATGGTTTTGTCGACGCCATGACGGCGGTGGACACGGGCCAGGCATACGCCCTGTACCGCCTGCTGCGGCCATTGTTCCAGCAGGCCTATGCGGAAATCGGCTACCGCGGCCGGGATTTTGACGACACCCTGCGTCTGGCCATCAACAATGTTTTGCAGGCCACCGACAGCGAAGGCCCCTACCAGTTGGTCAAGCCTTCGGTGATGTATCTGTTCGCCGATTCCGAGCTGGAAAACGCCGATGCCGTGCATAAGCAACTGATCCGCATCGGCCCGCGCAACAGCACCCGGCTGATGGGCAAGCTGGCCGAGTTCGTGGTGCTCCTGTAGTCTGCCGGCCGCCATTCCGCAAACCACCCGTTTTGATATGACGGCAACATCGAATCTTCTCGTCCCCGCCGCGCTGGTCGATGCCGCCTGGCTTGCCGCCCATATCGGCTCGCCGAAGCTGGTGGTGCTCGATGCTTCCCAGGCCCCGGTGGTTTCCGGGCTGAAAGCGATGAATGCGAGCGGGGGCTTTCAGGCGATACCCGGCGCCGGAAGGTTTGACTACGACAGGGAAATCCGCAAACCCGACACCAGCCTGCCCCACATGCTGCCGGCCCCGGAACAATTCCAGCGGCAGGCAAGGGCGCTGGGCGTCAATGCCGATTCGGCGATTGTGGTGTATGACGATTGCGGCATGTACGCCAGCCCCAGGGCCTGGTGGATGTTCCGCGCCATGGGGCATGACAATGTGGCCGTGCTGGATGGCGGGCTGCCGGCCTGGGCCGCGGCCGGGCATTCCATGGCGGATTCGCTGGCGGAAACGGCGGCCGCGGGAAATTTCATCGCCAGCTTCAAGCCGCATCTGCTGAGTGACTTCCGCGCCGTGCTCGAGGCGCTGGACGATGACGGCTGCCGTGTCCTCGATGCGCGTTCAACCGGGCGTTTTCGCGGCGAAGCCCCCGAGCCGCGCCCGGGGCTGCGGGGCGGACACATGCCCAATGCCCGCAATCTGCCTTTCACCAGTCTATTGCGGGATGGCGTGCTGAAACCCTCGGCGGAATTGCGCGAACTGTTCGCCGGCGTCGATGCCGGCGAACGCCGCCTCATCAGCAGTTGCGGTTCGGGTATCACCGCCTGCGTTATCGCCCTGGCGGCCCACGTGGCGGGCCTGGGAGAGGTTTCGGTCTACGATGGCTCCTGGGTCGAATGGGGCACGCCGGGGCATTTGCCCGTGGTTGATTCCAGCGCCAAGTGATGGTGAAAGCGGAAACTTCCCGACCGACCCGGGTGGTCATCGGCACTTTTTACCGCTTCGCCGACCTGGCGGATTTCCGCTCGCTGAAAGAACCCTTGCTTGGGCGAATGCTGCGCCATGAAGTGCGCGGCACGGTGCTGCTCGCCGCCGAGGGAATCAATGGCGCGATTGCGGGCCCGCGCGTGGGCATGGACGCCGTTCTCGCCTGGATTCGCAGCGATTCACGTCTGGCCGAATTGCGGGTGCGGGAGTCTTTCAGCGAGGAAAACCCCTTTTATCGGACCCGGGTCAAGCTGAAGAGGGAAATCGTCACCATGGGCGAACCCGGCATAGACCCGCGCTTCATGGCCGGCGCATATGTCGCTCCCGAACGATGGAACGAGTTGATCGACGATCCCGAAGTGCTGGTGCTCGACACGCGCAATCGCTACGAGGTGCAAATCGGCAGTTTCGAAAATGCCGTCAATCCGGAAACCGACTCTTTCCGCGAGTTTCCCGATTACGTGCGCGAGAACCTGGACCCGGAGAGGCACCGCAGGATCGCCATGTTCTGCACCGGCGGAATCCGCTGCGAGAAATCCACCGCCTGGCTCAAGCGGCAGGGATTCGACGAGGTTTATCACCTGCAAGGCGGCATCCTGAATTATCTGGAAAGCGTGCCGCCGGAAGACTCGCGCTGGCGCGGCGAATGTTTCGTGTTCGACAACCGGGTCACGGTAAACCACGGGCTTGAGCCGGGGTCCTACGATCAGTGCCATGCCTGCCGCATGCCCATTTCCGAGGAAGACAAGCGAAGCCCGCTCTATGAAAAAGGCGTCAGTTGCCCCCATTGCCACAGCCGCCGGACCGGCGAGCGCGCCAGGCGGCTTGCCGAGCGGCAGCGCCAGATCGATCTCGCCCGGGAACGCGGCGAACCCCACATCGGCCAGGACATGACGCCGCTCATGCGCGAACGCCGCCGGGCCAAGCTGTGCCACAAGCGCGAACAGCGCGAATCCGAACGGACCGGCGACGGGTAGCAAGCCGTCATTTTATCTCGTTATCCCGCGTACAGTCCGGCATTTCCCGACTGGCCCCGATGTGTCCCCAGCCCGTCTGATTGGCCCCGATGGGTGGCCATCCCGGTCTCTCATGTGCTGAACCCGCACAGGGTGTTGACGGCTGATTTACTACGGAATAATGTTTGCAAGTGGACAGCGGGATGCTAACCACAGATGATCCCGTGCCGCACTCGCAGTTGGGTGCAACAGCAAATAGGAGCATGCCCTGTGGCCGTCTATGCCATTATCCTGAACTCGCCAGACTCACACTGGCAGGGAGTGTTGAAAAAACACTGGGAAAATCACTATATCCTTGATGAGCGGGTGGCTTTCGTGTCCGCTGGCGCTGGCACCACCACAAAAGACATCACCGAGGTTATGGGAATGCGCGGCAATGAAGGCAAAAATGTCGGCGGCGTTGTTCTTCAGGTCAGCTACTACAACGGCTGGCATGACGTCGCGTTGTGGGAGTGGCTAGAGAAAAATGTCTGATCAACAAGATAATGTTCGTGAATTTCCGACTGCTAACCCGCGCAACCAAACCGGGGGAAATGGTAATGGCGGCGGCTACGACTTGCACGGTAGGTTGTCACGTATCGAGGCGCACATGGAACATATGGCCACCAAGGCGTGGGTGCTTGGCGGAGTGGTCGGTGGGGCGGCTCTGGCGGCAACAATCACATTAGCGATTATTCGCCTGTTTGCTTGAATCCGCATGGGAAGCTCTGACTTAATCAGAGCTTCCCATGAGCCTGCTCAAGTCTCTTCGTTGAGCGTATCGACGTATTTCCGGTAGACGAAAAGACGATTTCGCGCCCTGCCCGTGATTTCCTCCGCAATCCCCAGCGAGACCAGCGCTTCCATTGCCTTCGCGGCGGTGCGAAACGTCAGATTGGTTTTTTCGCAGGCGTAAGGCAGTGAGACAAGGGGTCGCTCCATCAGCGTCTCATGGATACGCAGTGCGGAATTCGCGCGTTGTTTCGCGGTCGCGGATATCCTTTCGCGATCCTCCCGAAACAGCCGGTTCAACTGGTTGGCGGCCTCGAAGGCCTTGTTGGCGATCAGCGCGACGCCTTCGAGGAAAAATAGCAGCCAGGCCTCCCAGTCGCCGTCTTGCCGCGTGCGATTCAGCAGTTCGTAGTAAGTCTCCCTGTTTTGCTTGAAGTAAAGGCTCAGATAGAGCAGCGGTTCTTGCAACACACCGTCCGCGCACAAGAGCAGCGTAATCAGAATGCGTCCCAATCGGCCGTTGCCATCGAGAAACGGGTGGATGGTCTCGAATTGCACATGGGCCAGTCCCGCCCTTACGAGGGACGGCAAGGATTTATCGTCTTCATTAAGGAACCTTTCCAGATCGGCCATGCAATTCGGCACTTCGGTATGCGGCGGCGGGACGAAACGGGCGTTTCCAGGCCGGCTTCCGCCGATCCAGTTCTGACTTTTGCGATACTGCCCCGGAAGCATCCGGCTTCCCCGTCCGCTTGCCAGCAGAATTTCGTGGATTTCCCAGAACAATCGGTTCGAGAGAGGGAAGCCTTCGCGTACTCGCCTGATTCCGTGGTCGAGCGCGGCGACGCAATTGGAAACCTCCAGGGTGTCGTGCCGCAGGACGCCCGGAACTTCCCCGAACTCGCTCAAAAGGAGGTCGGAAAGCGAAGATTGGGTGCCTTCGATCTGCGAAGACAGCACCGCTTCCTTGCGCACATGGGAATAGATGAGAAGCAGTTTGTCGGGAAATATATGGGCGACTCCATCAAGCCTGCCAAGCGCCGCGGAGGCCATCGCCAGCGCCTGCAGCAATTCGCCACCCGTGCTGATCGCGGGCCGAGGGGGCAAGGGCGCTGGCACGAACGCGTGAACGACTTCGCCGCCCGCCACGGTTTCGAGATATTCACCGACCTGGTTTCGTTTCAAGAATTGGCGCCTCTACCGTTGCCCATACCGGAATTGATGATTATTATACTTTGAACTCGATAAGTAAAATAACATGCGGACTTATTGTACTTGCTGTATACAAGCCACATCTTGATTACACCTTCCGGGGCGATTCAATGACAAAACTGGCGCCGGCATGGATGTGGAAATCACTTTCAGGAATCGTATAATGCCGCCGTCTCTCCCGGCGGGGGCGCGTGGAAAAGTGATGCGAATCGGTGAAAAGCACTTGACATGGGATTTCCCAGGTCGTGACACCATGCTGTCAGCCGAGCCG
>JAJECW010000130.1 GCA_022821865.1 Pseudomonadales bacterium
CGGGCGGCGGCCTCATTGAAGCTTGTAAGCTAAGGGGGTTCCCATGGTTGATGTTGCGGTATCCGCCGCCCGCGGGCGGCGGCCTCATTGAAGCGAACCAATACAACTTCTCTAATCGCATAGCGATAGCGTATCCGCCGCCCGCGGGCGGCGGCCTCATTGAAGCGAACTGGTGTACTGGGCGATTCTTACGGCTTTAACGTGTATCCGCCGCCCGCGGGCGGCGGCCTCATTGAAGCTGTTCCAATTGCGATTAACAGAGGGTTGATGGATGGGCAGGAAATCGAAAGATGAAAGGTTGAAGGACAAGGGTGTTAGGTTTCTCCCGTGGGTCGGCAAGCGCTACGACAACAGCCGGTTCGGTGTCCGTGTTCTGGTACTCGGCGAATCGCACTACGAAGGGCAACAAGATGACGTAGCCATGACCACCAGAGAAGTCGTAGAGGACTATACTCAAGGGAATGATCGGATCAGATTCTTTACGGTGATAGCGAACGTGCTTCGCGGACAAAGCGGGTGGATTGAAGACACCGAGCTTGCCGGGATGTTTCAGGAAATCGCGTTCTACAATTTTGTGCAAACGATAGTGGGCGAAGAGCCTCGATGCCGTCCTACGTTCCGGCAATGGGTGGAAGCACAAGAGCCGTTCAAAGCCGTGCTTACCGAGTTGAAACCCGATGTTGTTTTAGTATTGGGGGTAGAGTTGCAGGAAAAGATTCTCGAATGGCCCGAAGGCGTCGAGTGGGCTGCAATCACACACCCTGCGGGGGCTTTGCGATACGCCGAAACGTTTCCCAAGTTTCAAGAGCTTGTTGATCAGGCTAAGACAAATAAGGAGCTCGAGGATTAGATCAGGTTACAGCCACGAATGAGTTGTACGGTAATCTATTGGTCTAGCCGGAGCGAATCCAAACTTGGAGACATAACGACATGAAAAAATCCGCGTTGCTGATTCTTGGGTTTATCTGTTCGACTACATTGGCTCAGGAGCCCGGGGCGCCGCCGGCATTGTATGTGTCCGCGGCTCAAATCGAGACGAAGCTCGAAGAAGCCGTTGCGGCGACCGCCTCGGCCACGGGCTGGTCGATCACGATTTCTCCCGGCATCACCATTCGCCGGCGAACCGGCGCCGTGAACAATTACGCCATCATCCATCCGCATAGCATGGAGATATACCGGATAATCGAAGGCAGCGGCACACTGGTCACCGGCGGAATCCTGAACGAACCGCTCGAGCCGCAGACCAGCGACGACCTGATTCGTACCGGGCATGGCATCAGCGGCGGTCTCGCCAGGCAGGTCAAAGCCGGCGACGTCCTGGTGCTGCAGCCCGGCACGCCCCACTGGTTCAGCGCCGTCGGCGCCGAAGGAATCACCTACATGGAAAGCAGGATCCGGGTCAGCACGCGTCCGATCCAGTATCAATAGTTCGCACGGACATCCTGATTCCGTATACTGTTTATCGATCATTCAGGAACTTCCGAGCATCCCGCGAGGTCATCCTCCATGAAATTTTCCGAAATCTGCACGATCCGATTCTTCATCGCCGCCGCGACCGCGATCTTGCTGCTGGTTCCGCCCGCGTACCATTCCGCGCGCGCCGCCGACAACCCCTATCAGGTCGTGTACCACTGGGGTGAGTTGCCGGGTGGACGCACGATGGGAATCGTGACCGGCGTGCATCCAGACCCCGACGGAGAGCACATCTGGATCCTGGAGCGCTGCGGGGCGAATCAATGCGCGGGTTCCGACCTGCATCCCATCCACAAGCTGGACAGGGAGGGCAACACCGTCCATAGCATCGGCGCCGGCGTTTTCGCCTGGCCCCATGGCTTCGACATGGACGCAGAAGGCAACTTCTGGGTCACCGAAGGCGCGCCGGAAGGCGACGCCCGGGGAGTGCCCGGCATGGAACGGGGCATGGGCCACCAGGCTATCAAGATCAGCCAGGGCGGCGAAGTCCTGATGCGTCTGGGCGAAGCCGGAACACCGGGCGAAGACGCGACGCATTTCAATGGACCCGCGGCGGTGCTGGTGGCGCCCAATGGCGAGTTGTGGATCGCCGACGGCCATCGCGGTGGCAACAATCGCGTGATGAAATTTTCCGCGGATGGCGAGCTTCTGCTGCAAATCGGCGGCGGCGTCCAGGACACCAGCCGGGAAACTGGCGGCTTCAACGACCCCCACGATCTGAAGATGGACTCCCAAGGCAGAATTTTCGTCGCCGACCGCGGTAACAACCGCATCCAGATTCTTTCCCAGGAAGGCGAAGTCCTGGACATCTGGACCCAGTTCGGACGTCCCAGCGGCATGTGGATCGACGAAAACGACAAGATATTCGTCGCCGACGGCATGTCCGGCGAACAATGGAACCGGGGCTGGGAGCGCGGCATCCGCATCGGGGATGCGAGAACCGGTTATGTGACCGAATTCATTCCCGATTACGAAATTCCCAACGGCAGCGGCATCGAGTTTCTCGCCAGCGACGCCGAAGGCAACATCTACGCCGGCCAGGTCGGCCGCCAGCGATTCGAGAAGTACGTACGAGTCAGGCCATAGCGTCGAGGGATTAAAAATTATGAACCTCGCAGGAAAATCCTTGTTCCTCTCACTCGCGCCGGCAGTGGCCGCGATGCTGACTCCCGCCCTGGCTGACACCGTTAGCGGACCCGAAGGCGAAATCGGGATCACCGCGATCACGCATAACGGAGCGCAACTCGTTCACGGCGATACGATAGTTACCGTGGACCCCTGGGGAGTCATGGGTCTCGAAGGCTTGCAAACCGCCGACCTGATCCTGGTTACCGACAACCCGGGCCACCATCTCGACCCGGAAGCGATCGCCGCCTTGAGCGACGCCGACACCGTCGTCCTCATGCCCGCCAACAGCAGTCAGCGCCTGCCTCACGGCATGGTGATCGAAAACGGCGAGGAGACCACGGTCGCCGGCGTAGAAATCGAAGCCATCGCCGCCTACGACATCATTCCCGGCGCCCCGGAGCACCTAAAGGGAGACGCCAATGGCTATGTGGTGACTCTGGGCGGGCTGCGCTTTTTCTTTGCCGGCGTCACCGAGTGCGTTGATGAGGTAAGGGCGCTGGGTGGCATCGATGTGGCCTTCATGCCCATGAATATCCCCGTGGGGCGGATGAACCCCGAGGCCGCAGCAGAGTGCACCCGCCTGCTCAACCCGGACGTGGTCTATCCGTATCACTATAATCAGGGTTATGCCCGGCGGGCGGCGAACCCTGAATTCGAGGATAGCGGCCTGGTCAATGGCATGACGATAGCGGAAACCCTGGATGCTTTCGAAGGGGAACTTGCGGACAGCGGGATTGAAGTGCGCCGCGGCGAGTTTTATCCACCGCTGCCTTGAGGGCTGTCAAGGTCCTGCGGCGAGGCTCCAGTTCAGGACGGTTCCGTGGACTGGCGTTTGCCTGAGCCGGCGTGGGCGGTAAAGCCCTCGATCAGCCCTTCCACTCGCGCCATGCGTTCGCGCAGCCCGGACACATCCCGGTGGATCGTCCACAGGAATCCCAGCACGGGTATGGCGACAGCCACAGTCGTGATGATTTGCCCGTCCATCTGAGTCCTCTTTTTCGGGGGGCATACAAAGTATTGAGGGGAAATTATGGGACACGTTCTTCAGGATTGCCAATTTTTCGGGAAAATTTCAGGCAAGTTCCACTGGCTGGCCGTGCGGCGTGTTCCGATAGGCATCGCGCCAGCCGGCAAGGTATTGACTGATCTCTTCTCGATTGGTCCGGTTCGACTCAATCAGCCACTTTTCCAGCGCGGCGAGGCAGTGGGCGTAGTAGGTGTCGCCAAGGTCCGGGTCGCCCCGCAATCCAGCAAGCCGAATCTCCTCGCCGAGCCTGGCGGACCATCCCCCGGACGACAATTCGCCGGAATCCTGCAAGGCGCAGACCAGCGCGAACACCTGGGCCTCCCAGGGCGCCCGAAAAGGCGGTTCTTCTCCCTTACCCACCGCGGTCGGATTTCGCATCGACAGCCTCCAGATACGGCTCCCACAAATCCACCCGCACAGTAAAGGGCTCGGCATCCGCTCCCCACAGCGCGCGCGAATCAAAACACACGCTGTACAGATGATGGGCGATTGCCTCGCCCGCGCTGTTGGCGTCGGGAAACACATGGCCGCCGAGGCAGGTCTGAACACGGCCCAGGCAGCCCTGGGCATAGGCCGGCGCCCGGGTATGGCCGGAAGTGAGCTTGCGGCGCAGCAGCACCCGCTCTCCGGAAGCGAAGCGAGGTGGGCTGCCGAGCTTCCGCGATGCCGGGCCGCCACTGCGGAGAACCTTGCGCGCATCGTCCGGGCCGGGTATGCGCAGATTCTTCGCCGATGCCGCCCTGGCTCCCGATGTATCCCGGCTTGCCTGATTTTGCCTGACCTGCGCCATAGCCTGTTTGAGTTCTTCAGTGCTCAGCAGGCCCGTTTCGAGCAACAGCTTTTCGGTTCCCGCCAGCCAGTTTTCGTAGTAGGACCGGGCCAGATAGTCCACCGGGTGCTGGCGCTCCCGGGCATGGCGCGACTGGTCGATATTCCATTGGCCCAGCATGCCGGTGGCCAGGGTCATGGCGAATACGCGCTGTTCCCACTCGCTGTGGAACACCGGCTCAGCGGATTCCGGCTCGGGTCGAATCGGGCCGAATCCTTGCCGCCCGCCGAGATCGTGGCCTCCCCTCATGACGTCAATTGCTCCGGCAACAGGGCCTGCTCCACGCCGATCATGGCATTGCGGGTCACGAGCCGGGACAATTGCTCGACGCTCCAGCCATCGGTTCCCGGCGGTCGCATGGGCAGTACGAGGTAACGCATTTCAGAGGTCGAGTCCCATACGCGGATTTCCACCTCTTCGGATACCTCGGTGCCGAATTCCGCCAGCACGGCGCGGGGCTCGCTGACGGCGCGGGAGCGATACGGAGCGGACTTGTACCATACCGGCGGCAGGCCGAGCACGGTCCAGGGATAACAGGAACAAAGCGTGCAGACCACCAGATTATGCGCTCTCGGCGTGTTCTCCACGGCTTGCAGATGTTCGCCCTGCCGCCCGATGTAGCCCATTTCGGCGGCGGCTGCGGAAGCATCGGCAAGCAGCCGCTGGCGAAAGTCCGCGTCGGCCCAGGCCAGCGCGACCAGATGCGCGCCATTGCGGGGGCCAACCTGGTTCTGATAGGTTTCGATAATCGCGTCGAGCGTTGCCGGTTTGACCAGTCCCTTCTCCACCAGCAGACTTTCCAGCGCCCTGGCGCGCAATTCGGTTTCGGATGGCAAATGGCTGTGTTCCCGGGACATGTTCCGCTCCGTCCGCTGCTCTCTTCCGTTATCATGCCAGCATGAACCGCGCCATTCTACTTGCCCTGGCGCTGTCCCCCGCCACGATGAATGTACAGGGATTTCAGATGGCCAAGAAATGCGAGGGTCGTCAGACCCCTCAAGCTGGTAGGACTCGATCGTCATGCTGGCCATGTTGGCGTCGCCCCCTCCCCTTGCCTGACCGTGTAGCCGAGGCTCTGGTAAGCCTTGATGCGCCTGGCGCCCATGCGGTTCAGCATAGGCACGGCATCGTCAAGATAGTCATGGACTCTGACTTCCGACTTCCCCGGATGAAGCCGGTGCAGGCGGCCGACGTACTGCGTCAACGTCCCCCTCCATGACACCGGCATCGCCAGGAACAGCGTGTCAAGTCGAGCGTCGTCAAATCCTTCTCCGACATAGCGCCCGGTTGCGATCAACACCCTCTCCTCTTCGTCGGGAACTTCTTCGAGTCGCCTCATGAATTCGTTGCGCCGCTTTACTCCCATGCCTCCGTGGAACAGGAGTACATTGTCCACAACGCCCTCCAGTTTCCCGGCAAGCTGGCGGGCGTGATCCCTTCTTTCGGTGAGAATGATGGGTGACCGCCCTTCCTTTAGCACAGCCAGTACATCATTGAATATCAGCGTGTTGCGGTCTTCGTCTTCAATCAGGGCGGCGTAAATCTGCTGAATTGAAGGAAGGTTCTCCTCCATCCCTGCTGGCAACCGGAACGAAGTTGGGCGCACTAGCGCCGTATGCTGGAATGGACGACGGAGCGCCTCCGACTTTGCGCTGGTCTTGTAACGGACCGGGCCGCACTGCATGAAAACAATGGGATGGTGCCCGTCCCTGCGAGTAACAGTGGCGGAAAGTCCAAGCACAAACTTCGCTTTTGCTTTGCGAGACACCGCCTCAAAACTCACCGCAGACAAGTGATGGCACTCGTCGACAATCAAATGTCCGTAGTCGGCTACCAGGTCAGCCACGACATTGCCGCGCACCAGACTTTGCAGCATGGCCACGTCAAGCACACCGCCGGGATTGCGTTTGCCGCCTCCAACTCTTCCGACCACGGCGTGCTGAAGATCGAGAAAAGCTCCGAGCTGCATGACCCATTGGTCCATGAGCTGCCGCCGATGCACGAGCACGAGCGTGTTCACGCCTCTTTCCGCAATCATCGCCGCCGCGACCACAGTTTTGCCGAATCCTGTTGCCGCGGCGAGAACGCCAGTCTCGTGCGCGGAAAGAGCATCAGCGGCGCATTGCTGTTCCGTCGCCAGTGTACCGAGGAAGTCGATAGAAATTTGTTGGCCGGAATTCCGCTTGTCCGTCAATTGGAAGTTAATGCCGAGTTCTTCGAACAATTGACGCAAGGGCTCTCTGCACCCGCGAGGCAAGACGATGTGATGGGATTGCAACTCGGCGCAGGCGATCACGCGGGGAATCCCGAAAGTGGAACGCCTCATCGCTTGCGCCCGATAGAACTCCGGGTTCTGGAAGGCCGCAAGCCGAACGATCCGGTTTACCAATCCGGATGGCAACCCGGACCGTGGGATATAGAGTTGATCCGCCAGGACAACTGCAATCTGGTCCGGAAGCTCACCCGTGATTGTGGGCTCGTACTTTCGCCCGGAAGGCGGGGCGGTCCAGGGCTCCCGGTCTTCCTGCTCCAAAGGCAAACGAAGGCCCATGACCCGACCTTGCCGACTGGCCGCATCCACGATTTCCGACACTTCCGCCGGTGTCATCCGGTGAAGTGAAGAAAGAAACGCCCATTGATCTGCGTGTGGCTCAAAATTGTCATCCAGAAACACGCTGTTGCCGTTTTCGCGCGGGCCGGCTTGCAGCGGCAGCGCGATAAGGTTGCCAAATCCACCCTCGGGCAAGGTGTCCTGGCTGGGAAAGAACCGGTCGTAGGATTCGAATCCGATGTCGGGGTTGGTTTCGAGTGCTATCGTGAGAAGGTGCGATCCAAGCTGCCGCGCCAGTGCCGCAGGCACTGGCTCAGAGAAGAAGATCCAAACATGTCCGCCGTTGCCGGAACGCGAGCGTTCGAGTGCCGCAGGCGCCTGCCTTGATTGGCTCGCGGCAAGAAATGCTCCAGCATCAGTCTGCCAGGTCTCCTTGTCGAAATCCGCAACAAGAAACCGGCAATCGCCATCAGACAGCATGGGATAAACGCCCAGCGTCTCCCGGCCTCGCAAGTGTGACTCGATTGCCTCATCAGAAACAGGAACGAAGGATTGATTTGGGCAGGCGCCACATTTCAGCGCGGGCTTGCCACAGAGTTTCGGTTTCCATTCATTGGCGCAAACTGGCGCGTAGCCGACTCTCCCGGTTCGCGCATTTTCCCATCGCCTCGGATAAACGTCCTCCCGCCCACGAAATAGTGAACGAAACAGCGTTATCTTCTCGATACCGGGTGACCGATTAGTCACACTCATAATGAGTTGGGCGTTCTTGGCGTCAGGCTGATCTTGCCGCCCAATTTCAGAAAGTCGAGCCACCAGCGCTTGCCGCTCGGCATCCAGATTCTTGAGTCTGACCCTTATGCGGCGCGTTTCATCGTTATTGAAGTCGTTCGGCGCCATATTTCCCACCCTGTGAGACGTGCGCAAAGTGAGCTTTTTAGCTCACAATTTTCTTCTGTCCTGATTACTCAATTCCAATCGGTAAAATCTCTGGAGTACTGCTGTCGCATCCGCCAGCGTAATAGGGATATTCAATGCCTTGTATACAAAGTTTGGGTCCTTCACGGCCATATGGAGAAACTTTGCCAGATCATCCCGTATGGAATTTCCGAGCAAGATACTCCCACTTCCCGGTAACAGTTGAGCAAGTCGGAAGACATCGGCTCGATGCTTTCGTATATGCCGGGAATCGACTACTTCTCCTGCGATTTTTCGTGCCGAAAGATCAAGAAACGCTCTGGCCTTGAATGGAATGAGTATTCTTTCATCAATAATGCAGATATCGTCAATGACACGCCGCCAATCAGCGCATAGCTATCCTCGAAATCCACGAAGTATTCCCTAAACCGATCAAGCCCCTTCACCATTTTCTGCTTTCCAGTAATTGGTCGACGGCCATGGATACGCGTTCGTCCGAATGTTCCCGGAATTGCGCGTAGAGCGAAAATGGATCGACCACACCTCCGCTCGCCAGGATTTGCGGATCGTATCGCCAGACCTCAAGCACCGCATCCGACTCGAAGTCCGCATCCTTCATTGCGAACACTCCATTCGATTCGAACTCTCGTAACTTTTTCGGCGTTACGGCATAGGCAGGTGGGGTTGACGGTGAGTTCAGGTCGCATAACTTTGCAAGCGCATGCTCTCCCGCCAGGGGCAAGGCGAGCGGTGCTTTCGTCCAACGAACACGAGCCGACCGACGTCGAGGGCATATCAATAGCTCTCTTGCCTTGTTCATCAACTCCGGCCCATCGGCACAAAAAGACAGTCGCTTTTCACGACCGACTCGTTCGACCCGGGCAAGCCCCGCCGCTTCAAGCTCGTTGAAAGCCCGGCTCATGGTCATGATTGAATATCGAAGCAGGTCCATCAACACAGTGGGCGTAAGATTCGACAATCGCCCCTCACTCAGACAATAGAAAAGCGTTAATTGGGATGACGGGGACAATTTTTCCGGTTTGCCCGGTCTCGGTCCCCGGAAGCGTTCACGCAAGTCTGTAGCGAGCTCCGGAATGAACAATTGGTTTCCGGCGACGGCGAAGGCCGCACCGACGGAAACCAACCGCGCTCGAAACCCGGCAGTCAGCCGATTAGCCGAATACACCGCAACGCCATCAAAGGCCGCCCTGACCAGTTCCAAGTGTTTTGCCACCTCTCCCGGTGTGCTCTCCTGATCCCGCTTTGCAGACATGAGCAGCAGCGGCGTGGAGCCGATCCGGGTTTCGAAAAACCGGTATAGACGGGTCAGGAATACGGGTAGTTGATCGCAGTTTGGCCAATCCCGCAATAGAACCTCACATTGCAAAACGGTTGCCAGATATTGTTCGAGGCGCGCTCGGTCCCCGATGTCATCCGCATTTACTTGATGATTCTCTAACATAATTTTCGCACAATAACATTGTTTATGTTAATTAGCAAAAGTAATGTTACTTATCCAGCCTCACCTTCCATGGCAACCCGTTCGGTCCTCAAGAAGCTTCGCTTCTTGCCGACTTTCGCCGACCGGGTCTCACCCTGCTATTATTGCCGCCGCCTTTGCGGAGTTCCAACATGGTGAATACCGCCTCTCGCTACAGCCTCAAACTCGAAGCCCAGCACGTGGGCTTCTTCGAAACGCCGGTCGTGGTCAGCAAATTGAAGAACGGCGAAGCGCTGATGAACGACCTCGAACAGGCGATTCGCCGCAACAAGGCACAACAGTCCGGACTTTCCCGCTCGAACATCGGCTCCTGGCATTCCGATACCGACATGCTCAAATGGGGCGGCGCCGCGGCGGGCGAGCTCGCCGACACCGCGATCAGGATCTGCAAGCGCCTGACGGTGTTCCAGGAAGCCAAAGCCGAGAGTTTCCACTGGGTCGTGCGGATGTGGGCCAACGTCACCCCCCAGGGCGGCCTGAACCACCTGCATTCGCACCCCGGCAACCTATGGGCCGCGGTGATGTACCTCGACATGGGCGAGGAAAACGACAGTGGAGATTCCGGCGGCGCGTTCTACATGGAAGACCCCCGCTTCCCCACCGTCGCCATGCACAACACCGCGGTGCGCATGCTCGGCGCCGACGGCAACCCGCAGCAATACGAAATCGAGTTCAAGCTCAGCCGCGGCGACCTGATCGTATTCCCTTCCTGGCTGCGCCACGGCGTGCGCCCGTACACGGGCAAGCGCGAACGCATTTCCATCGCCATGAACATCGATGCCCGCCACAATCGCTGAATGATTGCAGTAAATTCTTGGCAGAAAAGCTCAGACCCTGCCGCTTCGCCACAGTTCAGCCCGGAACCGCAGGCGATTTACGGGGTTGAGCAGGCGCGGCAGGCCCTCGGTGAAGCGCAGGGGCTGGTCGAGTACGGCGAATACCAGGCAGCCTTTTTCGCTTTCTGGCTGGTGTTCGTGGCTGGTGTCCCTGAGCAGGAAATCGCCGTCCCGGTAGGCGCCAAGCCCATCGTGAAATTCTCCCTGCAGCACCAGGGTGTATTCCCTGCCATAGTGGGAATGCGCCGGTGAAATGGCGCCCGGGGCCAGGTGGATGAACTCGCACCGGGTCTGGTGATCGATGGCGAAGCTGGCTTGGCGAATGGTTTCGGTGAGCTTTCGCCATTGCAATCCCTCCCCCGCCCGGCGAAGGGCCTGGGGCAGACGCAGCCCGGGGAAGATGTCTTTCGGCAATCCCAGGGAAGTGGGCTGTTTCCCGGCTTCCGAATCCCGGACCATAGCGTCCGGAACGGAATCCGGATGGCAGGCCGCTCCAGCGCGGGGTTCGCTGACAATGCCGGCAGCGATTTCCTGCAGGTTCGGAACCTGCTGCGGCGCAGGTTCCCCAGCCAGCCATCGGTCCAGTTCCCGGGCTTCGATTTCCGCCGCCTTTTGCCGGCACAGGAGGCAGACCTCCAGATGCGCCGAAGCAATGACGCTGACACCAGGGGGCAACTCGCGCCGGACGAATGACTCCAGCAACTCGGTTTCGGGATGATGGGAAGCGCCGGGTTTCATTCGCGAACTCCCGCCAGATGTTTCAGTTTATCCAGGCCCAGCCGCAGCCGTGACTTGAGTGTGCCGAGGGGAATGCCCAACTCCCGGGCCGCCTCCTGGTGGGTGCGATCCAGCACATAGACCTGCCGGATCACCGCCTGTTGCTGCTCGGGCAGATGAGCCAGCAAGCTGCCAATGCGGGACAGCAATGCCCCCTGTTCCGCAGGATTCTGCGGTTGGGCCGGCATATCCTCTCCCATGGGCCAAATGTCGTCGGCGCCGATGGGGATGGGTTCCCGCTTCACTTTCCGCAGCAGATCAAAGCAGCGGTTACGGGTGATGGTGAAGATCCAGTTGTCGGCGCTGCCCCGGTCGAGGTCGAACTGCCCCGCCTTGCGCCAGACCGTAAGCATGGTCTCCTGCACCAGATCCCGGGACAACTGCTCGTTGTTGCGGGTCAGTTGCATTCCGGCCTGATAGACCCGGCTGGCATAACGGTCAAACAACAGGGTAAAGGCCGAGGCGTCATCCGAATGACCGATCGCCCCGAGCAAATCCTCATTGCTGAGCGAATCCTCGCCCATTTCCCCGCTGACGGCCTCCTCATCGATGACTGGCGCCTTGGCCTTGTCCCGGCTGCGCAATAGCACCTGCCGCAGCAGCGGCGTGGCGCCGGGCGAAAACCCCCGCAGTGGCAACGACAGTTCCATGATAACGGAATTACGCCGGAACCGGGCGGGCGGTTCATATGCTGCGCCAAATGATCCACCGGAGCGGCTTGGGACGTATCTGACGGAATAGAATTTGCCTATGGGCATGGCGCGCAATCAATGCGGACTGGAAGCGCGAATACAACAGGGTCGGATTGCATGATTGCCACAGGCAAACCAGCGACGGGCGCCGCCCACCGCAGCCGAATCGCCATTGTCGGCGCCGGTGTTGCCGGGCTGGTGGCGGCGCGCCTGCTGGGCCGCAAGTACGATGTTCGCCTGTTTGACGCCAATGATCGCGCTGGCGGGCATTCCCATACCGTGATGGTGAATGTGGCAGGCGGCGAATACCGGGTCGATACCGGATTCATCGTCTGCAACAACCGTAATTATCCGCTGTTCCTGAATCTGCTGGAAGAACTCAAAGTGGGCCTGGTCCCCGCCGAAATGAGCTTCAGCGTCTCGAATCCCGCTCTTGGGCTTGAATACAACGGCCACAATCTCAATACGCTTTTCGCCCAGCGCCGCAATCTCTGGCGCGGCGCCTTCGGCCTGATGCTCTACGATATTCTGCGCTTCAACCGCATTGCCCGCCGCTACAACGGAGGTGGCACCGTGGGCGAATTTATTGCGCGCCAAGGCTTCGGCGATTGGTTTGCCGAAAACTACCTGCTGCCCATGACCGCCGCCATCTGGTCCTGCGAGCCGCGCCAGGCCAGTGAATTCCCCATGGGACTGCTCGCCGGCTTTTTCGCCAATCACGGCCTGCTCGACCTGTTCAATCGGCCCCGGTGGTATTCGATCGCCGGCGGCTCCCGCAGCTATGTTGCGGCGCTATGCAGGGACCTGGGCGACCGGATTGAGCTCGAAAGGCCGGTGCGCGGCGTCAGTCGGCTCGCAACCGGGGTACGGCTGCGATTTGATCAGGGCAGCGCCGATTTCGATCAGATTGTGCTTGCCTGCCATAGCGATGAGGCCCTGGCGATGCTCGAATCGCCCGATCCGGCGGAAACCGAAATCCTCGGCGCGATTCCCTACCGGACCAATGCAGTAACCCTGCACCAGGACGCCAGCCTGATGCCAGACCAGCGCCGGGCCTGGGCAAGCTGGAATTTCCGCGCCGGCGATGAATCCGGGAATCAGGGGCCGGCAGTAACGTATTGCATGAACATCCTGCAAAGGCTCAAGGCGCCGCAGCCGCTGCTAGTATCGCTGAATGCCGCCGACCGCATTGCCGCCGAGACCGTGCTCGGCGAATATCGCTACAGCCATCCGCAGTTCTCAGAGCGGGCGCTTGCCGCCCAGGCCAGACGCGGCGAAATCAGCGGCGTCGAGCGGATTCACTATTGCGGCGCCTGGTGTTACCACGGCTTCCACGAAGATGCCGTGCGCAGCGCGGTGGATATCTGCCGGCGGCTTGGAGTTGCGCCATGAACCGGCGGCTGTCGCCAAGCCATGAATCAGCGCTGTTTCGCGGTAGCGTGCGCCATCGCCGCTTCCAGCCCGCGGCGCATGAGTTCCGCTTCCCCCTGTTCATGTGGCTGCTCAGGCTTGACGAGCTTTCATCCCTTTTCCACAAGTACTGGCAGTTTGGAGACAAGCCCTGGCACTGGGCGCGATTCCGGCGCGGGGATTATCTGGAACCGTCCGGGCGGCCCCTGTCCGATGTGGCCATTGAGCGGGTGGCGGAAGGTCTGGGCCTTGGACGGGAACAAGTGGAAGGAGAAGTCTGGCTGCTTGGACAGTTGCGCTATCTCGGCTGTTATTTCAGCCCGCTCAATCTGTACTTCATCAAGCGCGACGGGGAGTTTCGCCACGCCCTGGCCGAGGTCAGCAATACGCCCTGGAACCAGAACCATTGCTATGCCATTGATCTCCGCGAGCCCGGCCCCAACCCCAAAGAGTTCCACGTATCGCCATTCAACCCCATGGGGCAGGAGTACCACTGGCACATTCGCCCCCCGGTCGCCGACAGGCTCTTTGTCCACCTGCAAGTGCGGGATCGATCCAGCGGGCAATCGGCCATGGACGCCAACCTGAACCTGCGCCGCCTGGAGCTGGGCGAAAGCAACCTCAACCGTGTGCTGCTGCGCAATCCTTCCCAAACCGCGGTATTGCTCGCGGGGATCTATTGGCAGGCGCTGCGGCTTTACCTCAAGGGCAATCCCTTTCATCCTCACCCGGGCGGACCCGCAACCGCTGGAAGCCATGGGAACCGCAAATCATGAGCAGGGATCCGGGATTACCCATTGCCAACGGCGTCACAGCGGCTTCGGGAGAATCCCGCCGCCGCCAGCACTGGCCCCTTGGGTTGCTGTTGCGGATATTGGGCCGGGCGAAAGAAGGCCAACTGATTCTGCGTGAACATGGCCATGTCGTTGCCCGCATCGGCGCGCCAGGCAAAGAACCGGCGGCGGAAGTGGAGGTGCTGGACGCCAGGCTCTATGCCAGGGTGCTGCTCGGAGGCGATGTGGCGGCGGCGGAAGCCTATATGGACGGCTGGTGGACGAGCCCGGAGCTGACTGCGGTAACTCGCTTCTTCGCCCGCAATCTGAGCATGACCGACGGGCTCGGGCGCTATTTCGGCTGGTTGTTCCTGCCAGCGCGTCTGCTGCGGCTGCAGACCCGCCGCAACAGCCGCAGACAGGCCCGGCGCAATATCAGCCGTCATTACGACTTGAAACCGGACTTCTATGGCAGCTTCCTCGACCGGCGGCTGCAGTACTCCAGCGCAATCTTCCCCCACCCCGGTGGCAGTCTGGCCGAAGCGCAACTGCACAAGATGAACCGCATCTGCGAATTGCTCGAACCCGGTCCCGAAGATCATCTGCTCGAAGTCGGCTGCGGCTGGGGCGGGCTTGCCATACATATCGCCCGGCAAAGCGGCTGCCGGGTAACCGCGGCAACCAACTCCCGGGCCCAGTACGAGTTCGCCCGGGAACGCATTGCCCGGGAAGGACTTGCCGACCGTATCAAGCTCGTCAATTGCGACTACCGGCAGCTTGAAGGCAGCTACGACAAGCTGGTCTCGGTGGAGATGATCGAGGCCGTGGGGCGGCATTATCTGGGCGGTTACTTTGCCAGGCTCAATCAGTTGCTGCGGCCCGGCGGGCGTGTGCTGCTGCAGGCGATCACCATTGCCGACCAGCGCTATGGCGACTACCGCCGCAGCGAGGATTTTATCCGCAAGCATGTCTTTCCGGGTGGGTTCCTGCCTTCCCTGGGGGTGATTTCCAACCTGATGGCGCGCAAGACCGACCTGGTCATGCGCGACCTGTTCGATATCGGCCTCGACTACGCCGAAACCCTGGCCTGCTGGCGCGAGGCATTTCTCGCCAATCTCGAAGACCTGCGCCAAAGCGGCCACCCGGCGGAGTTCCTGCGGCTGTGGGACTATTATTTCGCCTTCTGCGAGGGCGGATTCCGCGAACGCCGCATCAGCGCCGTGCAGCTTCTCGCCAGCAAGGCGCCGCACTAGGCACATGGAAGTGCCGCCGAATTCGATGGCGTAAGCCATTGAATTCGGGAGCAAGACAAAACCACGCTTTTGTTTTGCGATAATGAAAAACTCCACGGATGGAGTTTTTCAGAGAATATACTTAGTGCTTATGCCCGAGCATCTGAAACTGGACTCTCAGGGCTCCCGCAAAGTGCGTGTTCAGCGAGAAGCCGGGTCGGTTTTTTCCGGATCGATGTCCAGGGCGGCGGATTTTTCGGCAAGTTCGGCGGCGTCGATTCTGCCGGCCCGGAACAGTCCGACGAGGGCGGTGTGACAGACGTGGTTGGCGCTGACCTCGAACCAGTCTCGCAGCGCGGCCCGGGTTTCGCTCAGGCCGTAGCCATCGGCGCCGAGCACGAGATAGTTTTCCGGCATCCAGCGGGCGATGGAATTCGGCAGTGACTTCATGTAGTCGCTGGCGGCGACTACCACGCAGTCTTCGCAATCGGCGAATAGCTGCTGAACCCAGGGCGTCCGCCATTCGGCGGTGGGGTGCAGGCGATTGTGGCGCTCGCAGGATTCCGCCTCGCGATAGAGTTCGTTGTAACTCGTCACGCTCCACACTGCGCAGGCATGGCCCCATTCCCGCAGCCGCTCCCTGGCCGCAAGCACCTGCTGCATGATGGCGCCTGAGCCAAGCAGGTGGATGTCGCAGCGGGCCGCGTCGGCGTCGCTATCGAACAGATAGGCGCCAGCCAGGATCGACTGCTGCGGGGCATCGTCCCCGGGCGGAGCCGGCATGGGGTGGTTTTCGTTATAGGCGGTGAGGTAATAGAAGATGTTCTCCTGCTCTTCATACATGCGGCGAATGCCTTCCCGCACGATGATCGCCATTTCAAAGGCGAAGGCCGGGTCATAACTCTTCAGGTTGGGGAAAGTGCTGGCGAGGATATGGGAATGGCCGTCCTGGTGTTGCAGGCCCTCTCCGTTGAGGGTGGTGCGCCCGGCGGTTCCACCGATGAGAAAGCCCCGGCAAAGCATGTCGCCGCAGGCCCAGATCATGTCGCCCACACGCTGGAAGCCGAAAATCGAATAGAAAAAATAGAACGGAATCATGGGCAGGCCATGGATCGACCAGGCGGTTCCCGCGGCAAGAAACGAAGCCATGGCGCCGGTTTCACAAATGCCTTCCTGCAGGATCTGGCCATCTTCGGCCTCGCGGTAGGCAATGGCGCTGTCGGCGTCCACCGGCGTGTAGCGCTGCCCCTGCAATGAGAAAATTCCCGCGATGCGGAACAGCCCTTCCAGGCCGAAAGTGCGCGCCTCGTCGGGAACAATGGGCACGATGTACCGCTTGAGGGCGGGTTCCCGCAGCAGGATCGACAGAATTCGCACCAGGCACATGGTGGTGGATTGCGGTCGTTCGTGCTTTTCCAGCAGAGCCTTGAAAATTTCCAGGTCAGGCGGGGGCAAGGGCGGGCAGGCGCTGTTGCGCGTCGGCAGCACGCCGCCGAGGGCCTGCCGCCGGGTTTTGAGATAGCGCAGTTCCGGGCTTGTATCGGGCGGTTTGTAGTAGGCCGCCTGCCGCGCTAGCTCTTCGCTGAGCGGAATGCCCAGCGAGCGGGCAATCTCCACCCGCTGCTCCTCGCTGATGTTCTTTTTCTGGTGGGCGGCATTGCTGCCCGCGGCCCCGGCAACGCCTTCGCCCTTGACGGTCTTGACCAGCACCACAACGGGCTTGCCGGCGCGAACCGCCCGGCGGTAGGCGGCATACAGCTTGACCACGTCCTGGCCGCCGCGCTTGATCTCGCGCACCTGCTCGTCGCTCAGGGCGTCCATCATCGCCTCAAGTTCCGGATTGCCGGCGACCCAGTGCTCGCGCTGGCGGTCGCCTGGCAATATCGAGTAGCGCTGGTAATCTCCGTCGAGGCATTCTTCCATGCGCCGCCGCAGGGCGCCGTTGACATCCCGGGCCAGCAGGTGGTCCCAGCCCCCGCCCCAGATGACCTTGATCACTTCCCAGCCCGAGCCGAGAAAGGAGGCTTCCAGTTCCTGGATGATCTTGCCATTGCCGCGAACCGGACCGTCGAGCCTTTGCAGATTGCAGTTGACCACCAGGATCAGATTGTCGAGACCTTCCCGGGCGGCGATATTGATCGTGCCCAGCACTTCCGGCTCGTCGGTTTCACCGTCGCCGATAAAGCACCAGACCTTGCCGCCCTGGCGCGGCTTGAGCCCGCGGTTCTCCAGATACCTGGCAAAGCGCGCCTGGTAGATCGCCATGGGAGTCGACAGGCCCATGGAGGCATTGGCCACTTGCCAGTAGTCCGGCATGGAGCGCGGATGCGGGTAGGAACTGAGCCCGCCGCCGGGGTGAAGTTCCCGGCGGTAGCCGCGCATCTGTTCATCGCTGAGCACGCCTTCGAACCAGGAGCGGGCGTATACTCCGGTGGCGGCGTGCGGCTGCAGGATCACCAGGTCGCCGCCGTAGTCCTCGCTGCGCTGGCGGAAGAAATGGTTGAAGCCCACTTCCATCTGGGTAGCGGCCGAGGCGTAGGTGGCGATATGGCCGCCGAGCCCGAGCCCCGCGTCGCCGCCCTGGAGGACCATGGCCATGGCGTTCCAGCGCAGGATGTTTTCCAGCCGCTTTTCGATTTCCTGGTCGCCGGGGTAGGGTGGCTGCTGTTCCAGGGGGATGGTATTCAGATAGGGCGTATTGAATGGGGGCAACTGCGCCGCGGCCGGCATCTCCCGGGCGCGCCAGTCCCGCAGGCTGTCCAGTATGTTGTCAACGCCTTCGGGGCCGTATTGTTCGCGGATGTTCTCAATCGCCTGCAGCCATTCCTTTCGGTCCTGTTCGATGGCTGGGTCGGCGGGTGTCCGGGCGCTCATTTTGCTTCCAGATGGATTTTCCTATCGTAGTGCGAAAACCGGACGCAGCCGGGTACCGAGAATGCTGCCGGCAAAGGCCGCGGCGAACCAGAGCCAGCCATGGAGGCTCGTGGAACTGATGCCGCTGAAGTAGGCGCCGATATTGCAGCCGAAAGCGATGCGGGCGCCATAGCCGAGCAACAATCCGCCAATGACCGCGGCAAGCACCGAGCGGGCGGGAATGCGGAAGCTCGGAGCGAATTTCCGGGCCATGCTTGCCGCCACCAGCGCTCCGAGCATGATGCCGAAATTCATCACCGAGGTTATGTCGCTGAATACATTGGCTTCCAAAGCGGCCTGCAGATTGGGCTGCTGCCAGTATGCCCACTGGCTGACATCGATGCCCAGCGGCGCCGCCAGCTTCGCTCCCCAAAGGGCGAAGGCGGAGGTTACGCCCCAGGGGCGGCCCGCCAGCAGCAGGGTGGCGATATTGACCAGGGCCAGGGCCAGGGCGCCTGCCAGCAGCGGCCAGGGCCCGGTAAGCCAGGCGCGGGAAGCAAACGGACCCCACTCGCGCTCGATAGAGCCGTGGCGGGCCTTTTCATGGCGCGCCGCCAGCAGCCACACCGAGCCGAACAGCAGCAGACTGAACGCAATGCCGCCAACAACGCCGAAATTTGCCGACAGCGCAACCGGGGCGAAACCCGGCGCATCCTGCCATACCGACCAATGCCAGGTGCCGATCACCGAGCCCACCACAAAAAACGCCAGAGTGATGAGCATGCGCGCATTGCCGCCGCCGGCGGTGAACAGGGTGCCCGATGCGCAGCCGCCGCCAAGCTGCATGCCGAGGCCAAACAGGAATGCGCCGCAGATGACCGCGAGATTGAGCGGTGACACATTGCCGCGCAGGGCCGTGCCGCCGATTTCGCCCTGGGCGATCAATGGCGTGAAAATGAGCACCGTCAGCGCCAGCATGATCATTTGCGCCCGCAGACCGGCGCTGCGGCCACTGTTGGCGACTTCGCGCCAAGCCGCGGTGAAGCCGAATGCGGCGTGATACAGGGCGACGCCGGCACCGATGCCGACGCCAAACAGGGCCGCCTGACGCCAGCCGTGGAAGGCAAGCAGGCACAGGCAGATTCCCGCGGCGCCGACCGCGGCGGCGAGCATGGCGGGCCGGTTGAAATCTCCCGGCCGGCCGCTGGCGACTTCGGACCGACTCATGACAGGCGGCTCAGTTCAGGGATTTGCCTACTGCAGGATTTCGCGAACGGCCTCTTCCATGCGCGTCATTCCCCAGCGGCGGCCTTCGGCGAGCGCGTCCTCGAGGCTGGCGCCGCCTTCCCGGGCGCTCAAGGCGCGCAGGGCGCCGACCCGGTTGCTGCTGCCGCAATGCAACAGCACGGGCTGCCCGTCGAGCTGGGCTAGCAACTGATCCAGGCTCTGGGCGTTTTCACTAATCACCCCGCCGGCGACCGCGACAGGAATGGAGTGGAATTCCATGCCGGCGGAATTGACGAGGCTGGATTCATCCCAGTCGATTTCGCCATCGGTGCGCAAGCTGATGACATGACGGATGCCCGCCTCGGACAGGGTTGCAATCTGCTCCGGGGTGGGTTGGCCGGAGGCGAAAACCATTTCTTCCGGGGCATTGAAATTGGCAATTCCCGCGGCTTCGAGCGCATCTCTGTCCACTTGGTACTGGGGCCCGCAAGCGGCCAGCGCCAGCGCAAAAACCGAAATCAGGACAGCAGTTACAGGTGTGCGAACATTCATGATGGAATCCTCCGGCTCACAATTTTCTTTATCCAGGAACCTGCGCCGCAGGCTCCTGGGAGCCTGCGCCATAGGAATTCGCGGCTGCAAATCCGCTCCCGTCCACGCCCCTGGCCGCTCGATTTCGTTGCATATCCACCAATATTCGCCTCAATCGATCAGCCAGGGGCG
>JAJECW010000050.1 GCA_022821865.1 Pseudomonadales bacterium
CCGTTTACAACGATGGGTGAGGTGGAGACCAGGCTGAAAGTTTCCGCGCCCTCCGGAATCAGGTTGACGGCGCCATCGTCGCCGAAACCGGCGATAGCCTCGCCGGTGGCCGGGTCCAGCGCATGGAGACTGCCCAGCCGCACGGCGAAGATGCGATCCTGCGATCCGTTGGACCAGTATTCTATGCCGCGAGCGGAGCCGGCACGGGAAGCCCGCAAACTGTCCGCATCGAACGATTGCACCCAACGGGTGGCGCCCGTGGCGGGGTCGATCGCCTCGACGAGGCCGACACCGTTGGAGGTATAGAGCACGCCATCAACGAAAATTGGAGTCGTGCGGAAGTTCCCGGAGATCCGCAGTTGCGGATCGGCATCGGTAACCGAAGAATCCGCGGCAGGCCTGCGCCAGACAATCTCGACATCGTCCACGTTGCCGGCATTTATCTGATCCGCCGGCGAATATCGCTGGAAATGCCTGGTTCCGCCCCAATAAGTCCAGTCCGCGGTCGCCTCAGCTGCTTCAACCACGACCGCAGTAATACTCAAGACCGAGGCGGACAATGCGCATATCAGAAAAAACGGTGCGTGGAATACACGGCGAATGCTTGCAGTCATGGTTCCGGCCTCCAATCGTTCAGGCGACTTGTATCAAGACGGCATTGCGCTGTCGAGATGCGGGTGCCGCAAATGCCGGTTCAGCGGTGGGCTGTAGTACGCGGACGGGCAGGCATATGCTATCGGAGGAGAGCCCGTCATTGAACTAATACCAAAAATTGGTATATCTTGTTTAGTGGAGGTGGGTCATGGCCAAAAATACGTCTATATCGCTCGGTGACCATTTTGCCAGCTTCATCGACACACAAGTTCGATCCGGTCGCTTCGGGTCGGCAAGCGACGTTATGCGGGCGGCGTTGCGCCTGCTTGAAGAACATGAGGCACGAGTCAAAGCCTTGCAGGACGCCTTGATTGCAGGCGAGCGGTCAGGCGAACCGCAACCCTTCGACTTCGACGAATTCAAGGCACGCAAACGAGCGGAGTTCAGTCAGGCGGTGAAATGAGCCGCGTAGTTTACTCGCCGGCCGCCATCACGGACATCGACAGCATCTGGGACTACACCGCCGAGAACTGGGGCATCGACCAGGCTGATCGATACACGGACGACATCCGCGATGTATGCAACGAACTGGCGGCGGGAAATAAGCGAGGTCGCCCTGTCGATATCCGAGACGGCTATCTCAAGTACGCAGTAGGACGACATCTCGTTTTCTTTGTAAGGGCAGTTGACGGAATCGCCGTCATGAGGGTACTCCATCAGCAGATGGACACGGAACGGCGCCTATCGGTATAAGAGGGTATGCGGACAGACGGGCATACGCTTTGCGGAAAATGCGGGAAATGGATGCAAACAGGTTTGGTGCGGCGAGAAGTGGTCGGGCAAACTTCACTCGGCGGAATCGTAAATGATACGCACTGGATGTGGCGCGGGAGGCGGTTCGGGAGTCGATTCGGATAAGTCGGCCAGCAGTTGCTTGAAATTTTCATAGCGCTCTTCCGTCACGTAATCGCCGACAAAAAACCAGTTGAGATCATCCGCCAGGTCGCGATCTGCCTCGTCACCTTGAAACCAGGCGACCGATTTTTCAAGAAAGGTAACGGCGGCTTCGGGGTCATAACCAGCGTCCCGGGTAAAGCGGGCGCCGACTTCGTCCATTTCGAGCAGGACCGAACGAGTGTATTCGCGGATCATCTGGTTTTCGTAAGCTGTGCCGGTTACGAAACCTCCTGCCGGCCCAAGCGCGACATTCAAGGCGATCACCCCAAGCCAACGGAACGCCTCGAAGTTGACGTATGCATCGGTGAAATGGGTTGCTGAATCAATGATGTAGAGAGATATGAGGAAGGCCAGCTCGTCGTCGGTGAGGGAGATGGGTTCGATGGCCCCTGTGTACATGAACATGTATCCGCCGTCGGAATCCGAAGGCAGGGAAGCTTCCGGGTCGTCAATCAGCGTGATGCTCCATTCCCAATCTTCGGTGTCGGGCCATTCGTTAATGGCCACGGGTAAGATCCTGCCGGCGATTTGCCGGACGCGCTCGGCTAGTGCCCCATCGGAAGCCAGACCCCCGGACAGGGATAGCTCTCCGATCGTTTCCGTGTAGGTTTGCCGGACGGTTGCGATATCGTCGTCTTCCGTGATCGGTTCAAGTATCGAGGCATCCGGGTTGTTGGCGGCGCAGGCCGCGAGCAGGAGGGTGATCGGTACAAGGTGAAGGATATTCTTCATTTGAACCTTACTTCAGTTGAGAACACGGCCAGTACGTATTTGCAAGCCGCGATCATAACAGAACGAGACGAGACTGGATGTGCCTATGAATCGGGTGATACTGATTCTTAACGGCCAACGGGGCGTAAGCGCGGATACTGCCCTGCGTCTGGCGCGCTACTTCGGAACAACGCCGCAATTGTGGCTGAATCTGCAAACAACCCGGGAATTACGTTGCGACGCACTCGAGAACGGGAGTGAAATCGCGGCACGAGTCACACCACGACAGCCTGCCATATGATAATTCCTGTCCAATATCGGCATGTTTCAAACATGCTCACGCAATTGAAATGCGTTTATTGCCTGCACTGTTGGTCCGACCGGGTGACTTTGGTTGGTGCGGCAGAAGACCATTACGGGCAATCGCGCGTTTCGCAGCAAGGGCTGGGTCGCGAGCGCCTGTTTGGCGTCCCGGGGCGCGGGGAGTTCCTTCCACTTGCTTTCGGCGAGCGTCAGTTCGCCGTTGCGTTCGATCACGAAGTCGACCTCCCTTGACTGGTCGCGATAAAACCACAGCGACGCCTCGGGCGACTCAATGTCGAGGAGCTTGCGCAATTCGCCGAAGACGAAAGTCTCCCAGATGGCTCCGATGAGATAGTATTGCGCGACGGCCTCGCGGTTCAGGCCAAGCAGGAAGCAGAGTAATCCCACATCGTTGAAGTAGAGCTTGGGCGATTTTGCGAGTCGCTTGCCGATGTTGCTGGAGTACGGCTCCAGCAGTGTGATCTGGTTTGTGGCCTGGAGCACGCTCAACCATTGGTCGATGGTCTTGCCGCTGATGCCAACCTCCTTGCCGAGTTCGGTCTTGTTGAGCAACTGGCCCGAACGGATGGCGGCGGCGCGCATGAATCGGTCGAAGTCGCGCAAGTGCTTGACGTTCAGAATCTGACGCACATCGCGTTCCAGATAGGTCGCCTGATAGCCGCGGAAGAAGTCCGCCGGCGGCAGTTCCGGGTCTTTCCAGAGCTGGGGCATGAATCCGCGAACCAGAATTTCGGCGATTCCCTCTTTGGATTCCCGCTCGGCAAATGCGCTGCCGAGTTCATTGATCGAAAGTGCTTCAAGTTCAAGAATGCCGCAGCGTCCCGCAAGGGAGTCGGAGACCTCCTGCATGAGTGCGAACTTCTGGGATCCGGTGAGAATATAGCGACCGTTGGCTTCACGGTTACGGTCGATCTCGACCTTAAGGTGACGGAACAGCCTGGGGGCGTATTGCACCTCGTCCACGAGCAGCGGGGCTGGATGACGGCTCAGGAAGGATTGCGGATCCTCCTCGGCAAGCCGGGCTTCCGCGGGCAAGTCAAGGCTGACGTAGTTGTGGTTGGGAAACAGGCTGGTCAGCAAGGTTGTCTTGCCGGTCTGGCGAGCGCCGGTGACTACAACGGCGGGATAGTGCCGGGCAAGTCGCAGCACCGGTCGGGACAAGTCTCTTGGAAACATGGGCTTCGACAATTTTGGAAGTCATACTTCGGATATGTTGGAGTTAGGGTACAGGAATTACGGGGAAATGACTAGGAGGCTGCGCTGCGGGCAGAGTTTCCTCAAGCCGACATGCCCCTGCCCGCGACGCGCCAGATCGCTTCGACGCGGTCGTTGCGGATGGCGTAGAGGTGGTCGTAGAGGTTCACGACTGGGTCGCAATGGGAGACGATCAATTCGAGCTTGTCGCCGACCCGATATGTGCGCGAGGCGTTCTCGCCGTAGCGGATCGTGCCGAATTCGTCCGAGCCGGAAGTGTAGCTGATGCCGGATTCGCCCTTGACGATGGGCCAGGGTCGATTGATCGTGCAGGCCTTGGCGCCCGCGTCCGACGTGGCGCGGCCTTCGTACTGGTCGTTCAGAACCGTGGCCATGATCGTCAGCGAAGGTTCGAAATCCGAGTAGAGGCTGTCGTCGCCCTCGCCGCCTATGTCCAGGTACTGTGCGTCCATGAAGACATAGCTGCCGACCTGGACGTCGGTCAGTCCGGCGGTCTCGTGATCGATATTGTAGGTTCCCGTTCCGCCGCCACTGAAAATATCTGTGCGCAGCCCCGATTGCCGCATGAGATCGAAAGTGTCCGCGGCGGGCGCCAGCGCTTCCAGCGTTCGAGCCTTGCGCGTGGCGAATCCGGCGACGTGCTGGGAGGCGCCGTCGTAACAGAGCATGCCGCGGAAACGCAGGCCGGGCAGTTGATCGACGAGTTGCGCCAGACCGAGCGCAGGCTGCCCCGGCGGTGTGCCGGTGCGGCCCATGCCGGGGTCGACGTCGACCACGACGTCGGCAACCAGCCCGCTGGCCTGCGCCGCTTCCGACAACAGCCGGGCGTTTTCCATCGAATCGGTCGCCTGGACGAAACCCGGGCACTCCGCGGCCAGGGCCGTGGCGCGATTGATCTTGGTCGGCGTGACATTGGTCGTGGTCATGAGAATTTCTTCAATTCCGTTGCGGAACATGACCTCGGCCTCGCTTATCTTGGCGGTGCAGATCCCCACTGAACCGGTATCGAGTTGCATCCGGGCGATCACCGGACACTTGTGCGTTTTGGCATGGGGCCGGCTGGCGATGCCGTTGGCGCCCATGGTGGACTGCATCTTCGCCAGGTTGGCTTCGAGCAAGTCAAGGTCGACGCAAAGCGCCGGCGTGTCGAGTTCCCATTTCGAGACATCGACCTGCATCTGGCCGTCCACGAAGAAGCTCTCTATTTCGGCGGTCGTATAACCACGCACCGAAGTCGGAATCCAGATAGCGGCGGCTCCGCTCGCCTGCAGAAAGCGGCGCCGATTGAAGTGGGATGATTTCATGAGACTGCCTCCTGATCAGCGCGCCGCGCGGCCCAGATACCGCTGGAAAACCTGTTCGACAAAATCGTCCACGCCGGGAACGAACAGGACGGCGAGTATGGTGACGACGATTGCGGCAAGTACCGCCCAATAGAATGTCTTCATGTTCCTAGTCCTGTATCGAGCGGCATCATTCTTCCATCCGCCTATCCATTCGGAGTGGTCCTTCTTCAGTCATCCTGCGCGAAGCGAAGCGGAGTCGCAGGATCTCATGCAGGGGCCTCTGCCTGAGATTCTGCGACTGCGCGCAGAATGACGGAAAGAGGGGTTCATGCAACTTATCCCCGCGGCGCCGCTTCGAAAACCCAGACATTGCCGGCTTCGACTCCCGCCCGGGTGGTTTGCGAAGGGTACTTGCCGGTGATCGCGGCGGTAATCGCGTCAAGTTCGTCACCCGACTGAATGCGGTTGAGTTGACGTTCGTAGCGTATGCCGTTGATGCGAATGACCGCCCGGCCGTCGCGCTCGGCCTGCACCGGCCATTGTTTCCAGATGCGCCCGACCGTCGTCCCCATGTAGCCCGACCAGACGTACAACTTGCCTTCCGCTTCCGCTATCCAGATGCGGCGCGATTGCGCAGGGTCCAGCAGTTGAAGTTCGACCGTGGGAATCTCGTTGACGAAACTCCAGTCCGGCTCCGGTCCGGTATAGATCTCGCCCGATACCAGCGGACCGCCCGAAAACACCCGGTTGGGCCCGTCGGCGAAGCGCTGTTTCACGGCCGCCGTTGCGACCGCCGCGACGGGAATCGCCAGCAGGCAGGCCAGGATGATCAGAATTCTCAGTAAAAGTTGCATCGATCTCCCCTGTTCGATTCTTGCCTGTGGTTACGGCAAGCGGAAAACGAAAAGCATGTTGCCGCCGCCGCGTTGCTGCAACTCCGGCGTCAGCATGCGATAGGTGAC
>JAJECW010000053.1 GCA_022821865.1 Pseudomonadales bacterium
CCGTTGTGAACAGCACTGGCCCGGCGCCGAAATTCAACTTTCCGCCCAGCGGCATCTGGTGGATTTCTATGCCGCCCATGGGTTTCGTCAGGTTTCGGCGCCCTATGACGATACAGGGATTCCACACGTGGACATGGTGCGGTAGGAGTCTGCGCGGGTCGGAGCTTCGTCAACCCTTTGTAAACCTTTCGGCTTGCATACCGATACATCGAATAAGCTCCAAGGGGTTTCCTTCATGCAAGTACCACGCAGCCAGCGGCATATCCTGCGCAGCCTCAAGCTGCGCGGCCCACAGTCGGTACGGATTCTTTCCCGGCAACTTGAAATGACCACCATGGGCGTGCGGCATCATCTTGCCGATCTGGCGAAACTGGAACTCGTCGAGCAGCAGGCCGCTGAAAAGCAGCATCGGGGCCGCCCCGTCTCCCGCTGGACGCTGACCCGGAAGGGCAACGACTGGTTCCCCGGCGCCGGTGTCGAGTTGGCCCGGGAAATGCTGGAAGTGGTGGATGTCTGCTGGGGCGGGGAAGGCGTCGAGCGTGTGGTGGACAAGCGCTTTCACCGCATCGGGGAACGCTATCAGGAAGCAGTCCAGGGGTTGGAGCGGGACACCCGGCAGCGTGTGGAACACCTGGTCAGACTGCTCAGTGCCGATGGCTACATGGCGGAAGCGCGCCTGTTGCCCGATGGCTGGCTGCTGGTGCAGAACCATTGTCCCCTGCAGGCCTGCGCCGAAAGCTACCCACATTTCTGCGAGGCGGAAAAGCGCATGTTTTGCGAACTGCTTGGCCCCGCTGTCACCATCGAACAGACCGATCACCTGCTGGAGGGTGACCGGCGCTGCGCCTGGCGAATCCGCCGGGTGGCGGAAGTGGAACAGGCCGCCTGAGTCCTCCCCCGCGCTGCCCGGCTTATTTTCGGGCCTTGTTCCGAGACGCGGGCTTCCCGCCCAGTTTGCGTTCGATATTGGTGAGCATCCCCCGCAGGATGTTCATTTCCATGACATCGATACGGATGCGCCCGAACAGTCGCCTGATGCGCTGCATGAGTTGGCGCGGATGCTGCGGGTCGTGAAATTCCACTGCAACCAGCACCCGCTCGAGATGCTCATAGAAGCGCTCCGTGTCGGCGCCGGTTGCCATGGGCTGATCCCAGTTCCGCTCAAGCTCTCCCGAATTGCCCGGGGCCAGGGCGGCCTGATGCAACTCGTAACAGAGCACCATGACGGCCGCGGCAAGATTCAGGGAAGGGTAATCGGGATTGGCGGGAATCCGCGCGTGATAATGGCAAAGCTGCAACTCTTCATTGCTGAGCCCGGTATCCTCGCGACCGAAAACCAGCGCGGCCCGGTTCGGGCCTGATTCCCGAACCAGCAGCCGGGCGCATTCCACCGGGCTGAGCAGGGGCCAGGTAATGCGCCGGGAGCGGGCGCTGGCGCCGATCACAAGTCCGCAATCGGCCACGGCCTCCTTGAGAGAACCGAAGACCCGGGCCTGGTCCAGCAGGTCCGCGGCTGAAGCCGCCCGGCCAACGGCTACGCCGCTGGGAAACTCCTTCGGAGAAACCAGGACGAGGCGGCTCAGGCCCATGTTTTTCATGGCCCGGGCGCTGGCGCCGATGTTGCCTGGATGAGAGGTGTGGACCAGCACTACGGAGATGTTGTTGAAATCCGGGTGGTTCATGGTTGAAACTGGTTTTGGGTAAAACTTGATTATCACACTATCGGTTGGGGTTTGGCTGTGTTGCCGGGGCATCGACAACGGCCCGCGGCAAATTTGACGACTTTGAGCAGCGGAAGGTGCTGTGGAGAGGGGAGATGGCGCGGGATTCGAGTGATCGGGGAATGGTTTACTGGCGTAGTCGGCGGGGAATGCTTGAGTTGGATTTATTGCTGGCGCCTTTTACCCGGGAGGTGTATGGAATGCTGGAGGCCGGGGAGCAGGAGCGGTATCGGGAATTGCTGGGCTTTGAGGATCAGGAATTGTTTGGCTGGTTGCTTGGAGGTGAACCGGCGGGGCGCTGGCAGCCGCTGATCGATCGTATTCTGGCGCACAAAACCGCGCCACAATGAGAATTGTCGCTGTACGCGGCAGTTTCCGGCGAAATCCGGGAAAGCGCACTAGACTTTGGCGGTGTTGTTGCTTCGTCCTGTTCCTTCCCGGATGCGCTGGTGGCTGGCGCTGGCTTTCCATTTGCCGGCGCTGGCGGCGCTAGTCCATGCCGGGGCGCCACCGTGGCTTAAGATTGGCCTGGCATTGACCGTGCTCGCCAGTCTCTGGCTCGAGTTCCGCAACTCTCGCGGTCGGGGAGCCGCGGTGAGCATGCGGCTCGGGGCGAAATCCGTTGCTTTGGAAATCGACGGAGAAACCATGGTGGCCTCGCCGCCCCGGGTGCTGCATGGCTCCGAGTGGCTGCTGGTGCTTGAGTTTCCCCCGGAGAGCGCCCGCCGCCGCCGTTTGCTGCTGACCCTGTTCCCGGACTCCCTGGGCGCGGATGAACTGCGCCGGCTGCGGCGCTGGCTGCACTATGAAAGCGACTGATTTTCCGGGGCGAGGGCGCCCGGCAGGTCCGCATGGTCGCCTGGAACCAGTATCGTATCCACGGCTTCGGTTGCGGTTTGCGGATGGTCCAGATTGAAATGCAGCCCGCGGCTTTCCTTGCGCGCCGCCGCGCTGCGCACGATCAGGCTGGCCACCAGCACCAGATTGCGCAACTCCACCATGTCACGGTTGATGCGGTAACCGCGGAAGTGGGCGTGAATTTCCTCCCGCAGCAATTCGAGCCGCCGCTCGGCCCGGCGCAAACGGCTGTCGCTGCGGACAATGCCCACATAGTCCCACATGCAGCGGCGCAACTCGTCCCAGTTGTGCGACACCAGGATATCGTCGCCGGATTCGGCCCGGCCTTCGGGCCAGTCGTCGCCCGGCTCGGCGAAAGGCGTATCGGCGAATTTTTCGGCGATGGCGTCGGCGGTGCTGAAGGCGATCACAAAACACTCCGACAGCGAATTGCTGGCAATGCGGTTGGCGCCATGGAGCCCGGAAAAAGTCGTTTCGCCCACGGCGTAGAGATTCTCGATATCGGTTTCCCCATGCCGGTTGATCATCACCCCGCCGCAGGTGTAATGCGCCGCGGGCACCACGGGAATCCGGTCCCGGGTTATGTCGATGCCGAGTTCGAGGCAGCGGCGGCGGATATTCGGAAAGCGCCCGCGAACGAGTTCGGCGGGCTGGTGGCTGATATTCAGATACACGCAATCCTCGCCGAGCCGCTTGGTTTCATGGTCGATGGCCCTGGCGACAACATCCCGGGAGGCGAGTTCGCCCCGGTCGTCGAAGCGGTGCATGAAACGCTTGCCGTCTGGCAATTCGAGCCAGGCGCCTTCGCCGCGCATGGCCTCGGTAATCAGGAAACTGCGGGCATGCGGGTGAAACAGGCAAGTGGGATGGAACTGGTTGAACTCCATGTTGCCCACCCGGCAGCCGGCGCGCCAGGCCATGGCGATGCCGTCGCCGCTGGCGCTGTCGGGATTGGTGGTGTACAGATAGGCCTTGCTCGCGCCGCCGGTGGCGAGAACGACGAATCTGGCGGCAATGGAATGGACTTCGCGGCTGGCGTCGTCAAGCACATACACGCCGCTGCAGCGGCGCCGGCCGCCGGCTTCCGGTCCCCGGGCGATCAGGTCGATGGCGGTCCAGCCCTCCATCAGGTGGATGCCGGGATGTTCCCGGGCGCGCCGGCGCAAGGTCTCGAAGACCGCCTTGCCGGTGGCGTCGGTGGCGTGGATGATACGGCGATGGCTGTGGGCGCCTTCCTGGGCGAGATGCAGGGAACTCAGATCCGCGGCGCCGCCGGCGTCTTGCGCGGCGGCTTCGGGCCGGGTGCTGAACGGCACGCCCTGTTCGAGCAGCCAGCGCACCGCCCCGGCGCTGTGATTCACCACATGCTCCACCATGTCGCGGTGGCACAGCCCGCCGCCCACGGTCATGGTGTCCTCGATATGGGATTCGAGGCTGTCGCCCTCGTCGAGCACCGCGGCGATTCCGCCCTGGGCGTAAAAAGTGGCTCCCTGTTCCAGGCTCGCCTTGCTCAGTACCCCCACCCCGGCGAAGCGCGCGGCGCGCAGGGCGAGGGTAAGCCCGGCGGCCCCGCTGCCGATGATGAGAATATCGAATTTTGGCGGCGGGAAGCCGATCATATACCGCTCCGTAGCGCGGACGGAGTAAAATGACCGGCTACAGTAGCACAGGCGCAGCGGCTTTGGACGCTATCCGGCCGTGTGCTGAAACCCAGGTGAGAACTTTTTGCCGCATCCGCTGTCTCAGAAACAAGGCGTCAGTGCCTCGGGGAGATTTCGCAGTCCTCCGGGAAATGCAGCGAGGAACGAATGTCCCGGGATACTGACCGGCAACTCGTGGAGAGGGTCCGGGCTGGCGACGCCAACGCATTCAACTTTCTGGTGCTGCGCTATCAGCATCGGGTAGCGGGTTTGATCAGCCGCTTCGTGCAGAATCCACAGGAAATCGAGGACATCAGCCAGGAAACATTCATCAAGGCATACCGGGCTCTTTCGCTGTTTCGGGGCGACAGTTCCTTCTACACCTGGCTCTACCAGATTGCGGTGAACACCGCCAAGAATTATCTGGCCTCCCGGAACCGGCGTCTGATGCTGGCCAGCGTCGAGATTGATGAGGCGGAACACGGCGACATGGCGCCGGCCCTGCGGGACACGGACGACCCGGAAAGCGAACTCGCCATGGAGCATTTGCAGGCGGTGATCGACGCCGCCATCAGGGAATTGCCCGAGGACCTGCGCACCGCCTTTACCTTGCGCGAGTTTTCCGGCATGAGTTATGAACAGATCACGGAAGTGATGGACTGTCCGGTGGGTACGGTAAGATCAAGGATTTTCCGGGCTCGGGAAGCCATCGACCGGAAAATCCGCGAAGCGGGAAATGCGGGAGGCAGGACATGAATGAATCGCAGCGGGAAACGCTTTCCGCGATGTTGGACAACGAAACCGACGACCTTGAGCTGCGGCGTCTGCTCAAGAGCGCTGGCGACGATCCGGAATTGCTGGCGGCATGGAAACGTTTCCACTTCGCCAGCGCCGTTGCACGGCGCCAGTGCGTGGCCCCGCTCAGCGAGGATTTCCATTTGCAGCTCGCCGACAAGCTTCGCGACGAACCCGTTCCAGGCCGCGAGCCGCGCCGCTGGCCTTCCGGACAGCAATTAGCCGGCAAATTCGCCATCGCCGCAACCGTGGCGGTCGCGGTGTTCATCGGCCTGCAAGCGGGCCTGGACTCCGGCCCGGCAGCGCCCCGGATCGCCAGCGAATCCGCCGCCCAGCCTGTTGCGCCGATAGACGCACCGGTTTCCCAGGTGCTGGAAGTAGCCAATACCCCGGCAGCTCCGGTAGATCCGGAAGCCCGGCAGCGCCTCCTCGAATACATAGGCAGCATGAGATTCGACCCCACCGAACCTCCTCAAATGGAACACATTGAAGACTCCCCCCTGTTCCATCTGGTGAATGATTTGCAGGACTAGGACCGGATCCCACCCACATCGAATCGCTGTGATACAGTAACGCTCCACCGCCGTTTCGGGAGAGCGCCTTGCACAGCAGACTGGTTTCCCTTGCCCTGGCCTGGATGCTGGCATTTCCCGCGCTTGCGGCCGAACTTCCCGATTTTGCCGCCCTGGTGGAGCGCCATGGCCCAGCCATTGTGGAAATTTCCACTCGCCGCGCCACTGCCGGCAACCTGTTCGACGAATTCGACGAACTGTTCCGCCGGCAGATTCCCGATGGCCGGCAACCCGGAGATCTGTTCCAGCCGCCGCCAGCGGTGGGCTCGGGTTTCATTATCTCCGCCGACGGTTATGTCATCACCAACAACCATGTGGTGGAAGGCGCCGAGGAGATTCGGGTCCACCTCAATGACCGGCGGGTTTTCGAGGCGGCTGTCGTCGGGCTCGACGAACCTTCCGATCTTGCCCTGCTGAAACTCGATGCGGAAGCGCTGCCCCATGTCGCCTTCGGCGACTCCGACGCGGTGCGAATCGGCGATTGGGTCCTGGCCATCGGTTCGCCATTCGGCCTGGAATTCTCGGCCTCGGCGGGCATCGTCAGCGCCAAGGGCCGCACCGTGCCGCGGCGCTCGTCCTACAACTACATGTCCTTCATCCAGACCGACGTGGCCATCAACCAGGGCAATTCCGGCGGCCCCCTGTTCAATCTCGAAGGCCAGGTCATCGGCATCAATTCCCGCATTCTGAGCAGCACCGGAGGCTCCAACGGCGTCAGCTTCGCGATTCCCAGCAATGTGGCGGTGAATGTGACGGAGCAACTGCGGGACACCGGGGCCGTCGCCCGGGGCCTGCTGGGCGTGCAAATGCGCGAAGTCGATCACGATACCGCCCAGCGGCTCGGCCTCTCCCGGCCGCTTGGCGCCCTCGTGGACCGGGTACAGCCGGCAAGCCCCGCGGAGCGGGCCGGGCTGCGCAGTGGCGACATCATCATCCGCTTCAGTGGGCACGAGATCGAATACTACACCGAGCTGCCCTTCTTCGTCGGCCAGTACCGGCCCGGCGCAAGCACCGGGGTCACCGTGCTGCGCGAAGGGGAGGAGCGGCGTTTTCAGGTCACCCTCGGCAGTTCGCCCACCAATGCCGCCGCGAGAAACATCGCCCCGCCTTCCCCGGAACCACGGTCGCGCTCCCCCAATCCCCTGGGCTTTCGCGTTGCCGAACTGGGTTCCGAAACCCGCCAGGTCGCCGGCATCAGCGGCGTGCGGGTGGCGCGGATGGCGCCTGGCCCGGGCAGCGAGTCGGGCCTGCGGATCAATGATGTCATCACCCGCCTCAACGGCGATACAGTCGATACCGTCGCCGACTTCGCCCGCATCACCGAATCACTACCGCGAAGTGGCCGAATTCCGCTCGAAATCCTGCGCCGGGGCGAAAACCGCAACCTGACGATTGATTTGCCCTGAGACTGCATTCACTGAAACCGCCGCTTCGATGCAGTAAACTTGCCGGCTGGTTTTTTGCCGCGCCGCCATTGTGACCGACCAGGCCCTCATTCGCAATTTTTCCATCATTGCCCACATCGACCACGGCAAGTCGACGCTGGCGGACCGCTTCATCCAGCTCTGCGGCGGGCTCAGCGAGCGGGAAATGGCTGCCCAGGTGCTCGACACCCTCGATATCGAACGCGAGCGGGGCATCACTATCAAGGCCCAGAGCGTCACCCTGCACTACGATGCCGCCGATGGCCGCCGCTATCAGTTGAATTTTATCGACACCCCCGGCCATGTGGATTTCAGTTATGAGGTCTCCCGCTCACTTGCCGCCTGCGAAGGCGCCCTGCTCGTGGTGGACGCCTCCCAGGGGGTGGAAGCCCAGTCCGTGGCCACCTGCTATACCGCTTTTGACCAGGACGTGGAGGTGATTCCGGTCTTGAACAAGATGGACCTCCCCCACGCCGAGCCCGAACGGGTGCGCGAGGAAATCGAGGAAATCATCGGCATCGACGCCAGCGAGGCCATCGCCGCCAGCGCCAAGAGCGGCATGGGGGTGGACGAGATTCTGGAACAGATCATCCGCCGCGCGCCAGCTCCGACCGGCTCCCGGAAAGCGCCGCTGCAGGCGCTGATCATCGACTCCTGGTTCGACAATTACCTCGGCGTCGTCTCCCTGGTGCGGGTAATGAACGGCAACCTGGGCAGCGGTGACCGGATCATCGTCAAGACCCAGGGCAAGCCCCAGGAAGTCGACCAGCTCGGCGTCTTCACTCCCAAGCGCAAGGTCACCGGTCAACTGCTGGCCGGCGAAGTGGGTTTCGTCTGCGCCGGCATCAAGGACATCCACGGCGCTCCCGTGGGCGACACCATTGTCCACGCCAAATCGCCGGACACGGCGGCCCTCGACGGCTTTCGCCAGGTTTCGCCCCAGGTCTACGCCGGCCTGTATCCGGTGGACTCGGACGATCTCGAAAACTTCCGCGAGGCGCTGTCAAAACTTTCCCTCAACGACGCCTCATTGCAATACCAGCCGGAAAACTCGCCGGCCCTGGGTTTCGGCTTTCGCTGCGGATTCCTCGGCATGCTGCACATGGAGATCATCCAGGAGCGGCTTGAGCGGGAATACGGCCTCAACCTGATTACCACGGCGCCCACTGTGGCCTATGAAGTCCTCGGCAAGGACGGCGAAACCACGCTTGTGGACAGTCCCGCCCGGCTGCCTCCGGTGAACGACATCGAGGAAATGCGCGAGCCCATCGTGGAGATCAGCATTCTCACGCCCCAGCAGCATCTCGGGGCGGTGATCCAGTTGTGCGAGGAGCGGCGGGGTGCGCAGCGGGACATGCAGTTCGCCGGCCGCCAGGTTTCCCTGCGCTACCAGTTGCCCATGAGCGAGGTGGTAATGGATTTTTTCGACCGGCTCAAGTCCGTCAGCCGGGGCTACGCCTCCATGGATTACCATTTCCTGCGGTTTGAGTCGTCAAGGCTTGTCCGTTTGGATATTCTTATCAATGGCGAGCGAATCGATGCCCTGGCCCTGATCGTTTTCCGTGACCACGCCCGCTCCCGCGGCCGGGAACTCGCGGAGAAAATGCGCGAACTCATACCCAGGCAAATGTATGATGTGGCGATCCAGGCCGCCGTGGGCGGGCAGATCATCGCCCGCACCACGGTCAAGGCCATGCGCAAGAACGTGACCGCCAAGTGCTACGGCGGAGACATCACCCGCAAGAAGAAACTGCTGGAAAAACAGAAGGCCGGCAAGAAACGCATGAAGAAGCTCGGCAATGTGGAAGTGCCCCAGGAGGCATTCCTCGCCGTACTCAGGTCAGATGGCTAGGAGCCTGCGGCGCTGGCTCCTGGGAGTCTGCGCCGTGGGAATTCGCGAAAGCGAAAATTCGCTATCGCCGCGGCCCTGGCTGATCGATTGAGGAGAATATTGGTGGATATGCAACGAAATCGAGCGGCCGGGGGCGTGGATGAGAGCGGATTTGCAGCCGTGAATTCCCACGGCGCTGGCTCCCAGGGAAGCTCTGATTAAGTCAGAGCTTCCCTGCGGCACATGGAAGTGCCGCCGAATTCGATGGCGTAAGCCATTGAATTCGGGAGCAAAACAAAACCACGCTTTTGTTTTGCGATAATGAAAAACTCCACGGATGGAGT
>JAJECW010000085.1 GCA_022821865.1 Pseudomonadales bacterium
GGAAGCCGTCAAGCTCGCCCAATGGCTCTCCTCCTACGAAGTACAAAAGGAGTTCGCCCTCGAAACCTATGTATTCTCTGAAAAATTCCCTCCTTGGAATTTTTCATTATCGCAAAACAAAAGCGTGGTTTTGTTTTGCTCCCGAAGCCTCGTCATGGACGCGCTCAGAAGGGACCGAAGAGCCGAGCCTGCCGCGAGATACGGGTTCATCGCGACAATATCCCGTACAAGGTCTGTTGTTCCAGACAACGCAGGGCGTCGGCCACGGGTAGCCAGCCGGGTTGGCCCGTGGCAGCTTGGAAATTCGCTTCGGCGGGGGTGACCACCGTCGCGTCGTTGGCGCCGCCGGAAAAGGTTTGCACGACCCGCAGCCAACGCTCGATATGGGCCGGGCCGCGCCAGGTTTCCCTTGCCCGGGCCGCTGCTGCAGATCGCAGTTGTGGGGAAACACAGGTTCCGCTGGCGAAATCCGGCATTACTTCCGGCTCAAATCCCTCCGGAGCGTTTTGCGGCTTCCAGCGGTCGCGTTCCCTTGTGGATTCCGGGCTCGTGAATCCTGTTTCGCCGGACTGACCCATTGACGAAACGCCGCCCGTGACGGCATCCGCGGAGCTGCCGCCATTGGCTTTTTCAAGGCACTCCAATACCTTGCGAACCGGCATCCAGCCGGACCAGATCTTCTCGCTTTTCTCCGCCTCGTCCACAGTGTAGCGCGTGGTCGGTTTCGCAGTTTCACCCTCCCAGCCGGGAAGCGTCTTTTCCGGGCGCGCCTGCCGGTAGGCGATCAATACGCGGTACCAGTTGGCGCCATAGTTCGGCGCCCTGCCGGAATTGATCCCGTAATAGTGTTTTACGATCTTCCAGCGGGCATCGCTCACGCAGGACACGGGCGGCGGATTGCCGGTTTGCTGATTCACAGGGTCCGTGTTGTCGTCTTTCGTGGAATCACCATTGCCGCCGCTGGTTCCGGCAGGGCCCACTTCAACGGTCGCGGAACTCGCGAGACTGTCGAGATGCCGGGTGTTCCCGGGTTCGGCGTCCGGCGTGAGTATGGCGCAGCGGTCGCCGCGGCGGTGGTAATGCCAGTTGTGGGCGCGGATCGTCTCGATGGGCCGGCTGCGGATGCCGCCCCCAGAGGCCGTGTGCGTGAGGTCGGTGCATGCGGGGCCGCCGGACGAGAACAGCGGGCGCACCCAGACCTTGCGCCAGCACTCCCAGGACGTGGCCGCCGTGCCGTCGTGGGCCTCGCCGCCCTTCCTGTAGTCGTGGGAGTTGTTGCAGGCGTCCATGTTCTGCGAGGCGGCGCCTTCCGCGAAACCGTCCCCGAAGGTCACCGTGAGCGAGTTCGACCACGGGCCGGTCCGGGTCAGCCCCAGTTGCACCGAGCCATTGCTCCGGTTCACGTTGACCGTCACCGTGCCGCCGGGCGCCGGGCGGTTCGACAGGCGGATGACGTAGTCGAGGGGCGCCCCGGGGATGAAGTCCTGCCGCGGCCAGAGGCCCGGGGTGGACGCCACCGTGTTCGGGCGGAAGAGCGTCGCATTGTCGCCCCGGCTGCCGTCCGCCCGCTTCCAGCCCTCCCATGCCTCCACCTCCGGCGCGTCGTCCGCCTCCACCGGGAGATCGTACATCTCGCCGTCGAAGCCGCCGTCCGTGGAAGCCGCCGCATGGCGCAGCGTCAGCGCACGGTTCCGGTGCGTACCCGGCTCGTCCACGCCCGTGACCGTCACCGTCTGCGGTGTGCTCCAGATGCTGGCGCCCCCTGGGGTGAAGGTGAGGGTAGCCGTATCCGTCGTCACCGCCACCGCGTCCGTTCCCACCCGGGAAATGGCCAGGGTCACGTCCGCCGCTGGCGCCCGGTCCAGCGTCACCGTGTAGGTCGCGCTGCCGTTCTCCAGCAGGCGTAGCAGGCTCGTCGAGAAGATCACGCCCCCCGGCAGTGGGTCCGCAATGTTGAATTCCGCCAAACTGTCGGTCTCGCTTACCCCGCCCGCGCCCGTCAGGCCGGTGTTGGTGATCGTGCCGAAGGCGATGTCCACGGTCTCGGGCGCGCTTTCCGCGATGCTGTCCGACACCGCGCTCAGGGTGATCGTCGCCGTGGTGGCCGTCACGCCGGACCGCGGGCCGGTGAACACCACGCTGGCATTGCCGCTGTTCAGGTTGTTGTACCGCACCCCGGTGGCGGATGTGCCCGCCATGGTGTAGTCCGTGCCCCTTGTCGCCGTGCCGCCGAACGTGAGCGGGACGGTCAATGATTCGCCGTTCACCAGTCCCCGGCCCAGGACGATGGTGAAAGCCTTTATCTGCCCCTCCTCGAGATTGCCCGCAACGGCGGAAAGCGTCACCGTTGTCGGGTCGTCGTCGGTCACCCGCGCCGTGATACTGCCCGCGCTGGCAATGGCGTAGCCGGTATCCGTCGAACTGGTCGCATGGCTGATGGTGACATCCCGAACGCCGCCCGGATTATCGACGCTGTCGGCCACCCCGCGCACGGCAACAGTCTGCGCCGTATTCCAGTTCATTGCTGTGAAGGTCAGCGTGCTCTGGTCGCCGGAAACGCGGGCGTTGGTATCCACCTTCACCCCGGCGCCCGCGGTGGCCGTCACAGTCACGTCGTGCTCCGGCACACTGTTCAGCGCCACCGTGTAGATGTCCGTGACCGTCGTGCCGTCCTCGCTTACCTCGGTCTTCTCCGGAGTGCCGTTTTCGGTGATGGCAAGCCCGGCTGGCTGAACGGCCCAGCCGTTGAGGCGCAGCTTCAGGACGGAGGTAAGCACGTTGTCCGCCCAGGAGCCGTTGTTCCGCCTGAAACGATGCTTGTTGTCTATTCGCCAACCGCTCAAACCACTGGAATCCTCATTGTTCGATGTCGTGATGCGCCAACCTCCGACAAAATCCGCGACCACCGACGTAATATCGATGACCACAAAATAGTCGGTACTTCCATCTATCAGAAGGCCGCTACTCGTCGGCGACGTGAACGTCAGAACCTTATCGGCTGTGAATGAGTTGAATGTGGGATTTTGCAGCGTTCCAACGACGGCGCCCGGGGCGCCACTGGCGTTGCGCCGAATGCTTACCGAATATCCGTAGCCGGGGTCAAAGGCCGCAAACTCGATCTCGACACTACTCACCCTGTAGCCTGGAGCATTACTGCCGGTCCTGAACTTCTGGGCGTTATCGATCTGTCCGGCGAAATCAAAGGGACTGAAAGTGGAGCCAAAGCCCACAGTGCCGCCCGGTTGGCCGATGTTACTGACCAACACCCTTTCCTGAGCTGCCGCCTGGACAGCCCAGCCAAACGCGACCGGCAATGCAAGCGCCAACGCGACGGCCAGCTTCCGCACGCATTGCCTGATGCCACGCTTCCCGGGGCCGGCATTTCGCCTCGCAGCGTCGCTCCAGCCCTTGTGCATGCAGAGCGAACCAACGGCAACGGAATGCTGAAACGATGCGCGAAACAGACTCATGCGAAAACCGGAATTGCCTGAATGGGGGCATTCGTCCAGGCAGGGAAATAGCGGATGATTTTGACCGGATGAAAGAAATCGGTCCTGACTACCCGATGCGACACAGAATGGCCATCATAACGGCGATAAATCCTGCTATCACAAGAATTTGGCAGATTACCGCCTTCCCCTGTCCACCACCCCGCACACTTCGCCAAGAATACGCCAACCCAGGCTTGGGGTAAAGGCCCGTGCCGCATGATGATACTGCCGAGGGCGCGCCGGTTTGGCGCCAGCCCGGAGATTGTGTGGATGTCCCGACCTTGTATCTCCCGACCTTGTATCTGCGTTATGCTTGGGCGCTTCGGGCTTGGGGGGCGGCCATGACATCGCGACGGGAATTGCTGAAGGCGCTGGGGGCCTTGCCGCTGCTTGGAGGCTGCGCCGCCGGGGGAGTTGCCTCGCCGGCGAATTTCACGCCTTCGGGCTTGCCCCTGCGCAGGGTCAAGGCGTCCGGTGAGCGGGTCATTCGCACCATTGCCGGGCTGCGGCCATTCCGGCGCAACGGTTTTCGTGTTTCCCGGGAGCAGCGCGGCGTCAAATCACTGATTCACAATTACGGCCACGGCGGCGGCGGAATCACGCTCTCCTGGGGCACATCCAGCCTCGCGGTGGAACTTGCCGGAACCGGCAATAACCGCGATTGCGCGGTGATCGGCGCGGGAGTAATGGGCCTGACCACGGCGCGGCTCGCCCAGGATCATGGCTGGAAGGTTACGATCTACAGCAAGGATTTGCCCCCGGACACCACTTCCAATGTCGCCGGCGGCCAATGGTCCCCGACTTCAGTATACGAAGAGGAATTCGTCACACCGGCTTTCCGCAGCCAGTTCGAACGCGCCATGGATATCGCCTACCGCCACTTCCAGAATCTTGTGGGACCGCGCTACGGCGTGCGCTGGATCAGCAATTACAATTTTTCCGGTGAGTCCGTTGAAGACAGCTTCCAGCACAGCTATCCGGATTTCTATCCACAGTTGCGCGGACTCGACCGCCACGAACATCCCTTCCCCGCCAACAATGTGCGCCATTACGACACCATGCTGGTGGAGCCGGCCGTCTTTCTTCCCGCGCTGATGCAGGATTTTTTCTCCGCGGGCGGCGAAATCGGGCGGCGGGAATTCGCCTCGGCCGAAGAAATCCTCACGCTGGAGGAAGACTGTATCTTCAATTGCACAGGCATCGGCTCCCGGGCCCTGTTCGACGATGAAACGCTGATTCCCGTCAAGGGCCAACTCAGCTTCCTGCTGCCCCAGGAGGAAATCGATTACAACATCCTCGGCAACGGCGGCCTCTACATGTTCCCGCGCAGCGACGGCATCCTGCTCGGCGGCACCTACGAACGCGGCGAATGGAGCCTTGAACCCGACCCGGAAGCGACCCGCCGCATCGTCGACGGCCACCGCGCCTTTTTCGAAGCCATGGACGACCCCTGGGCCGCATGAATGGCCCGCCTGAAAACGTTAGACATTTCAGCCGGTTCCCATTACCCTTTTCCGTTGACCAAACAACCCAGCGAGAATCGACATGACACGCAGAATCGCCAGGTATCTCTCTCTCGCCGCCCTGCCCGCTTTCGCCTTCGGCGCGGCGGCCCAGGACGCGCCCACTTTCTATCAGGACGCATTGCCCGTTTTCCAGAAGAATTGCGTCGCCTGCCATCAGCCCGACGGCCCCAGCGTCGGCGGAATTTATGCGCCGATGTCGCTGATGGATTACGAGGCGGCGAAGCTCTGGGCGCCGCTCATCCGGAACGCGCTGGAAACCGGCTACATGCCACCCTGGGGCGCCCATGAGCGCCATCGCGGCGAATTCAAAGGCGAGCGTTATATCGACAAGGCGGAGAAAGACCTGCTGATCGCCTGGGTTGACGGCGGCGCGCTCGAGGGCGATTCCGCCAAGGCCGCAAACGCCGAAGGACTGGTCGCTTCGAGTGTCGGCACCACCCTGCCCGAGTCCGGCTGGTGGATCGGCGACCCTGATCTGGTGGTCGCGTTCGACGAGCCGGTCTATGTGCCCGACGAGGTCGAGGACTGGCAGCCGACGGTGCAGATGCACTACGAGGAAGGCGCCCACCAGGAGCCACAGTGGATTTCCATGGCCGAACTGCGGCCCGGCGGGCCCTGGGTACACCACATCGTTTCCAGCCACATGGGCGTCGGCGTTCCCGGCCGCGGGCCGTTCACGTATCCAGAGGGCTGGGGCGTATTGCTCGCCGAAGACCCCTTCATCACCGTGAACATGCATTATCACAAGGATCCGGTGGCAGGCTCGGCGGTTTACGACGACACCCAGGCGGCATTCAAATTCTATGAGGAAGGCGATGTGATCGACCATGTGGTTGAGACCAACCTGCTGCCGCACCGCAACTGGACGATCCCGGCCGGCGCCGACAACTACGAAGTCAACAACACTTTCGAGATCGAGGAAGATATCTACCTGCTCTCGATGGGCCCCCACATGCACTACCGCGGCAAGGCCATGCGCTACGAGCTCGAATATCCGGACGGCGAGATGGAAACCCTGCTCTGGGTGCCGAACTACGACTTCAACTGGCAGTTCCTTTACGAATACGAGGAACCGAGATTGATTCCCGCGGGCTCGACGCTGCACATGTCCTGGTGGTTCAACAATTCGGAAACCAATCGCTACAACCCGGACCCGACCGCCGATGTGGTCTATGGCCCGGCCACTACCGATGAAATGGCCAACGCGCGGATCTACTACGCGCCGGTGAAACAGCGCGGCATCGTGGTCGGCCGGGACTTGCCCCAGGACGTGCTGGAGACTGCGAGGGCAACCGAACAGCGCCGCCGGGAGCAAACCGAACTGATTGACCCGAGCTCGGATGATTTTTCGTGGCTAACGGAGGATGAGGCTCGATAGACGCAATCTCGGTAAGCGAAGGCTTTCGAACTGTCTGGCGACTGCCCTTACCAAATCTGCTCCGCGGATTTGGTAAGGGGCCTGGGCGGAGCCTTCGCAGACTTGGCTCCCCCGGAGGGGGGAGTGAATGAAGGCCGCCGGTTCTGGGCTACTCCTCCTTCAGGGGGGGGGGGTGATTCAAGACGTCTCAACAAAGGCAATACACCTTTCAAAAGCAAGCGCCGCGGGGAGGACGCAGAAAATGAAGACTGATCTCTGGATACTGACTGTGACGGCTTGCCTTGCGGGCCTTGCCAGCGGCGCCGGGTTCGCGCAATCCGACGACGGCTGGGTCAACGGTCGCACCCCCGACGGGCAGCCCGACCTGCAAGGCGTCTGGACCAACGACACCATCACGCCGATCGAACGTCCCGCTTCATTGGCCGACCGGGATTTCCTCACGCCCGAGGAGATCGAGGCCATGGAAACCGGCATCGCACAGCGCAGAACCCAAGCCGACAACAACATCGTCGTCGAAGCCGGCGGCAATGTGGGCGGCTACAACCAGGTCTGGCTCGATTCCGGCGACACCGTGCTCTCCACCGGGCAGACGTCGATGATCGTCGACCCGCCCAACGGCCGCGCGCCGATTCTCGAAAGCGCCCTGGCCGAACGCGATTTCTATTTCGCCAACGTCGAAAACCATTACATGTACCACACCGTCTGGGACCGCTGCATCACCCGCGGCGTCCCCGGCTCCATGCTTCCGGCGGGCTACAACAACGCCTATCGCATCATCCAGACGCCGGACACGATCACCATCGTCTACGAGATGATCCACGACGTGCGCGTCATCCCGCTGAGCAAGACCGAGCACATCGACCCCAGGGTGCGGTTATGGATGGGCGACTCGGTGGCGCATTGGGAAGGCGAAACCCTGGTGATCGAAACGACCAATTTCAACGACCGCGGCATGATCGCCAACAGCAGCGCCGGAGGCCGCCTGAAAGGCGTGCCGGCATCGGACCAATTGCACCTGATCGAGCGTTTCACGCGCGTGTCCGAGGGCACCATCATCTGGGAAGCCACGATGAACGACCCGGAAGCCTTTTCCGCGCCGGTGACGATTTCGATGCCGCTTACGCTGGAAAACGACTACCGGATGTACGAATACGCCTGCCACGAAGGCAATTATGCGATCCCCAACATCCTCAGCGCCGGCCGCGCCCGGGAGCGGATGCAGGCCAGCGACTGACAGCTGCCGCAGTCAGATCACCGGCTAGCCGCGCCGCAAGCTCCCTCCCAAGAGCCGGTTTCAGTTCCGCAGGTCGGGCAAGGCTTCCCGTAGTACTTCGTTGCCATCCGGGTCAAGAATGACGATCTCCCGGGCGACCCGCAGGGGAATCGGCGTGCGGGCGGCCCACAGGGCGCCGTCCCCTTCTCCCGGAAACATCAGCGCCAGCGGCTCGGCGTACAGCCGCACGCCGGCGCTGTCGAACAGCAGCAGGGTGTATTCCCCGTCCCGCCGGGGCCGGCGCGGCGCTTTCGGCGAGTATTGCGACTGGATCAGGCGCCATTGGCCCGCGGCGTCGACTTCGCCGGCAAGGGCCAAGGCGCCGGCATCCGCCGCGGGCTGCTGGATCGAGTCCTCCGCCAGGGGTGGACCGGAAGCCCGGTCTTCGCCGGCGACGGGATTTCGACTTGCCGGCTCACCGTCCCCGGACCCCAACTCCACGGTCCGCCAGTGCTCGCTGGCGAGCCCGTAGTGGTAATCCGAAATGAACTGATCGTGTCCGCAATAGGACATGATGTCGGTGTATTGGCCGCTTTCCCGGGTGGCGAATCGTCGCAGGTTGAGATCCCAGCCCCGCCCGGGGCCGAGTTCGCCGTCGGGCCATGGATAGTCGGGATCCACGTATGCCGCTCTGCATCCCGGCGCATGGTCAAGGCTCATGTTGTGGCCGACCTCGTGGGGAATGATCCGCAGGATCGAGCGGGTGCTCAGACCCACCTGGCCGCCGGTGTAACCCAGCCCGCCCGCGGTGAGGTCGGTAATCCCGTGGTAGAACTCGTCCGGCTCGGCCTGAAGGTTCCAGAGCGCGAGAAGATCCTGGACCGCCTGACCGATGTACTGCGCTTCCGTGGGCATTGGCGGCCCGATTCGCGCCTCATAGTCGTCGGCGATGGGCATCAGCGCGCGAATGCCTTGCATCAGCTCTTCCGGGTCGGTGTTTTCCCACCAGACTTCCGCCCCCTTGTTCTCGATTTGTATGGGAACGAAGGTAACTCGAAACCTCGGAACCGCTTCGCCGCGCAGGGGCACCGCCCGGCTGACATTGTCGTTTTCGTTGGTTTCGGCGAGCACATTGTCCGGGTCGATAACGTGCGCGACCCGGTTGCCTTCCCGATACAATTCGCCCGGCAGGTAAAACACGTATTCGCTGCGCCACCGGCCCTGGCCGGTCTCTTCCGTGACCGGCGGCGCGGCCAGGTCCAGGCTCCCGGCGAGCACGGCGTCGTCCGGACCAAGCACCCGGGTAATAACCGGCGGCGGGGTTTCCACCTCGTGATCCACGCTGACCGCAAGCGCCGCCCAGCGCCCCAGAATCGGCGTATGGCGGTCGCGGCGCTGGCCGGCCCAGTTCCATTCCAGGATCGGCGGCCCCTGGTACCAGGCGACGGAATGGTGCGAGGCATTGCCGTTGCTTGCCGGGTTCGACGAATACGCCGGATTCTCCCCCCGCCCGGGAGGCGGCTGGTAGCCGCCGATCATGTTGCCGTTCGTCCTTAGCGTCATCCAGGGCCTGTCTTTGAGACGTTCCCGAAATTGCCAGGGAATCCGACCGCGCAGTCGATTGTATTGCAGATCCAGCCAGTCCAGATTGGGAAGTCGAGCCAATTCCACCGGGATCGTTCCCGTGAGTCTGTTTTGGTCGAGAGTCATGAATGTCATGGCGGGGAACTCACCGTAGACGGACGGGATGGGTCCGGTGAGTTCGTTATTCGCAAGGACAAGGCCATGCAACTTGCGCAAGCGGGCGAGTTCCTTCGGAAGCGGCCCGCTCAAACGGTTTCCAGCCAGGGCCAGCGATTCCAGATTCCGCAACAAACCCAACTCCGGCGGAATGACGCCGGTCAAGCCATTGTAAGACAGATCCAACCGGTCCAGTTCGGCAAGCTGCGCCAATTCCACCGGAATGGCGCCCGAAAACCGATTCTGCAGCAGGTCCAGCTTGCGCAATTGACGCAGATTGCTCAATTCGGGCGGGATTGGCCCCGCCAATTTGTTCCAGTGCAGCGAAAGTTCCCTGAGGCTGGAAATCCGCGTCAGCGCCAGAGGAAGGGGGCCGTCGAGCAGATTGGAGCCAAGATTCAGAATTTCGAGCCCGGAGAAATTCCCATACTCCCGGGGAATCAGACCAGACAAGTTGTTGTTTTGCAGATACAACTCTTCCAGCGCGTCAAGCCGCGCGAATTCCGCCGGCGCCCGGCCGCGCAGCTTGCTGCCCGCCAGATCGATCTTGCGAACCCTGCCGCCGGCGACCTCGATCCCCCGCCAATCGGCCAGTTTCCGCTGCGAGCCCGCGCCCCATTGCCGAACCGCATGGTTGTCCGGCGCCTGATTCGCCGCGATGCGCGAATTCGCGAAGCTCACCAGCGCTTCACAGTCGGCAACCAGACGGGGTTGGGAGCCGGGATTGTCGATGAAGTCGCCGTTGGAACAGCCATTGCCGTCGATGGCGCCGCCGGAAGTCACCGCGGAAGTTGCAGTGCCCGTCAGCGAGTTGGCGCCATCGTCTTCCGCGGGGCCGATTATCGCCGCCGCGACCGTTCCGCTGTCCCCGAACTCGGGCAAACTCTGGCGAAGCACTTCGCTTCCCTCCGCATCGACAATGACGATTTCTTCCGCCCGGCGCAGCGGCAAGGGCGTGCGGGCGGCCCACATCCGGCCCCCATTCTCCTTGATATGCATGACCGCCAGGGGCTCGGCATAGAGCCGGACGCCCGCGCTGTCGAGCAGCAGGAGCGTGTAGTCGCCATGCTGCGCGGATTGCCGCGGCGCTTTTTCGGACAACCGCGCCTGATCCAGACGCCAGACTTCGGCATCGTCGATCACGCCCGACAACGCCAGGCTTCCGCCGCTTGCCGGCGATACCGCGCTCCGGCGAGAATCCACGCCCGGTATCGCCCCGGCGTCGTCGTCCTCCCCCGCCGCGAGGCTGGCGACCATGCTGGTGGAAGTGCGGATTCCCTGGGCGAGCCAGTAGTCGACCAGCTTGCTGTAGTTGTAGTTCGAAATGAAATGCCCATCGCCGCAATAGGACATGAGATCGGAGATATAGGTTCCGTCGTGATCCTCGTCGCCCGTAGCCCAGCGCCGCCAGTCCGGGTCCCATCCCGCCCGGCCCGAAGCCAATCGTCCGTTGGGACGGGGATATTCCAGGTCCGGACCGTCGGCGCCGCAACCGGAGGTGTGCATCAAACTCAGGTTGTGGCCGAATTCATGGGGAATCGTGCCGAAAATCGAAGCGCTGCTCAACGCCACCCTGGCGTCAAGAAACGCCGTGCCCCGCGCCAGGCCGTCGGAGATGCCGTGAAAGAACTCGTTTTCTTCCGCTTCAAGGTTCCATCTTTCCAGAATCCGGCCCAGTGCCGTGTGGGGATGGCTCGGCCCAATCCATAAGGGCTCGCCGAGCCGCGCCTCGAAATCGTCCGCGATGGGTAGTAAAGTCCTTGTTCCCCGCATGAGATCGTCGAGATCGGCTTCGGTTATCCAGGGGTCTCCGTCGGAGTACTGCACCGGGATAAAGGTCACCCGGAACTTCGGCGGCGTCTCCCCGTCGATCGCGACCGGCTCGCTGCGGTTGTCCGATTCGTCGGTTTCGGCGAGTTCGTTCTCCGGATCGATGATGTGAACGACCTGATTGCCCGCCTGAAACA
>JAJECW010000147.1 GCA_022821865.1 Pseudomonadales bacterium
CCAAACTGTTCATCAATGCCAGGCCTGGCGCCATCCTCATCGGCCCCCAGCGCGAATTCTGCCGCGCCTGGCCCTTCCAGCGGGAAGTCACCGTCTCCGGCAACCACTTCCTGCAGGAAGATTCCCCCGACGAGATCGGCCGGGCAATTTCCGGCTGGCTGCGGGAAATTTCCACGTAACGCATTGTCACAATTGGACGGCATACGGCCTTTCGGATTTATTGAAGGCTGTTCGCGTACTTCGTACAATCAGATGTTGGACTTCGTGGCGGGCCCCGCCGCGCATAGTGAAATCATAGAGGACTACTCGATGATCAGATCAGGCATGTTTCGATTGCTGGCCCTGCTGGCGCTGCCACTGGCGGCCGGCGCGGCGGCGCAGGACCGGGTCGGTGATTTCTCGCTGCTCGACCAGACGGGTTACCACCATGGCATGAGCTGGTACGGAGACCACGAACTGATCGCCTTTCTGGTGCAGGCGAACGACAGCGAGGCCGCCGATGCCGCGCTGGCGGAGTATCTCGAACTGCATCGGCGCTACGATGGGCAGCGGGTCGAATTCATGATGATCAACCCCATGGGCCGGCTCAACCGCGAAGCGGTGCAGGCCTGGCTCGACCAGCGCGATGTGGCGCTTCCCGTGCTGATGGACGACTCGCAAGTCGTCTCCGAGGCCATGGGCATCGAGCGCACCGGTGAAGTGCTGCTGTACGATCCGAATTCCTTTCGGGTCGAATACCGCGGTTCAGCCACGGGCGCTGGCGCCGCGATCGACGAATTGCTTGCCGGCGGGGAAGTCGGCAAGCCGCTGATCGCCACTAGCGGGTCTGAAGTCAGCTATCCCGATTCGGGTGTTCCCTCCTATACCGCGGACATTGCGCCGGTCATCGCCGAAAACTGCGCAACCTGCCACCGGGCCGGCGGCGTGGCGCCATTCGCCATGGACAGCCACACCATGGTGCGGGGCTGGTCGCCGATGATTCGCGAAGTGCTGATGACGCGCCGCATGCCTCCGGGCCAGATCGACGGACATATCGGCGAGTTCATCAACGACCGCCTGATCAACCGCGAAGACCTGCGCAACATGATTGCCTGGGTCGAAGCCGGCGCGCCCATCGACGGCGACAGCGACCCGCTGGCGGAACTGACCTGGCCCGAGTCCAAATGGGCCTTCGGCGAGCCGGATCTGGTGCTGGACATTCCAGCCACCACAGTTCCGGCCACCGGCAACGGCGTGTTCGTGAACGTTGAAGTCCCCATGGAACTGGGACAGGACCGCTGGCTCCGGGGAAGCCAGATCATCGCCGGCGATCGGACCGTATTGCACCACACGGTAAATCGGCTGGATTATCCTGAAGAACTGGGTCGCCGGGGCGGCTTTCTCGGAGAGAGGCATCCGGACAAGGCGGACATCACCGCGTACATCCCCGGCGACACGCCCGACCTGGCGCCGCCCAATACCGGCGGCCTGATCAAGGACGGCTCGGTGCTGCATCTCAACATGCACTACACGCCCAACGGACGCGAGACCGTTGACCGCAGCGAACTCGGTTTGTGGTTCTACCCGGAAGGAGAGGTGCCCAGAGAAAGAATGAGCGGACGATGCGCCTGTGTCTTTCCCAACACCTGGACCACGATTCCTCCGCATGATCCGGCCTTCGAGCAGACCGCGAGCATCGTCATCGAGCGCGACGCGAAAATTCACAGCTATCTGCCGCACATGCATTTCCGCGGCAAGTACATGCGCTTCTACGCGGATTATCCCGACGGCAGCAGCGAGGAACTGATCAACATCGCCAGGTACAACTACAACTGGCAGTTGAGCTATACCTACGAGGAACCCAAGTTCGTTCCGGCCGGAACGAAGATCACCGCGGTGGCGGCCTGGGACAACTCGGACAGGAATCCGAACAACCCCAACCCCGACCGCGCCGTGGACTGGGGCAACGAAAGCTGGGACGAGATGTTCTTCGGCGCCGTTAGCTGGAAGTTCGAGGACCAGGGCGGGGACTAAGCCAAGGTTCTGTCATTCCGCGCGAAGCCGACGAAAAGCGCAGCTATATCGGGCATGTTTTTCGGGTCGTTTCGCATGGCGCGAGGGAAATGTGCTTGTGCAGGGAATCGGGCTGGCTGGCGTGGTAGGGACCGCTGCGGCGCCCGGTTTGCCTTGTTCGTTGTGGGGGTGGGGGAATGCCGGCGCCGCCGCATGGGCGGCGCCGCCGTGTCGAACTATTGCTGGGCGACACCGTTGTCAGTGGTGGATGCGGGTTGTTCAACGATGATCTCATCGACTATGATGCCCAAAGTGCCTTCCATGCGGGCGACCCTGATCGAGAGCTCGTGTACTGTGGATTGAAGACCCTGGAATCTGTTTTGCAGATCTTCAAATCTGGTTTCGAGGCTGTCAATGCGTGAATTGAGGCTGTCAATGCGTGAATTGACGTCGTCGATTCTGGTGTTGGTGGCTTCAAACTGGATATCCATGGCATCGAATCGGGAGTCCAGGGCATCGAATTTCGAATCGACGGCCCAAATCCCAAATCCCGCGAGTGCGATGAACACCGTGAGAACGCCAAGCAGTTGACCATTGCTGACGGCATGGACGTTCGTGGTCTTGCCAGACGTATCATTCATTTCATTCTCCCGTAAAGGACAGGAAGCGGTCTGACGGCCCCGAAGGGCCGGACAAAGGCCGCTTCGGGGATGCGCCGACGGAAGGCGCTGGTGAAGCCAGTATACATCAGGTGTTCTCCGGATTGGTATTCCAAGGGAGGGCGATGGATATGAGTCGATCGACGTCTTCCCGGGATCCGATGTCTCTGCGGTACTCGAGTTGCCCCCTGACGAATTGATCAATGCCCTGGTTGATGCGTTCGGATGCTTCGGCGATGTCGGACGCTGTCGCGCCGATCGCAAGTACGCGAGAGGAACCCAGGGTTTGAAAAGTGTGGGAGTCGATCTGTTCGCAGGCGCCGAAAAAGAGGTTGAGGTCCAGGGATCGGAGGCCGGTGATATCGAGTTTGAACCTGGTTGCCGAAGGACTTTTGCAGGGGTATTCGGGAGCTACCAGGTATTTGATTACACTGGCTTCGGGAATGAAGTCGATATCGGTGAGCGTGCGTGACCAGATGGCCCGGAGGACGCCGGAAAATGGTTGTTGGAGTATCGCAAGGATATTGAGGCCCTCCGGATCGCCAAATCGGCTGTTGAATTCCATGAAACGGATGCCTTTGACAGTTTTGAAGAACCCGCCGTTGAGGACACCGGAGAAGGGTGTTCCGGATTCGGCCAGGCGGCGGATGATGGCATGCATGATTTCGCGGCACTGTTGTATGTCGTTGTCAGTGAGAAAGGGGAGTTTCTTTTCGGCGGCGGTGAAGCATCCCATGCCTCCGGTCCCCGGTCCTGTGTCGTTCTCATAGCGGAAGGGGTAGTCGTAGCTTGCCGGAGACATCACCAGGTTGTCGCCGTCGGTTATGCCCATGATTGTGAATTCGATACCGGTCAGTTTTTCGACGAGGAGCACTTTTTCACCCGGGCGCGAGGAGAGGAGTTCGGCGGTGTAGTCTGCGCAGGCTTGGTAATCGGAGAGATGTTCGGGCATGACCTTGACGCCTTTTCCGCCGGTGAGGCCCTGAGGCTTCACGACGATGTCAAGACCCAGTTCCTGGAAGGTATCGAGGGCGGGAGTAATGTCATCGGGAGTTTTGACGATTTCGTAACGGGGCGTGCATTCCGGTGAGACGGATTGCATCAGAAGCATGGCGTGGATTTTGTCCCACTCGATGCGCGAGGCCGCACGGGTGGCGCCTATGGTCCGGATACCCGCATCGGTGAGCTTGTCGACGATGCCGTGGGCGAGCGGCTCGTCGGCGTTGACGAAAGCGTAATTGGCTTTTGAGAGCAGGGCGAACCCGGTGACGGCATCCGGGTCGCAGACGTCGCCAACGTGGGTTTTCCCGCCGGTTGTCGTGACGCATTCGAGAATCGTGGGGTTGTTGTGCGAGACGAAGGCGGATACCCGCGAGTCTTCGGCCAGCTTGAGGGCGAAGGAAGCCTCGCGGCCGCCGGCGCCGACCAGGAGAAAGTGGTCTTGTTGGGATGATGTCATGACGGTTTCCTGTCGGATGTGAAGTTTGGGCATGTTAAAGGGGTGGACAATGGGACTCAATCGGGGGTCGGAGGCCACTTATCGACGACAGATCGGTGTTGACCGGCCCGGTGAGTTCGACGCTGCCCGCCGGCGATCAAGCGCCGCGAGAGGCGCCATCCGTTGTGGAGAGTATGGCTTGCGCCGTCATTTCTCATCCACGCCCCCGGCCGCTCGATTTCGTTGCATATCCGCCAATATTCGCCTCAACCGACCGGCCGGGGGCGCGGCGATAGCGAATTTTCGCTTTCGCGAATTCCTACGGCGCAGGCTCCCAGGCTCCATTCGGTCCAGCTTTTCGAGGGTCGAACGGCTCGACAGGAGGTCGAGACTGGCTGCAACAGTCGCGCCATGGACGGCATGCACAACTTCACAGAATCTCCAATGAGATTCTGCGACTGCGCTTCGCTCCGCGCGGAATGGCAGTTTGGGGCAATCACAAAATCCGGAACATGTCGTAAGCCACCTTTCCTTCCACCTGCTTGCTCTTGCCGACGCAGATGATGTGGTTCACCCAGTCGTACTCTTCCGAGGTGGTGCTGAACAGCGGCGTCACGCGCCAGTAGAGTTCGTTCTCGCCGTTATGCACGATACCCCGGTAGGTCATGTAGATATGGGCGCCGTCGTCGGTTTCGAGCGTGATGCGCACATCGAGCGCGGAATGGCCCGAGACCTGGGTGATCCAGTCGGCGCCGCCGGACAGGACGGTTCCGTTCAGCCCGGGTCCGCTGAAAGTCCCGCCGGTAACCGGCGCGATGCGCGTATGACCGGTATCGATCTGCCCGGCCACGTCGAGCAGCAACTCCATCAGGAACTCGGATTCAAGTTCCGAGGCCGGGGATTGCGCTCGCGCCAGCGAGGCGGCCCCCAGGGCCGCGGCAGCGCCCACGCCCAGTTTGGTGAAAGTCCTGCGGTCAATTCCGCTTTTCTCGTTATCGCTCATTGAAGGTTCTCCTGTGGAAGGCGATCAGCCAGCCCTTGCAAGGCTGCGGAATTTGTCGAATCGCCGCAATATCGCGGGAAGATAGAACACGTCCAGCAACAATGCCAGCACCACGATGGGCACCAGCAGCCGGGCGGCCTGCTGGAAATAGAAGGTGCTCGCGGCCATCAGGAAGGTCGTGCCGAGGGTCAGCACCAGCGTTGTGATCGTCAATGCCGGCCCCGCTGTGCGGATCGCGTGGGCGACGGCGGCCTGAATGTCTTCGCCTTCGCGCCGCTTCGCGAGGTAGTGGGTCAGCACGTGAACGGTATCGTCGACCACCAGCCCGATACTGATACTGAACAGCATCATCACGAACGGGTCGAGCGTACCGACGAGCAGACCCCAGAATCCGAACACGATCGCGGCAGGCAGTAGATTGGGAATGATGCTGAGTATGCCGAAATACAAGCTTCCCAGGCCGAAAATCAGGGTGAGCGTGATCAGGGCCAGGCTGAGCGAGTAGCCTTGCAGCAGTTCCACCGTCACGCGCTCGTCCATGCGCGCGAATACCAGCAGGCCGCTGCCGTGGACCAGGGTGGCATCGGAAAACGTCTGTTCGAAACGGGCGTCGATCAGGGCGTCCAGGTCGAGCAGTTCCTGATTGGACATCGGCCGGGCGTTGACCGTAAGGGCGGCGATAGACCGGTCGCTGCTGAGGAAATTCGACAGCGGAAAATCGAGATTCTGTACAAAGCGGTAGGCCCGCAGATAATTCCCGATGGTTTCGGAATCCTCAGGCAACAGGTAGGCGTCCGGGTCGTTGTAGCGCATTTCGTTCACGGTTTTCAGCAACTCCACCACGCTGGCGGTGGATTCGATCTCGTCCCGCTCTCCCAGCCAGTCGAGCAATGCTTCCATCCGGGCCAGAAACGCGGGATCGATGGCGCCGTCCCGGACGCCCGCATCGACGGCGTAGCTGATCGACGGACCGCGGTCGAGGCGCTCGCCGACGGCGTCGAAATAGTCGCGCAACCCCGCGGCGTCGCTGATGAAATCGAGTCGATTGAAGTCGGTTTCGTTGAGCGGCAGCATGCTGATTCCCGCTACCGCGAATGCCGAACAGAACCAGAACAGTTGCCGGTCCCTGCGCCGGCCTATAGTGACGACTCGGTTCATCGCCTTGTGCAGAAGATCGCCGTCACTTGCACCGTTTCCGGTCTTGATCAGCCGGATGAGCAGGCTCGGCAGCAGGGCGGCGGTCAGCAGCCAGGAAAACACGATGCCGATCGCGACGGTGCTGCCGAAGTCCGAGATTGCCGGCGAGGAACTCAGATTCAGCGACGCGAAGCCGATGGCCGTGGTCAATGCAGCCAGCGTTACCGGGCGGATGTTATGCATGAGACTGAAACGCATCGCTTCCGCCTCCGGCATCCCGCGCAGCAGGCCTTGCCGGTAGATCGAAATCACATGGACGCTGCTCGCCACGCAAACGACGACGATGACGACCGGCGCGACTGCCGTTACGGTATTGAACGAGAATCCGGCCAGACCGAGCGTACCCAGAGCGCAAAGCAAGGTCAGCAGGGTATGGGCGAGGATGGCGAAGCCCGCCCGCACCGAGCGGAAGAAGCCGCAGATCGCGAGAATGCAGGCCAGGATCACGAACGGCAGCAGGCCGCCGAGGTCGTCGAGCATGGATTGCCGGCTGGAATATTCGAGCAGGACTTCACCGCTGATATGGATTTCCAGCTCTGGAAACTCTTCCCGTAATTCATCGCGCAAGCGCAGGGCTTCCCGGGCGGCGTCGAGCCGTTGCGCCTCGTCCGCGAATTCGGCGTTCAGACGAATGCGCGTGAAAGCGAGACTGGCGTCGGCGGCGAGCAGATTGCCGGTAAGCAGCTCGTCCGCTTGCGCGGTTCGCGCCAGACCGGCCAGTTCGGCTTCGCCGTAGTCCCGGAAATCGGCTGCGAACAGCCGTCGCAGATTGCGCGGCGAATAGTAGTCGAGCAACGAAGAATGACGGCCGGCCAGGGGAATCTCACGGTAACGTTCGCGCAGGGCGTCGATCGCCCGCAAACGGCCTCTGGTGAAAATGCTTTCGCCTTCCGGCGCCAGGAAGGCGAAGACGATTTCGGTTGTCTGAGGGAATTCGGCTTCGAGCAAGTCCAGCTCGTCGAGATACGGATCGCTGCGCGTCAGCAGTGAATCGAGCGAGCTGTCGAAACCGAGTCTGGGCACGCCCCCCGCGAGCAGCAGGCTGCCGATGACGCCGGCCCAGAAAAGCGCATGCCGCCGGGACAGGCAGAAACTCGCGATGCGCCCGGTCATCGGGTCCGGACCGTGTTCGCGCTCCCGCCGTCAGTCCAGGGGCCGTATCGAGTTGGCATAAAACTCCAGCAACCTCATGTTGTCCGGATTGATGCGGAAATGATCGTCCTCCTCCAGCACGAGCCCATGTTCCCGCATCAGACGCAAAACGTTCTGCACGGTGCGCGGGCGCGGCTTTTCGGATTTCTTCATCGGCGAACCGCGGGCGATCATCTCGTCGATGATGTCATCGCAGGCGCCGGCGATCTCGAGCGAAGTCATCGCTTCGTCCGGGCGCCGCAACAAGGCGAGGGAAGCCAGCGGGGCAGGCAGCACCGGCATGACATGATGCAGGCGCCGCATCATCAGTTCGGCAATTTCCGCCACATGGCGAATGCGCTGCTCTTTTTCGAGGTGATTCAGGGCGAGCCCGCGTTCCCCGCAATACTCGCGCATGTCCAGCGGCTCGCCGAAATTGACGCTGGCGTAGCCGTAGCGGGCAAAGCGCTCCCGCGGTCCGACAAACAGGTTGCGGCGCAAGAAACGCCAGAGACGCTTGAGATGCTCGCCGGCGGAAGGATGTTTCGCCCGGTCGTCCCAGTCGAGCAGATTGCTGTCTTCGAGGATGTGGTCGTAATTGATGGCGACGGGGATGAACACCACGCCGCGGTCGCGCTGCCAGTCGTGATGGCGCAGGATGTAATCGAGAAAGCCGAGCCTGGCTTCGCCGAGCCGCCCGTCGCGGCTGAGCCTGCCTTCCGGAAACATCGCCTGGCAGACGCCGTTGCCCGTGGCCAGATGGATGTAACGTTCGAGCACCTTGCGATAGAGCGGGTCGCGGGAGTCCCGGCGCACGAAGAACGCGCCCATGGCCCGGATCATCGTTTCCAGCGGAAAGATCCGCGCCCATTCGCCAACCGCGTAAGACAGCGCCGCGCGTTCCGCGGCGAGATAGCTGACCAGAATGTAGTCCATATTGCTGCGATGGTTCATGACGAAAACCACCGTCGACTCCGGGTCGAGTTGCTGCAAACGCTCGGGATGCGAAGCGCCGACGCGGATGCGATAGACGAAGCGCGAAACGCTCTTGGCGAGCCAGTAGAAAACCCGATAGTAGATATAGGCATTGAACGCCGGCACGATCTCCCGGGCGAAAGTGCGTACCCGCTGCTGCAGCACCTCCCGCGGGATATCCCGCTCGTGGGAAGTCTTCTCCAGCATCGCCAGCACGTCCCGGTCAAAGATCAACTGGTCGATCAGCACCTGGCGCCGGGTTTGCTGCAGCGGCCGGATCTTGATCTGCAAGCTGGTGTTGATGCGGTCGACGGCAATGTTGAGCCGGCGGCGCAGATACCAGCGCACGCCGGGGAAGAGAATGCTCATGACCGCGGCATAAGCCGCCAGCCCGAGCAGGATGAGATACAGCCAGAGCGGAACGGACACGTCTGTGGAAAACATGTCCGTAGCATGCCTGAAGCGTCAGGTTACGGCCAGCGGCCGCGGCGCTGACGAACATCGAAAAAGCCGTGTCGGCCTCGTCATCGGGGAGATCCACGATCAACAGCAGGTCGTCGTCGCCGAAAGCGTGATAGAAACTTTCTAGGAGCCTGCGCCACAGGAATTCGCGAAAGCGAAAATTCGCTATCGCCGCGCCCCCGGCCGGTCGATTGAGGCGAATATTGGTGGATATGCAACGAAATCGAGCGGCCGGGGGCGTGGACGGGAGCGGATTTGCAGCCG